>JAWDNK010000037.1:0-10917 GCA_046534355.1 Candidatus Martarchaeota archaeon | reverse complement strand
ACGCCGAGCTTCCTGGCGAGCTCTAGGATCCCCTTCACCGCGGAGGCGTTGTAATCCATAACAGTGTAGGAAAGCGATACCGCCAACCCCTCTGTTCTGGCCGCGTTGACTGCCTGGATCGCCGCGTCGAAGCTGCCCTTTCCCCTTATCGGGTCGTTTTGTGCTGGATCTGCCCCGTCGATGCTCACTTGAATGGAGGCCAGGCCTGCATCCTTGAGTTTTTTGGCCATTTCTTTGTCCATCAAGAAGCCGTTGGTGCTCATGGATGGCGTGATCCCCAACGAGGACGCCAATCTTACCAAGTCGACGATCCAAGGCTTCATCAGGGGTTCTCCCCCGATGAAATAAACCACGTCGACCAGCGGCTTCAGCTGCCCTATAACGCGCTCCCAATCATCCCTTTGAAGTTCTTTTGGCTTGGGAAGCCCGGCTGAGACGTAGCAAGTCCTGCACCTCAGGTTGCAAGCCCTGGTAACGTATAAGGAGGCGCTGGTCGTCTTGCCCATCGCGGCCTCTTTCCCAGATGCGGCCAGGACGTGCGGGACGGGGGAGGCCGGGCACTCGGTGATGAAAGCCTCCGTTTCTAGGTCCACGTGAAATACGGTCGATTGCGTAAAAACTATGCGCTTTCTCGTGGGAACGAAACGCAGCCGTGGGGAGCCAGCAATGCGCAGAGAATAACGGAGAACTTAATGACTGACGATTTCTGCGCTGGTGACCAGCATAATCCAGGGGCGTAACTACCGCATCAGTGGGGGGGTACCGGGGAAGGGAGAGGCGGGCCTTTGTGCGTTCCTGAGCTCAGAAGGTCGCGTGGAAGCAGAGGGGGCACGGGTTGTCGGATTGAAGGGGCATTTTATATTCGGCTTTTGTGGCTGCTCACGCTTTTTACACGACCATGTTAAAAAACGCTTTTAAGGTCGGGCTTTTATCAAGAGGGTTTTCGTGAAACGTGCAAGGTTAAGAAGGGCCACAATGGTTTTTCAACATCGCTTTTTTGTGGTGCCGGTTTTTCTCTTTCTTTGTCCTTTTCTTTTTTTCTCTTCCTTTGTTTTTGCTCGGATACCCCTCGTTTTGGGGGTAGCTGGAGGTGGCGACTTTGGCCGAGGCCGAAGACGTGCGCTCGGTTTCGGGAATGAAGTATTACCCCAAAAGGGGTCAGGTCGAGCTGACGAGGACTTTCCCCGAGGAGAAATACCTTTGGAATTACGACTTTCATCCGACACCGGTTTCCTTGAGGACTTGGGGCGCCTGGACTTACGCGGCCATATGGTTCGGTATGGTTTTTGTGATACCTACCTGGTTCCTAGCGGCGGCAGGTTTTTCCTTCGGCTTGAATTGGTGGCAAATATTGGTTGACTTTCTCCTGGGTAGCTTTATCGTTCTCGTACCGACGCTTGTGCAATCTCACGGTGGGGCACGCTACGGCATGTCCGAGCCGCAGCTGACTCGGACGCGCTGGGGGATATACGGCGCCCAAATCCCGTCTTGGATAAGGGCCATAATTTCCATGGGGTGGTGGAGCATAGTTTCATACATAATAACGGAGGCCGTCGTTGGCTTTTACGCCGTGTTGAGCGGACAAGTCGCACTTCTCAGCGGTGCAAACAGCTACTCACTGGCTTTGGCATTCCCAAGGTTGTTCTGGACTTCTTTCTTGACGATAATAGTCGTTCAAGTGCTCCTCTTTTATTTCTCTCCGCCGACCAAGGCCCAACCACCCCTCAAATTCCTGGCCAGGATGGCCGCTCCCATCGTAGCCCTTGGCTTCGTCGCGCTTTTCGTTTTCGTCATGCAGAGCTCCGGTTGGAATTTCACGCCCATCACGCGGATACAGCTTCCAGTTCATAGCTTCTGGCTGGGAGAGTTCGCCTACCTGAACGCGGTCATAGCGGATTGGGCCACCATGGCCGTTAGCATGCCAGACTTCACCAGGTTTGCGAGTTCACAGCGCGCCCAGGTCTGGGGGCAACTGTGGATGCCCTTCATGATGACCGCGGTCGCGGCCATGGCCTTGCTTGCGTCCGGGGCGACCATGGCGCTCGGCATAAACGGCGGTCAGGGGATAATCGACCCGGTCATGATGGCAACGGTGCTCCTGCCGAAGTGGCTTTCCCTTTACGTGCTTTTCTCTTTTGCGCTGGCGATGTTCGTAGTAAACGTGTTCGCCAACTCCATAGCACCCGGTTACGACATAGCGAACACTTACTCAAAACACCTCAGTTGGTTCAGGGGCATACTCATAGGTATCGCCATAAGCGCCGCGCTAGGGGCCTGGACTTTTTACGCCTCGGGCGCCTACGGTTTCATTTACGACTGGTTGCTGGCTTATGGGGCGCTATTGGGTGCGGTGGAAGGGATCATAGTGTTCGATTACGTGATCATCAGGAGGTTCAAGTTCGAGGTTGCCGATGTCTACTTATCTAAGGGCAAGTTCAGGTACTGGAAGGGATTCAACCCAGCGGCGATAATATCGTTCGCGCTGGCGGTAGTGCTGACGTACTCCGCCAGGTGGGGTTTGTGGGTTAACCCGGTAACGGAGATGCTTTACGCGAACTCCTGGTTATCCACGTTCTTTTTGGCCGGCGTCGCGTACGTCATCCTCATGAAGTTCTGGGTGATTCCCCGCTATCAGCCTTTCATGAGGGGCGGGCTGTTGAGGGGATACCAGAGCGAGGAGGTGAAAGACCTCTTTGGGCGAAGTCCCCAAGGAAGGTAAGTTTGACGCGCATACTCACTACTTCCCCTTGGAGGCGAGGGAGCTCCTGAAAAAAGGGGTGGGGCACGTGAGGCTGGCCCCTCCCGACGAGTTCGGCAGGACTTTCCTCTATGACTCGGAAACCGGGCATTTGCTGACCTACTTCTCGGAGGCCTCAGCACACGTAGATTTGGAAGCCAGGTTGAAGGAAATGGACTCCTGGGGGGTGGCCCTCCAGGTTTTGAGCGTCAGCCCCCCTAACGTGGATTTGCTGAGCGGCGACGAAGCCGTAGCGCTCGCGAGGGCGATCAACGACGGGCTAGCAAGGGCTGCCAGCCGGGCGCCTGATAGACTGGAGGCCTTTGCCACCCTTCCCATAACGGACCCGAGTGAAGCTGAGGAAGAGGCGAAAAGGGTATCCGGGGATTTGGGGATTAAGGGCATACTCCTTAGTTCCAACGCGGCAAAGGCTTTCTACGATCAAGACCAGCGCTATTGGCGGCTTTTCAGGGTGCTGAGGGATTTGAATATGGTGGTGATGATCCACCCCACCGAGCCCGTTACCTGGAGACAGGTTGGAGAGGATTATAACCTGAACCTCCTTTACGCTTGGCCTTTCGATACCACCATCTCTGCGGCCCGTTTGGTTTTTTCCGGTTTAGTGGGAGGATTGCCCGGTCTCAAGGTGGTCCTTTCCCACGGAGGGGGTATGATTCCCTACTACGCTGGCAGATTGCTCATGTTGGGCAACGACTTCCGGGGAAACAAGGGTGAGAAGAGGTTTGACCCTAGGCAAGCGCTGAAAGATCTAAAAGGCCTGTATTACGACGCTGCCGTTTTCAGCGCGGCTTCGGTGAGGCTACTGATCGACTTTGCTGGGGCAGATCACGTGCTGTTCGGGACCGATTATCCCTTTGGCCCGGGCCGCGGCTCTGCCTGCTACGCAGAGGCAATAGAAGCCGTGGAAAGGGCCACGACGAGTGAAGAGAGGGAAAGGATCTACCGCAAGAACCTGCAAGCCCTCATCGGCCCGCCGCGTGATCGATCTCATGCGCGGCCGTAAATTACCTCGCCGGACAAGATTTGTTCACGTTAGTCTAAATCGGTCAAAACGCTTAATAAGCGTAGCAGTCCTTATTGTGACATTTGCCTAGAGTCTCGAAAAAGAGATCTGAGGAGTTGGATAAGGAAATAGCTGAGGCTCTCAAGGGGAGGGAAAAAATAAACCTATCCAAGATAGCGGGTAAGGTGAACGTAAGCCTTTCTACCCTTCACGATAGGGTGAAAAGCCTCGAGAGAAAAGGGGTGATAATAGGTTATACGGCCGTGCTGGAAAAGGAAAAACTCGGTTTTGGTGCGGCCGCTCTGTTGATGCTTAACGTGAACTCGGAGAAAGGGGTGGAGGGTATCGCCAAGAAGATAGCGTCGATACCTGAAATAGAGGATGTTTACGAGGTCGGCGGCGAGCCGGACTTGGTCGCTACGGTTTGGGCGCCATCCCTTGAGGAGTTGAGGGAATTCATAAACGATAAGGTGTCAAAAATCGACGGAGTGGAGGACGTCACCCCGCTTATGCTGCTCCGCGTTTACAAGAAGGCGGGTTTTCAAGTGGCGCAGCGAGGGCTGGCGCGCCGCGGCTCGAATGACGAATCAAACCAAGGAAGGTTTGGCGGTCCGCGGCCCCTTTGCGCGGGCTAGCGAAACGCTTATTTACTTCTAGTCGATATCGACTCAGCGATACTCTTGGATATCGACGGGCTCGGTGGCAAACGGAGGCGAGAAAGCGTGTCGAACATCGTCGCGACGGGGACGAAGAGGAACCTTTTCCTCTTGTTCTTGGCCCGTGGTTTGAGGAGTTTCGCAGCGGGATTTCTTGGAGTCATCATAGGCCTTTATTTGCTTTACAGGATTCACTTATCCCCCTTCTGGATAGGCGGCCTTTTCGCGGTGGGCGCGCTGTCGACCCCGGCCATTTCATTGTTGGTCGGGAGGCTGGGCGACGTCTACGGCAGGAAGCTCGTGCTGATAGTCGACATGGTTACCTTGCCCCTCGGCGTAGCCATCTTAATGCTGAGTCGGAACCTCGTTTTGTTGGCCTTCTCCATGGCGCTAGGCGGATTCGGAATGGCAGGGGGACTTGTAGGAGGAGGCGTGGGGGCGTCGGTCGCGCCCGTGCTCACCGCGCTTTTGGCCGAGAACACGGATAACCGTAACCGCACCAAAGTCTATTCCCTGAACAGCCAGATCAACACCTTCGCTGGAGCGGCCGGAGCTTTTGTGGTCTCTTTCCTAGGGTACCGCGACCTCTTCACGCTTGGATTAGTGCTGTCATCGTTGTCGGTGTTGGCAATACTACCCATCGAGGAGAGGTTTAGGCCTCGCCCCGCAAGCGGCGTTTCTAAGGAAGCGGGCAAGCCGACGGCGGGGACGCTGAGTGAGAAGGATAAGTTTTACGTTAAGGCCTTCGCTTACACTGGACTTTTGAACGGCGCCGGCATGGGTTTAGTTACTCCTTTCCTGACGATAATATTCAGCCAGTTCTTCCACATGAGCAATTCTCAGATAGGGATGCTGATGGGTGCCGGCGGGATAATAAGCGGGATAGCGTTTTCCTTCACACCCCTTCTATCTAAGAGGTTCGGCTTGTTGAGGCTCATTATATACACCAGGGCGGCGGCTTCCGCGCTAACCCTCGCGATACCTTTTTCACCGAGCGCCGGCATAGCTGCTGCGCTTTACCTTCTATCGACTCCCATACGCATGGTTTCGATCCCGGCCCAATCGTCGCTTCAGATGACCTTGCTGAGCGAGGGGAGTCGTTCAACCGCCAGTGGCGTGAACCAGGCAGCTAGGCAGTTCCCACAAGCGATTTCAACGTTGGTGGCCGGGGCTTTGTTGAGCGCGCTTCCTCTCTACGTGCCTTTCTTTCTGTCTTCAGCTCTCAGTTACGCTAACGTCTACCTGTACCTCAAGTTCTTCGGGGAAATACCTGAGGCCAATTCTTCTTGAGCTTGGTTTCCATCAGCCAACGGAAGGCGTGTACGGTTGAAATGCGATATATGGGCGTCCGGCGGGTTTTTCTTTCTCAAAGCGCCTTGTTCAAAGCGTCAAGCCGTAGCTAGGCCAACATCTCCTTGAGTAAGCGTCGCCTTACCTCAATTCATTTCGTCTTTTGATTTGTTTTTTGTGCTTGAATTTGGCGCAAGATTTAGCGGGGCCGTTGGCCATAGGATACCCGTGTTTGGTGCACGAGAAACGCTTTTTTTAGAAATTAGGCGTATTTCGGTGATCTTGTTGCGGATCGCCGCTTTCTTACTATTGATGCTGTTCTTTCTTTCGGCCTTACCTCATTCTGCTGGCCGCTTTGGTTTACCTAGCGCGCGGTCACCCGACGAAGATTCGACCGACTTCATGTTCAGCAAGACGGTGTTTTTGATGCCTTACAGCTATTACTCTCAGGCCCTACGGGTGATAGGGAAGGGGGTCGAGCTGAAGTTCGTGATCAACTCAAGCCAACCTCTGGCTGTAATGGTGTTGAATCAAACAGGGTTCAGGAACTTCACTGCGTGGGGCTCTGCCGGGTCCATCTTCGATTCTTACGGTCCTAGCGTTTCTGGTTCTGTGAAATTTGGGGATCCTGGTAGCTACTACTTGGTTTTAGCGTACAACGGCTCCTCCTCTTCGCCCGCCGTGGTCGTTCTGCGGTACGAGACTGTGCCTGTGTCAATTGAAGCCCTTTATTCTTCGGTGCCAGCTCCGATAGGTATAGCCGATTACGGCGTGCTCAACTCCTCGGGTACTATTACGGCTTACGCCGTACGCGCCAGCGAGGTAATCGGGGAGGCTAACATAACCTCTCTGCAGGCGTACAACCCATTTTTCAACTCACCCTATTCCGCAAGCCTTCAGCTGAACGCGGTTCTGCTCATAAATACCACGGGGGGCCAGCAGGACTACCTGCTTCAGAATGTGGTAGAATTCCAGACCAACAGCGAGGAGATGCGGCTGGCAGACAACATATGGAACATAACCTCACCTTCGTCTTACGTGAGCAGCTCGCGGATAAGCGGAAGGGGTGCCGTTTCCACGGAGACCTGGGTCCCGCCGTGGGCACTGGCGGCCTCGTCGCTTTACTCCTATTACAGCGGTTACACCAATTATGGCCTGCCCCTGACACTGCGCCTCGCCACATCAGTCAGCCTGACGAGCTACGGCGTTGAAGTGGACTTCTATTACTCCAAGGGCGGTTCAGCTTACGCATGTTATGACGCAGTTCGCGTTCTCGTCCCCGATTTGGTCAACGCCTCAATATTCATAAGCGGTTACTCCATGACGCCCGTGGGAAACTATTACGACGCAGAGTTCGTCTTTGGCGGCGGATACGGTGGAGAGGAAACCTACTTCTCCTCGGCGTCCTCTTCTCTTTCCATGAGTTACGTATTGGTCAACGGTTCGTCCGTTTTGCCGCGTTACCTTTTCGGCTTTGGCAGCGATACGGCCGAGTCGGCGTTCGATTTGAAAACGACGTTGAGGAACGGAATCCCTTACGTGGAGGTCGGAAAGCCGGATTTGGGCGCGGGTTTTTCCACCCTATCCTACGCGCCTTTGCCCGTCGCCACCGCTAACAAAGCGACGCCCCCGTTCAAGCCCCTTTTGCTAATGGAGGAATGGATAGCCCTGCTGATCTCCATCGTCTTTTTGACTTACCAATTCACGCTGCAAAGGAAGGGCAAGAACGCGCTGCGCCGAACTCTGTCAGAGGGTCGCCGGATTCTACGGAGGGCGGCCCTCTAAGCGCTTTCAACCTTTTGAGGTTTGCAGGTGAACTACCCCGCCCTCACGGACGGGGCTTCCCGGTTCATCGATACGCTTACGCCTGGAATACCGCGGGTATTCCATCCCGCATCGCAGAGGCCTTCTCATCCCCCGGCGTCTCCCCCGCCTTCCATGGGGAAAGCCCTCATTCTTCTCTAGGTTGGGCATTAAGGACGTAATATTTTCTCACATAAAAACACTATTTCTGTAAGGGGGCTATCCATCCCCTACCTCACAAAGGAATTTCGCCCCCTTAACCTCCCGATAACGTTATATCTCTTCCCAGGGCCTAATCTGTGCTCAAGGTCTCACTCTTCTTCGACAGGGGGACTTTGCTTATAAGGGGCGACGTGGGGATGCCTTACGCTAACTATGACCCGAGAGTGGGTGCTTATCGCGCTCAAGCTCTTTACTATCGGGACCTCGTGGATTATTTCAAGAGAAGTGGAATAGAGATCGAGGACAGGGTGATGGATCCTTTGCCAGCTCCACCCTTTAGCCATCGCACCAAGCTCAGGCCCTACCAGGAAGAAGCGGTTCACCGCTGGGTGATGGCCGGAAAGAGGGGCGTCGTGGTGCTGCCCACAGGCGCAGGCAAGACGCTGGTGGCCGTAAAAGCGTTGGAGTTGGTTGGTCTGTCAGCTCTCGTGGTAGTGCCCACCTTGGACCTGCTATGGCAGTGGAAAGGCGTCCTCGAGGAAGAGATGGGTATCGATGTAGGCGTTATCGGCGGAGATGCTTATGACGTTCACCCATTAACCGTTACGACTTACGACTCAGCTTACATAAGGGCTGCCGAGTTGGGAAACAAATTCTACCTCATAATTTTTGACGAATGCCACCACTTACCTTCAGAGGGATATAGGCAGATCGCGGAGATGTTCGCTTCCCCATATCGCCTTGGCCTGACGGCCACCCCAGAAAGGGAGGACGGCCTTCACAAGGAGCTGCCACGGCTTTTGGGGGGGATTGTATACAGGCTCAGCCCCGACGCTCTTGCGGGCAAGTACCTTTCTGATTACAAAATAGAGAGGATCACCGTTGAGCTGAGCCCTTCTGAAAGGGCGGAATACGAGAAAAATCAATCGTTGTATTTGGACTACTTGAGGAAGAAGAGGATATACGCTTGGGGGCCCGAGGCCCTGCTGAAGTTAATAATGCTCAGCAACAGGGACCCGGCTGCGAGAGAGGCGCTTTTGGCCAGGAACAGGGCTATGCAAATAGCCTTCAACAGCGAGGCCAAGCTGAAGGCGCTTGAAAAAATACTTCGGGAGAACCAAGACGATAAGATCATCATATTCACGCAAAGCAACGACCTGGTTTACGAGATATCTCGTAGGTTCCTCATACCTTACATCACTTACAAGACGTCTGACGAGGAGAGAGATTACGTCCTTCAGATGTATAAGGCGGGCGTCTACAAGGCCATAGTGGCCTCGAAGGTGCTGGACGAGGGCGTCGACGTCCCAGAAGCCTCCTTGGGGGTCATACTGAGCGGCACGGGCAGCAGAAGGGAGTTCGTGCAAAGACTTGGTCGCCTGCTGAGGAAGAGAGAGGGTAAGTTGGCGAGGCTGATAGAGATCGTATCTAAGGAAACGAGTGAGGAGCGCGTCAGCGCCAGGAGGAAAAGGGTCGCGGAAGAGCCAGATTTGGCGTGGGAAGAAAAGGGGGAGGAAGACATGGGTGGAGATGTAAACGGGTACGAAAAC
The DNA here is from genome assembly GCA_046534355.1 of Candidatus Martarchaeota archaeon. Classification (GTDB taxonomy): domain Archaea; phylum Thermoproteota; class Thermoprotei_A; order Marsarchaeales; family UBA168; genus UBA168. Next base: position 1,695 of record JAWDNK010000037.1, on the reverse strand, counting down.
GGGGACGGAACGGAGGAAGAGGGGGAAGGGGAAGCGGACGAGCAAGAGAAAGGGGATAGAGAAGTGGAAAGTGAAAGTGAGGGGGAAGGGGAAAGAGAGGGACAAGAAAACGGAGTAGACAAGTCAGGAGGTGCAGACGAGAGAGGCCGCCATGGTGAATTGGGGGAAGAGGTGAAACTTCTGCGCGGTGACGACGGGCTTGTTGTAGAGGGCCGAGGTGATATCCGTGCTTCAAGCGAACCTCCTCAGGGCACTATACTCGAGAGGTAAGGTATACCCGGCCTTCGCGCAACCGGACGGTAAGGAGAGGGAGCTGGCGGAAGCGCTGATAGACACTTATTCCATGATGGTCGGTATGCGGAAGGGGGTACTGGAAGATGCCGTAAAAGAGATAGAGGTCGGGAGGGATTACAGATTGGTACGCGGGCTTTCCTCCCTATTAGAGAGGAGGTGCCGTTTTGAGGCACACGCCAAGGTCGATCCCTTCCGCGCCAGGTCCTCGGTTTTTAGGGCTTCAGCGGGAAGGTACACCGATAGAGACTTGGTCCTCAAGGAGGTCGCGAACGAGCTGGGCGTGTCTCCAGCTGACCTTGAGGAATCCCTTTGGGCGGATCTCGACGAAAATCTAACCCTAGTTGATTTCCAGCCCATAGATGCCGGAGAGCTAATAAGGGAATACAACCTATCCTTAGCCCAGACCCTGCTGTTTAGGTCTTCGTTCATGGAGTTTTCCGTTTCTGACCACTGGAAGGAGGTATTCAGGGGGGTAAAGGCGTTCGGCTTGATGTATACGGCCCTAAACACGTCCGAAGGAGTTCGTGTCCGGGTCGAGGGGCCTCTTTCCTTGACCAAGCTGACGGATAGATACGGCGTCGCTATCGCCAAGCTTTTCGAGCTGATCGTCATGGCGTCTAGGTGGGACATAAAGGCGCAGGTATTGGGAGCCAATAGAGGAAGGGTTTACGACCTTCAGTTGAGCTCTTCTCACCACGGCCAATTGCTATCAGCGGGCAGGCAGTGGAGCACGGGAACTTTCGATAGTTCCGTGGAGGAGAGGTTTTTCTCCGATTTCGTGTCGTTGGGCAGTGGATGGGAAATCCGCAGAGAGCCTGAGCCGCTAATAGTTGGTCAGCACGTTTTCATACCCGATTTCTCATTTGAAAAGTACGGTCACAAGGTTTACATGGAGATAGTCGGCTTCTGGACCCCCTCCTACCTCAAGCTAAAGGAGGAAAAGCTCAGGCAGTTGCAGGGAATCGACATCATAGTGGCGGTTGACGAGGAGTTGGGGGCCTCCCGCGGATCGTTCAAGGCTTCTGATTTTTTGGTGTTCAAGGGGAGGGTCCCGGCCGAAAAAGTTTATTCGTACTTGAAGGAGGAGGAAGAAAAACTGGTTAAGGACGTTTTGTCGAAGCAGAAATTGAATTTAGAAGACGTTACCCGGCGCGGTCTCGTCGTGAATTTGACCGAGATCGCGGAGGAGCGTGGAGTTCCATTGAGGGCCATCAGGGAGATGCTTCCCGACGAAGTCCTTAGGCGGTACAGCTTGATAGGGGAGGAGCTCGTGTCGCGGGATTACATTTCCAAACTTAAAGGTGAAATTGGAGACCTTGAGGGTAAAAGCTTCTCGGAAGTCCAAGGAAAGGTCCAAAAAATGGGGATAAAGGACGTGGATGGGCTTTTGAGGGAGCTCGG
>JAWDNK010000036.1:0-10937 GCA_046534355.1 Candidatus Martarchaeota archaeon | reverse complement strand
GGCGTTGCTTAAGGGGGGTGTATTGCTCGTTTGCGCCATGCAGGTTTCTTGTTACGCCGCCATGAACAGGCATGTACAATCGAGGCATGACGTATCCTTTAAGTCCTAGCTTAACCAACCCCGAAGGAAGCCGTTTGGTTTAGCGTCGTGCCCTATCCCCGGTTTCTCAATCGTTGGCGGGTTTGCTAGATGCTGCAGCTGGGGTCGTCTACGTAGTGGTCTCAGCGGCTATTGTCCCTCGTCATCCCTCGCATCGTTGGCGCGTGAAAACGGTTGCGGGTACCTTTCGTTTTGACTTTGAATGGGATCTGCAGGCGGAATCGCCCGTTCCACGCGGGGATTAGCGGGCTAGCTCCGGTTCAAAAGATCTTTCCTCAGGGGGTTATAAGTTAGTGAAGATGAAATGTCTTCCTTATCGGATTATGTCGTTGAGCCGATAAGGTATGAAAAAGCTTAACTGAGTTCCCAATTTTTTCAGTATGCCAAGTTGGGCTGATCCCGTGGTCGCCGTAGGCATAATAGTGTTGATCGGCTTAGTGGCCCCAGTTATAGTATTGCTCATAGGCAAGGCTTTTGCCGGCTCGGAACACCCAATGAAGAGGAAGCGTTTTGAAAGCGGTAACCCTCCGTTGGGAGCTGGCAGGGGTTTCTTTTCAATGGAGTATTACCCTTACCTTTTGATGTTCATATTGGTTGAGCCGTACTCCGTTTTCCTTTTCTTGGTTGGGATGGCGTTCGCATCCGAGCCCTACATATCTGGTATCCTAATGCTAGGGGGGGCCGTGGCGTTGGTCGTGGTGCTGAGTTGGGCGCGGCGGGTTGCAAGAGAAGGTGAGCGATTTGGGGCAGGAAGAAGGAAGTGTTTACTTCGGGAACTTGGATGAAGTGGCTAAGAAGGCCGGCGAGTTCATAAAGAGGAACAGGCTTGCCAGCAAGGTTATAAATTGGGGTTATACGTACTCGTTATGGCCGGCTTACTTGGTCACCGCTTGCTGCGGTACCGAGCTGGCGGCGGCCTCCGCCCCTAGGTTTGATTTGGAAAGGCTGGGTTTTCTATCCTATGGTAACCCAAGGCAGTCCAACTTGGTCTTAATAGACGGGACCCTGACCGTGAAGATGGCGAAGGTAGTGAGGGCCGTTTGGGAGCAGATGCCTGAGCCGAAGTGGGTGATAGCTATGGGTGCATGCGTGCTCGACGGAGGCATCTTTTGGAACAGTTACAGTACGGTTTTGGCCAGGGACGTGTTGCCAGTGGATATATACGTGCCAGGATGCCCGCCGAGGCCTGAGGCCTTGGCTAGGGGCATAATGATGCTTAAGGAAAAGATAAAGAAAAACGCGGGATCTAAGCCCGGCGTTCAAGCGGGTGCTTCTTCGGGGACGTCGGTTCCGGAGATGATGAGCAGAAGGTGATATCATTGCAGGTTGATGCTGTAGTGCAAGAGTTATCCGGTCTCGTTGGAGATAAGGCTAAGGTCGTTTATGACCAGAAGGCCGGGTTTTTACGCGTCGAGACCGAGTGCAAGAACGCGGCGGACGTGGCGAAAAAAATGAAGGAGACCGGTTTTGATCACTGCATTTCGGTGACCGCGGTTGACTTTCCGGCTGAGGGACGCATGAGCGTGGTTTGGCACGTTTCGAGCTACACCAACTCCAAGCTTATGGGGATGCTGGCAGCTTTAACGGTAAACGTGGAAAGGGCGAGACCTGAAGTCCCTTCCCTAGTCCCGGTGTGGGAGAGCGCCGTTTTCCACGAAAGGGAAACGCATGAGATGTTCGGCGTTGGTTTCGCCGGTCATCCGGACTTGAGGCAGTTGTTGCTCCCGGATGAGTACAAGGGCAAGTGGCCTCTAAGAAAGGACTTCAAGCTTTCGAAAAAGAGGGAGGACCTCTTCAATAAGGGGGGTGCCGAACCGTGAGCTTACCGAAGGAAGTCCCATTCACGTACGAGGCGCTTTCTCAAATAGAGCTCAAGAACGGGGTTATTGAATTGCAGGTCGGGCCAGCGCACGCGGGGTCTGGCCACATGAGGATTGTGGTTTGGGTAGAGGGTGATACCGTGGTCAAGGTCGATCCGGATATAGGTTACGTGCACCGCGGCGTAGAGAAGCTCAGCGAGGACAGGATTTATATAAAGGCCATACCCATTGTTGAAAGGCCCGCGCTCGTGGATACAGTGAACGCGAACCTCGCCTATGTGATAGCTCTGGAGAAATTGCTGGGTTTGGAGGCGCCTCCTAGGGCTCAATACATAAGGGTGATCACCGCCGAAATAAGCCGCATAATAAGCCACCTTTACGGTATCGCCATTTTCGGCATATTCATGGGGAGTTCTACGGTGTTTATGTGGGCACTGGCGGACAGGGAACCGTTTATAGACATAATGGAGGAGTTGACTGGGGCCAGGATAACTTATTCCCACATAATCCCCGGTGGTGTCAGGTGGGACTTGCCCAAGGATTTTGCGGACAGGCTGGAAATCGCGCTTCAATACTTGGAGCGCAGGATGAAGGACTACGAGGGCATTTGGATAAAGAATCCGGTGGTGGAGGCCCGCACGAAAGGAGTGGGAACGCTGAGTGCGACGAGGGCTGTGGAACTCGGGGTTGTAGGCCCCAACCTGAGGGCGTCGGGCGTAGGATATGACGTTAGGAAGGATTCGCCCTACGCGGCGTACCCAGATTTCGACTTTGAGGTGCCGACTTTAAGCGAGGGTGACTCGTACGCTCGCTTACTGATAAGGGTCGAGGAGATCAAGCAAAGCATTTCTATAATAAGGCAAGCGTTGAAGAAGATCCCCCAGGGAAGGGTAATTTATGAGGATTACTATAAGAGGATGAGCCCGCTCATGAAAAAGATCTACGATGAGACAGGTCGTGTAAAGTTTACGTCGCTGGTAACTTCTCTTAGTCCGCCTAAGGGTGAGGCCATATCAAGGGTAGAAGGGGGTAGGGGAGAAGTGTTCTATTACTTGGTCAGCGATGGCGGTAAGACGCCCTACAGGTTTAGAGCGGTAACACCCTCATTTAGGAACCTGCCGTACTTCACTCACGTGATGCCAGGGCATAAGCTGGCAGACGTACCGGTGATTTATGGGAGTATTGATTACTTCCCACCGGAGGCCGATAGGTGATGAGCGTGCTTTACTTCCTACCGCAGGGATGGCTGCCCTTGCTCGAGTCATTATTCTATGCCCTGATATTCCCTGGCTTCGTGATCATCCTACTTTTGGCCTTTTTCATAATATGGTTTGAGCGGAAGGCGGCCGCAAGGGTACAGATGCGTTACGGTCCGTTGTGGGTCTCCAAGCGGACTGGCGGTATAATTCAGCTCCTGGCCGACATGATAAGGTTCAGTTTCCAGGAGTTCATAATACCTGAGGGCGCCGACTTCTTACCCTTCGTCTTCCTCCCAGGGTTCTTGCTGGCTTTCGCCGTTTTGCCGACTGTTTTCATCCCCATAGGTCCGGACTACACCAGCATTTTCCCATCGGCTTATACCCTCTTGCTCGCGGCCGCGTTTACCTTGGTAATCCCCGTTTACCTCGTGGTGACCGGTTGGGCAGCGGATAATAAGTTCTCCTTTATAGGGGCATTGAGGGAGGCCTATCTTCTGATCTCTTACGAAGTACCGTACATACTGGTAATAGCATCTATGGTATTGCTTTACAGGACGCTAGACCTAGTCCGCGTGGTTGATATGCAGGAGTCATCTCTGCCCGGGATTTTGCTCAATCCCGTGGCGGCGATAGTCTACTTATTAGTGGTGATAAGGTCCACCGGTAGGGTTCCCTACGACATAGTGGAGGCCGACAGCGAACTGATATTCGGGCCTTACACCGAGTACAGCTCTCTGATGTTCGGTTTCGTTATGGGTGTTCCATACATAGAGCTGTATAGCTACAGTTTACTCTTTTCCGTTCTCTTTCTGGGTGGGTGGGCGCCCATGGGAGGATCTGGTTTCGTGGGTGGCCTTATCCTGCCCGGCCTATTGACGTTCGTCAAGGCGGTGATAGTCATGTGTTTCTTGGTGTTCCTAAGGGCTGTTTACCCGAGGTATAAGCTGAACAAGGCCATGGAGGCAGGGTGGAGCTGGGTGTTATACCTGGCGCTGGTGTCGCTGCTAGTGTCGGCCGCGGTGTCCCGTTTAATTTGAGGGGTGAGAGATATGACAGAGGAAAAAACCTCGACAAAGAAGGAAGGCGCGCTGAGTGAGGTGAAGGGACATCTTGAGGCGTTAACAACGGGCTTCAAATATTTCATCGACCCACACAGGATGACGTTGGATTACCCGGCGGAGGCCATGGAGCTGCCCAAGAATTACCGGGGCTTCTTTAAGTTGGTTGACGATAAGTGCATAGGGTGTAGCCTTTGCGAGATGGTGTGTCCTTCTAACGCCATAACCATGTTGCAACTGCCACCAGCGGCACCCAAATCATCCGTACCCTCAGCGACCCAAGTTGAACCCCAACCCCAAACCCAACCCCAGGCCCAGGCTCAAGCCCAAGCCCAGGCTAAGCCTCAGGTGGCTGTTGCTCAGAGCCAGAGCCAGAGGCCGAGAAAGAGGCCCTTGGTAGATTGGGGGTTGTGCATATTCTGTTATTTCTGCGTTGACGTGTGTCCCACAGAGGCGTTTGAAACGTCCAACGTGCACGACATCTCCTATTTCGAGGAGAGCGAGTACCGTCCGACCTTCGACGGTTTTCTCAGGGTTCCGGCGAGCCCCTCCAGGGGTGCGAAGAGGGTTGTGGCGAAAACCGATCCGAATAAGGGCATAAGATATGAGGAAGTTGGAAGGGGTGATGGTAAGTGAGGGCGATCTTGGAGGTAGGGCTCTTCGCCGCGACGCTTTTGCTAGTGTTGTTCTCTTCGCTGGCAGTGAGCCATAAATCCATGATTTATTCGGCGCTTTTCCTCGCGTTATTGGGATTGACTAATGCCTCACTCTTCTTTGCCCTGGGTTTTGTCATCGTTGCGTTCGTCCAAGTAGTTGTTTACGTGGGGGCCAGCGTGCTGTTCTTGATAGTATCCATTTCCATGCTGAGGGAGCCGGCGTCCAGGTTTGTTGCACCGAGGTACGGCCTATTGGGGTTGGCCGGCGTCGTTGTTTTTGGTTCGCTGTTGGCTTACTTTTTCGGTACTTCGGCCAACGTATATCCCCACTTGATAAGCTACGGCTCGATCGCCCTGCAATTGGTCGAGCTGGGGCACTATGGGGTGGTCTTGTTGTTTCTATTGCTTTTGGTGGCGCTTGTCTCGTCGATAACGGTGGCCACGGGTGATAAAAAGTGAGCGCTAATTTCTCAGTTTACGTTGTGATCATGGCGGCCTCCGTCATAGTGGTGGGAATAGGCGTCCTCGGCTTATTATTGCACAGGAATCCGATTCGGATGCTGATCTCTTTAGAGGTTAGCTTCAACGGGGTTTTGCTTTTGGTGCTCTATTTGGGTTGGATTTTAAAAGAGCCGGTGTTGAGTTCAAACGTAGGCCTTTTCGCCGTTGGGGTTTCTTCTGGTGAGTTGGCACTGATGGTGAGTATCATCATGGCCCTCTTCAGGAAGGGTTACCTGGAGGTCCTCGATCAAGAAGAAATGGAGGTGGAAGAAAAGTGACGCCCTACGGTTTCTACGCTTTGCTGGTCCCGTTTGCGGTGGCCTTGCTAGAGCTCCCGGCCTCCCGCCGGTTGGGGCCCAAGGTTTTGGCCTTGGTCAGCGGGTTGTCCATGGTAGCCCCGGCGGTTTACGCCGCGTACGCGGTGTTGCTGCGGGGCGGTTATTACTTCGTTTTCGCCTCGGCACCGGCCCTGGGCCAATTCGCCATATTATTGGACGGCCTGAACTGGCCGGTTATCATGGGGATTTCCCTGGTGAGCTCGGCCATAGCTGTATATTCGGTGCCGTACATGGATAACCGCTTCAAAGAAGGGGTTAGTCAAGACTGGGGGAGTTACTTCCTTCTTTACACGTTATTTGCCGCTTCCATGATCGGGATGGCCGAGTCAAATAACTTCGTGCTGTTTTACATATTTCTCGAGCTCGCGTTGGTCCCGTCCTTCCTTCTGATAGCGCTGTACGGCTACGGTGAAAGGGGAAGGATATCGACCATGTACTTCATTTGGACGCACGTGGGGGCGCTAACTTTTCTGACGGGGGCCTTCATATACGGGACGACGCTTCACACCTTCAACTTCTACCCTGCGCCTTCCGACCTCGGTTTGATGGCGCCATACGTCGGCGTCTTCCTGGCGCTGATATTTCTAGGTCTTTTCATAAAGATGGCCATATTCGGTTTCCACGCTTGGTTGCCTTACGCCCACGCCGAAGCGCCCACACCGATTTCCGCCCTCCTGTCCCCGAACCTGATAGGTATTGCCGGATACGCCATGATCAGGATACCTTACGCTCTTTTCCCCGATTATTTGTCATCCGCTCAATGGATAATCGCGGCGTTCGCCCTACTGACCATATTCTACGGTGGGCTTTTGGTTTTCAGGCAGTCCGATCTTAAGCGCCTTTTCGCGTATTCCAGCATCGCTCAGATGGGTTACATATTGCTGGGAATAGCGTCCATGAACCCGCTCGGCGTAGCGGGTGCAATTTTGCAGTTTTACGCGCACGCCGTGGGGAAGTCAGTTCTCTTCTCGTCGGCGGGCGTTATAATGACTGAGAACGACGGCGTCAGGGACGTCAAAAAGATGGGCGGGCTTGCCAAGAAGATGCCCTATACGGCCTCCCTTTCCTTGTGGGGTTTCATGAACATATCAGGGTTGCCTCCTTCGGTCGGCTTCTTTAGCAAGCTTTTCATATTGCTGGGGGTGGCGTACTCGTTCATGGGGAGAGGGGCGTGGGGTTTGCTAGTTTTCGCGTTGGTGCTAGTTAGCTTAGGCATCACCCCGGCTTACTCCTTCATCACGATGAAGAAAGTTTTTCTAGGCCCGCTGGCAATACCGGATGCTAAAGAGGGATCTCTCACATTGTTAATACCCATGGCCATCGTGGCTGCCTTCGGCCTTTTGTTTTTCCTTTTCCCCGGCCTCATGTTGGGGCCCCTTTACGCTTACTTGAGGTGAAAGTCGAATGGACTACGTTTTCCTTAACGCGGTTTGGGTGCTCCCGTTCTTGGGCGCGGTCACGTCTTTGCCGATCGGCGTGAATCACAAGAGGTCCGCGGCGTTTATTTCTGCGGTTCTCCTAGGCTTCTCGGCCCTCATCTCCACTTACGCGCTTTACGCCGTGTACACGGGGGGCTTTAGGCCAGTACTCACATCAATTGCTTGGTTTTCGTTCGGAGGGTCGAAAGTTTCGGTGGGTATGCTGGCCGATGGCCTATCGACAATGATGTCGCTTCTAGTGGCTTGGCTGTCCTTTTCCATAGCCGTTTACAGCTACGAATACATGGAGGGTGACCCCGGTACCCATAGATATTGGTTCTTCTTCGACTTCTTCGTTGGATCGATGTTGCTGCTAGTGTTGGCCGACAACCTTGTGCTTCTGTTGGTTGGATGGGAGGGGACGACCCTGTCCTCTTATGCCCTCATAGGGCACTGGTATTCCGACGAGAAGGATAGGTGGGTCGGTGATGAGGGCAGGTATTCGCTGGGCGTTCCCAATTGGTCCACCCCGAGTAACTCTGGGGTCAGGGCGATCGTTTTCACTAGCTTTGCTGACATAGGTTTCATAATCGGCATCGGTATGCTTTACCACGCCGCCGGCACGCTCAGCGTGTACGCGATATCTCAGCACATGCCCCTGATATTGTCCTCGCTCGGAAAGGAGGGAATGCTTATCCCCTTCCTCTTCCTGTTCTCTTTGGGCGCATTCGCGAAGAGCGCCCAGTTCCCGTTCCACGAGTGGCTGGTGACGGCCATGACCGGTCCGACCAGCGTGAGCGCACTTATACACGCCGCAACCATGGTTAACGCCGGTGTTTACTTCATGCTTCGCTTTATGCCCATGGTGATTTATGGAGCTCACGTCGACGGCCTGTTCTCTGCCGTGCAGCCTTTCTTCCTTTACGTGGCGGTGATCGGCGCCTTCACTGCCTTCATGATGGCCTCTCAGGCACTGGTTTCCAACGAGTTGAAGTTGATTTTGGCCTTTTCAACCGCGTCGCAGCTGGGTTACATGTTCTTGGCGGTCGGCCTTTCCGCCTACACGGTTCCCTCTGTTGCCTTCTTCGCGGCTTTTTCACACATGATAAGTCAGGCCCTCTTCAAGGCCGCCCTCTTCCTTGCTGCCGGTGCGCTGATACACGAGTTCTCTTCCAGATACATCAAGGACATGGGTGGGGCATGGCATGGCATGAAATGGACGACGGTCGCGTTTCTCTTCGCCGCGCTTTCTCTGTCCGGCGTTCCCCCGTTTTCCGGCTTCTGGGATAAGGACCTCATACTGGATTTGGCCTTCGAGTCTGGAGTATGGCCGCTTTACTTGCTGGCGGTGGCTGGCGCTTTCATGACGGCCTTCTACATATTCAGGGCGTTCATGATAGCTTTCGCTGGGCCAGTGAAAAAAGAGGCCGAGGAACCCGGACGCCCCATGCTTCTCCCATATCTGGCGCTTGGCTTGATAACCTTGCTTTTCGGCGTGGTTTGGCCCTACCCAGTCGCGCTGGGAAAATCCATGTATTTGGTGTTGTCTGAGGATTCGCCGGTGAGATTATCCGTGCCCGCGCTACCAGCTTTTAACGCCTACTCTCTGGCAATATCTTTGATAATGGCTTTTGCTGGGTTGGGGCTAGCGGTTTACCTCTACGCACACGAGAGGGAGGTGATAAGGACTTCGGGCGCGGGGCCGATTTCCTGGCTTCACTCCTTCCTGTACGATCGGTGGTTTATCAACTCCATATACTACAGGGCCATAGTTGGTTCTTTCTCGGGTCTGGCCCGGGCCGCCGAGCTCGTTGAAAGGGGTGGTTTCGACGCGTTTTATAACTACACCGTTCCGTCTGCCTTTGGTGCCTTGAGCGTAAGGCTGAGGAGGATACAGGGAGGGCCCATTTCTAAATATGTGAGCGCGTTGTTTGCTGGGCTGATCCTCATGGCGGTGATATACGCGCTGGTATTGCTGGTGAGGTGATAATGGTGGACGCGGTCATATACAGCGTGAGCATATTGGGTGCAGCGGCGCTTTTGGTCACAGCGCTTGCAGGTCGCTCAAATAAGCTCTCGGTGCTGGTGGGAGAGTTGGCGCTAGCTGGTAGCGCAGCTGTTTGGCTTTATTCCGTTTACCCGCTTCGGGTACCCTTGCTCGCGACTGCAAGGGCTTCGATGGGGGGTTTCTATCACGATGGTCTTTCCGCCGTGGTGTCTCTGACCGTACTTTTCGTCGGCGCTTTGGTAATACCGGCGTCGGTGAGGTTAGAGCGCGGCGCTTGGCAGTTCGTTTTTGCCCTGATGCTCGGTGTGGCTGGTACTATTGCGTTGTCGTCCTCCACGAATCCCCTGATCGTGGTGGCTGCTTGGGGATTGGTGGCGGTTTCCAGTTATTCGATGGTGTCATTGGCTGGCGATCGCGACTCCTTGATCGGTTCGGTCAAGTACGCCTTCATGAGCGCCCTTTCGTTCCAATTTCTGATTATTTCGATATTGATCTTGTCAACGGCTCCCGCGTCTTCCAAGTTGCTGGTCTTCGGTATGATCCTGTTCTTCGTCGCCTTGGGCTTTAAGGCGGGCATCCCACCCTTTCACATGTGGCTACCTGATGTATATGGCTACTCCGATCCCGTTCCGGTTTCGATGCTTTCCTCCTCGATGAAGCTCGGTGCGCTGGCCTTAGCCGTAAGGCTTATCGAGATTTCGTCGTCATCGGTGCCCGCAGTTTACGGAACGTCCTTGATAGCCATCCTAGTCGTCTTATCCTTAGCTGGGATGCTTGTGGGTAACCTGGGCGCTCTGACGCAGCGCGAAGTGCAGAGGATGATGGCCTATTCCAGCATAGCGCACGTCGGGTATATGACAATGGCACTTGCCGTTTTGTGCGCGGCCTTTGAGTACAACTCACCCGGTGCCTCTTATTTTGCATTGATCGGCCTCTTGATCTATTTTGCCTCTTATGCCCTATCCAAGGCCGGCGTTTTCGCCTACATAAGGGGCTCGAAGCCAGCCGGATCAAGGCTAACAGTTCAAGGATTTGAGGGCCTTGGTTCGGTCTTCCCACTGGCATCTGGTTCTTTTTCTGTGATCCTGCTCAATCTAATAGGGGTACCCCCGTTGCTGGGTTTTTGGGGTAAGCTCTTCATCTTCGCGTCCGCGGCCAATCCCGCCTTACCGCTCTTCTTCGTGGCTGGAATACCTTGGTTTGCTTTGCTGGGTATCCTGAACAGTGCCCTATCCGTGTTCTATTACGTCAAGTTGATTCGTTCGGTTTACTCTACGGGCAGTGGTTCTGCAGACTTCAGGGGTCTGATGCCGGCTGTGTTGGCTTCCGTGGCGCTGGTGGTCTTAGGTCTGTTGCTGCCGCTCTTTATTTCGTTGTAATTTTGCCGCGTATGCCCGGCGCCCGGGATTTTATTGGAATTTTGACCCGCGGAGGCTTAACCTCATGGGCCCTGGGGACGGGCTTAGGGCTACACGAACTCTTTCGATACGCGTTTAAGCCCGTGGCGCGGCTATGCTGAAATAAAGTGATGCCCCAACCTAATATAGTCCCCAGCGAGCCTGAGGTGGTGGAGTTCGAATTTGAAGAAGAACCCAAGTGGATTAGGCTCAAGCTAAAGGACGGCACCATATTGGAGCTGAAGAATGAGGTCACTTCGGTAGTCAAGGTCGGCTACGATGCCAACACCGGCGTCCCCGTCTATCAAGTGCAGTCTGCTGGAATAATGAGGGTAAAGTACGTTCCAAAAGAATTGATAAGGAAGCCGTCTCAAAAGGCCGGTACGTCTTATCAATAACGGCCTGCTGTGAGCGTTGGGGGAGGGGCGCTTGGCCGATTGGCC
>JAWDNK010000035.1:0-11138 GCA_046534355.1 Candidatus Martarchaeota archaeon | reverse complement strand
ACAAGACGGGCGACAGACAGAGGGGGCCCAATACCAGACGCCCGCCTAGCAAACTTAGCGCTGACTACCCCACCCTGGATAGGTCAAGAGGACATCCACTCGCTCACGAACCTTTTGGCCTCTTCCCGGGGATCGCGAGCCGAAAATATCGCGGATATAACGGCGACGCCGCGAACCCCCAATTCCTTTAGGAGTTTCACGTGTTCTAACTTTATGCCACCGATGGCGTAGACCGGCAACTTCACCGAAGTGAGCAACTGCTTGAGCCCTTCCAAGCCGAGCAAGCCCTCTTCTGGCTTAGTGGAACTCGGGAAGATGCTCCCCGCCCCGATGTAAGTGGCCCCTGCCCGCTCGGCGGCCAGCCCCTCATCAATGCTACTGGCCGAAGCCCCTATCACAGCGCCTCCTAGGATCTCCCTGGCCACGGATATCGGCAAGTCCTCGTGACCGAGGTGCACGCCGTCGGCCTCGCTGGCGTAAGCCACGTCGACCCTGTCGTTGACGATGAAAACGGCGCCGTAGGACTGACAGATTTCCTTCAACTTCTTCGCCGTGAATACCATGTCCGCCGTCGTGGACCCCTTTTCCCTGTACTGGATGATCCTAACGCCAGCCTCGAGCAACAACTGCGCGCTACTCTCGTGGCTAAAGCCCCAACCCCTGGTGGTTATGCCGTATATACCCTCCGGAAGCGATATCCGTACCTCGTGTCTCCTCATGATTGGTGGAAGCAAAAGAACGTTTAAAAAGGCAACGCCCCTATCAACCACCATGGGAGAAACCGCTGGGCTACCCCAACTGGGGAAGCTTCCTCCTGACGTCTTTTCTCAGGTCATCTACCCTAACCTCGGCAAGAAAAACCCTCGGGTTGTGGTGCCGCCCACTTCGGGCGTGGATTTCGGCGTTGTGGAGCTCGCAGACAGCGCACTCATAATCAAGACCGACCCCGTATTCATCGTACCGGAGTACGGCTGGGAAAAAAGCGCGTGGTTCGCCGTCCACATACTGGCCAGCGACGTGGCCGTATCGGGTTCGCCCCCGATGTACATGGCCATCGACCTAAACCTGCCCAGGGCGATGAAGAGGGAGGAGTTTGAACTGATGTGGAAGGGAATAAGTTCGGAGTGCGAACGGCTGGGCATATCCATCGTCGCCGGCCACACGGGTGTATACGAGGGCACCGGCTACCCCATGCTGGGGGGAGCCACCGTCCTCTCGGTCGCCCCAAGAGATGGGTACGTGACCACGCAGATGGCCAGGCCGGGAGACAAGGTCCTTATCACCAAGGGGCCTGCCGTGGAGGCAACCGGCATTTTTTCGTCCATGTTCCACGGGTATCTGGAAAAGAGGTACGGAGCGGATTTCGCAGACCGGGCCGCCGAGGCGTTTTACCAAATGAGCGTGGTGAGGGACGCCCTAACGCTGGCCAAAATCGGCCTGAGGAGCGGCGTCACCTCGATGCACGACGCCACCGAGTACGGGGTTTGGGGGGCTCTTTGGGACATAGCGGAGGCCAGCAAGAACGGGATCCTAGTTCAAGAGGACGCCCTGATAGTGCCCGACGAAATCCGCGCGGTGCTTGACTCCTTCTCCGAACTCACTGGGATCAAGGCCGACCCCTTCGCGTGCATAAGCGAGGGCACGCTGGTGGCCACGGTTAGGCCAGAAAAGGAGGGTCAAGCGATCCAAATCCTGAAAGAAGCCGGTATAAGGGCATGGGTGATCGGTGAGGTGACGCGGGGCCCCGCGAAAGTTCAACTGGCCCATGAGGGGAAGGTGAGGGAAGTCCAGAGGCCGGCGCAGGACCCATTCTGGCCCATGTTCTCAAAGGCGCTGCAAGCGCTCGGAAAGCGACAAACTGGTTGTGTCGAGAAGGCCAAGCAACTCACGACGTTTTCCCGAAGGAAAAGTTGGGCGCGTTGAGATAAGGCAAGCTAATTTAACCCAACTTAATTTAATTTAAATTAAACTGAGTTATAATGCCTCCCCCGCTGGGATTTGCCTACTTCGCCATCCATCGACGAAATAAGCCTCGTCTTTTTTGTCTTTTTTACCTCCTGGAAGCCAACCCAGGATGGCCTCACGCCTCGGCAAGCCTCTCCATGCCTTCAGCTGCTTGTCCCACGCGCTCGCCGGTCAGGGCGGCCACCCACTCCGGCACGCTTATCAGGAATGGCGTCCCCGGCCTCGCCCTGACTAGTTCTTGACTAAGCCTGACTGCCATGGGTGGGGTGATACCTGCCCTTTCCATGAGGGCGGCATCGGCGAAGAAAGAACGAGTTGAGCCCTCGTAAACGGTCGTGCCCCTGTGCATGACCACCACCCTTCTCGCGTACTCTGAGACGAGCGTCATGTCGTGAGTGACGGTTATCACCGTAGTCCCCTGCCCGTTCAGCTTCTTCAAAAGGGACATTATGTCTTCGGACATCCTGAAGTCCTGGCCCGTGGTGGGCTCGTCCACTATCAGTATCCTTGGTTTCATGGCCATTATGGATGCGACGGCCAGGCGCCTTTTTTCTCCCTTACCAAGAAACATCGGGTCTTCGTCGATCTTCGACGAAAGGCCGACCCAGGCCAACGCCTCCTTCACCCTCAGGTCGACCTCGTCGGCGCCCAAGCCCAAATTCCGCAGGCCGTAAGCGACCTCGTCGTAGACCTTCCTCATGAATATTTGGTGATCCGGATTCTGGAATACGTAGCCCACTATGCCAGGCAGCGACCTCGCCACCTTTTTGTCGCTCACGTCTTTCCCCATGACGGTCACCTTCCCCTTGAACTTGGGGTAGATGCCGGAGATCACCCTCGTGACGGTGGTCTTTCCCGAACCGTTCTGCCCTATGATAGCCAAGAAATCTCCCTCGTAGACGGTGAGGTTGACGTCTTTGAGCGCCTGGGTACCGTCCTCGTACCAGTAGTTGAGCCCGCGCACGCTGATCACCTCCTCGCGACCGGCATCGATCGGCTCCGCTTCGGCCAAGGGGTGCAACTCCCTTCCCTTCAGGGCCTCCAGCGCTTCCTCAACGGTCAGCGGTACCCTTCCCATATATCTCAACCCAGCTCTGTGCCCTATGCGAGCCACGTCGGACGCGTAAAGCCCGTACCTTTCGAATAGCTCAACATCCGAATAAACGTCCTCCGTCGGGCCGTAAGCCACCACCTTTCCGGAGTCCAGCGCGAGCACCCTATCTGCGTACCTTTGCAGTACCTCCGGGTTGTGCTCGACCAGCACCAGCGTGAGGTCGTGCTCCCTTCTTATGTTATCTATGGCCCTTATCACGTCAAGCTTGCCCTGCGGGTCCAGGTCCGAGGTGGGCTCGTCGAGCACCAGCACGTCCGGCCTCAAGGCGAGAAACGAAGCTATGGCAGCCCGCTGTTTTTGCCCGCCCGACAGCTCAGAAGGGTGAACCAGGTCGGCCACGCGCCAAAGCGAACCCAAGCCCACTATCTCAAGGGCCTCCTTTGCCCTGCGCTCTATTTCGTCCGGTGGTAGCCCCATGAGCTCCATGCCGAAGGCCACCTCGTGGAGCAGGTCCATCCTCAGGAACTGGTTCTCAGGGTCCTGCATGAGCAACCCCACGCGCGGCGAGTCAGCGCCTCCCGCTTCCTCGCGGTTTGCGGCGATCTCTCCCGCGGGCTTGCCGAAAACCCTGACCTCTCCCTTGAAGTGCTCGGACTCCCTCCCAATTGGCGGTTTGAAAACGCGCGGGATGATGCCCGTCAACGCGTAGCAAAGCGTGGTCTTGCCCGCGCCCGAGGGACCTATCACGCCGAAGAACTCCTCCTTTTCGACCTCGAAGCTAACGCCCTTCAAGGCGAAGGGATTGTCCCCTCCGACGAAAGAAGGGTAACGCCACCAAAGGTCCTTGACCTCTATCGCGGCCAAATCCCCCACCTCGCAGCCAACGACGTAAAGCTATTCCCCATTATGACCACGTAAACGAGGAAGAAAAGGAGGAGCGAGATGATTACTGCGTCAACGTAAGTGAAGCTTCTTGTCTCCCTGTACTGGGTGACAGTGCCAGCGGTCTCGAAACCCCTGGCTTGAAGGGCGACGCCCATCTCAGTCGACCTCTTTATCATCGAGGCAATGAGCGGCACGCTCATGTAACCGAGGTCGATCACCTTCTTGAGGGGGTTCCTCCCCGTTGCCGCAGCCCTCGCCCTTTGGGCGACCCTCACGTTATCGTAATCCAAGAGGATGGTGTTCAGGTTTCTGAACATGAGGGCCGCGAAGAAGGCCTGCTTGAACTTCACCTTCAACTGCAGGAGGGCACCGACGATCTCCGCGTCGCGGGTGGTCAGCAGAAATAGGAACGCCGCGTATATGAGCACGCCGTAGCCCAAAGCTTTGGCGAGGGCCAAATCCACGGCCTCCTGGGGTACTTGGATAATTACCGCAGGAGAAGCGGGAATGCGGTAAAAGGTAAAAGGGGGGCCATCGAGAGGCGCTGGCACCACGCAGGCAAACCAAAGGAGGGCAGCGAGCAACGCCGACGAGAAGAGCCGACCACTCCTCAGGTAGACCAACGCGAAGGCCAAAACCGCCAAACCGGTTGATACGCCGATCGGGAAATAGCCCGGCCAAACGTAAAGTGGGATGCGAGGTCCAGCCAGACCCTGGTTGAACACCAGCCACCACAAGAACTCGCCGATCAGCACGGGCAACGCCATGATCAAGTAAGAACTCACCAAGTACTTCGCCGTCCTGGCTACGGCCAACAGGACCAAGACGATCGAGAGCAGAAGGATCAACCCCAAGAGATCAGGTCCGCCACGGCTGAACGGGATGTCGAACATGTAGATCGCGATTACTGAAAAGAACAGTATCATGGCGATCTTGGTGATGGCGTGAAGCTTCTCCACCGGCGTCCCTACCCTCATGGAATAAATGAAAGTGCGCACGTACTTCTTCGATGCCCTCTCTTCCTCTTCCTCTTCTTCCTTTCCCTTTCCCTTTCCCTTTCCCTCTTCTTGGCCAGAACGCCCAGAAGACTCACGACTCATCCGCAACACCTTCGCGAGATCCGGCCCAGGTTAATCAGCCCAGCTCTCTCTACTAGGCCGGATAACCCCTTAACGATCACGGGGGTGATCAGCACAAGGGCGGCCAGGTCGCCGATCGCCCATCCCCACCACCAAAGCCAGAAGGCGCTGGGCGGAACCAGGCCCATGGCGTATTGGATGCCGACCCCTAGTTCGGCGCTCACGAAGTTGAAGATCACCCCGTTTATCAGGATGAACCAGAACCAGGCGGCAGCCCTGTTGGTCTTGTACCCGGATATCTCCCTTTCCACCAGATCCCTGAACAGGGGGTCTATCCCCCTCTTCGAAAGCACGCCCCTGTATATCACGAAGGCAGCGAGTGGCGGGACGAGGTCGGCAACGGAATAGGCGAGGGAGGGAACCACGCCCAAGCCTACCATTAGGCCGGCGCCGATCACGCAACCGACGTAGGCCGCGATCATGCCCCAAAGACCCCACCACATGCTAAAAACCATGAAGAACGGATAGACGAAGTAAAACAGGGATATACCTGAGTAGCTGAGCGGCCCCAGAAGCACCACGCTCAGGTAAGATAAAACGACTATGACGGCTGTCTGCGTGGCGTATAGGGCGTATTGCGATGAGCCCAGCCCTTTCTTCGGGTTCCAAGCCAACCCGTAACTTGCCCAGGGATAATCCGATCCCTTGTTTACATTCATATGTCAGCAGAACAGGAGTATAAAAGGATATTTTGACACGTTCATGTAAGCGGGCTTCGCCACCGTCTGGTCACCAAGACATCTCGTACGAAATCCTTGCCGAGCTCCTGGCCTCTCCCAGCGTTGAACGGCTAGGCTCGTCGTCAATTCGTCACCGCCCCGCAGCCCAACAACGGTTAAATAGACCTCGCGCGTGCTCCACAAGCTCCCCCCTTTCGGTAACGAAGAGCGAGCCCGGTTTACCCTTCCTCCCGTAGGCAAAGTAGAATATGAGGGATGCCATGAGGTAGATGCCTATGAACGAGGCCGCGAATGGCTCGAAGGGATAGAGTACAGAAATCAACGCCAAGGCGTTAAGCCCGAAGGCCGCCGAAGCCAGAAGCCAAACCCAGCTCGGGACGCCGCCAAACCTCCGGTAAAACCACGGCAATCCCAGAGCGTCTACCGTCCTTCCCAACACCCAGAAAAACGAGGCCACCAGGCTTACCTCCGAGAAGGCCCTCTCCGGGCCCAGGGGCAAGCAAAGTACCGTTATGGCGACCCCCGCAAGGCCAATCAAGAGGGTCGCGGCGGCGGGCTCCAGCTCGCGGTTCAAATACGTGAGAAAGCTAGGAAGGGCCTCCTCCCTCCCCAGGTTGAACATCGTCCTCGCGGCGCTCAACGTGGTTCCCACGTTCGATATCAACAGGCTATTGATGGCGAGCACGGTGGTGAGAAGCATCGCCAAACCCCCGATGAGCGGGATGGCGCCCACCTCTTGAAGGAGGGGCTGCGGCGAGTTGGCCAACGAGGAAAGCGAACCTCCCCAGTCCATGACCATGGCGTAGCTGCCCAAGAACATGGCCGCTCCCCCGAGGGCTGCGGCCAGCCAAATGCCTAAGGTCACGTTGCGAGTGGGTCTGCGGGTTTCCTCGGCGAGGTACGTGGAGGTTCCGGCCCCACCGATACTGGTCACCGAAAGCAATAGCGCTGAAGAAAATCCACCCCGCGAAAAAGCACTGGGGTCCATGGGCGCGAGGGAGAAGCCACGCGTAACCACGGTATACGCGAAAAAGGCGATCAAGAGAGCGACCTCCGCTGACGCGCTGTAGAATACCACCTTACTCATAACGGTCCTTACGTCCAAAAGAGAAATCAACGTTGGTAGCCATATGGCCGAGGACGCAAAAACTATGAGGATATAAAGCGGGATCCGCAGTCCAAAGAGGTCGCTCAAAACTTCAAGCATTAAGTAAAGGGCGTACACGTCCGCCGCGTTTAGCACAACAAAGGCCCCGATTTCGGTCATCGCCTCGAAGAAGCTCAGCCACTTTTTCCTGTACGCAAAACCGGCAAAGCTGTAGAAACCGCCTGCGCTAGCCACGCGCGACGTGTAACGCGTCAGAAGGAATAGCCAAACGAGGCTCACCAACATGGCAACCGCGGTGGCCAGAGGCACGGCCTCTCCCACGAAGGCAACGGCCGCCGTCGTGGTGGACACCACGCTGCCCAAAGGGGCCGTCACTCCCATGGCCTGCCCGTAAGCCTCTTTGAGCGAAAGCGAGCCGAGCCTCAGCCTCTTCGTATTGGCTTCCATACGCCTAAGGGGATATATCTGTATAAAAATTTTTCGGTATCAAAGCCGCTTAGGGAATTTTCTTCGGATACAGCACTTTTTGCCGACAATTCTCGACTAAGCGCACCGCCCATCACTTCCTGACCAACGACCAGAGCGAGACAAAGACGCTGCTCATGGACATCGCTAGAGCCGCGAATTCCGGAGCTAGGTAAACCGCGGGGTAGAAAACGCCCGCGGCCAAAGGTACAAGGACGGAGTTATAGCCGAATGCCCAAGCGAGGTTCTCCTTGACCTTCCTCACGGACAGCCTAGACTCGGCCAGCAGGTCAGGTATTGAAGAAGGGGAGCGCACCAGTATATCACCAGCGTATTTAGCTAGTTCGGTACCCGAGGCTATCGCTATCCCTACATCAGCTTCTCTCAAGGCAACCGCGTCGTTGACACCATCCCCGACGAACGCCACGGGCCCCTTTGCTTTGAGTTCTTTGATCAAATTCACCTTATCCTCGGGCGATAGCCCGGACATCACGCTGACGCCGAGCGAATTGGCCAGCATCTCCGCGGACTTGCTCGAATCCCCGGTGGCCACGACCACCGCGTAATCCCTCTTCAACCGCCGAACCATCTCCGCTACTCCTTCCCTCAGCTCGTCGCCCACCCAAAGATAAGCGGCCGGCTTCCAATCCACGAGCACGACCAAGTCGGCTTCTTCATTTAGGGGAACAACGGCGTTTTTCTCGGCGAAATCGCGCTTGCCAACCAAGACTTCGTGCCCACTCACGCGCCCGTGGACTCCCTCGCCGGGAAACTCGGAGAAGTCTTCGACGGGGAGCCTTTGCCCCGAGCCCTCGATTCCCCGGGTGTCTCTAGGCCTGGGCCCGGATGGCGTTTCCTTTTGTCCCTTCTCGCGCTCACCCGTTACCGATAGCACCGCAGAAGCAACGGGGTGCGAACTCAAGGCCTCAACGGCTGCGGCCATCGATAGGGCGCCAGGGATGAGTTCTTTCGCCCTTTTAACCGCAAAGGATCCCGTGGTGAGCGTACCCGTCTTGTCGAACACGAAGGTCCTGA
Organism: Candidatus Martarchaeota archaeon; assembly: GCA_046534355.1. Classification (GTDB taxonomy): domain Archaea; phylum Thermoproteota; class Thermoprotei_A; order Marsarchaeales; family UBA168; genus UBA168. Next base: position 2,807 of record JAWDNK010000035.1, on the reverse strand, counting down.
CCTTTGTTAGGTCCTCTAGTTTTCCGCCGTCCTTCACGGTGATGCCCTTTTTGGCTAGCCTATTTACGGCCGTAAGCACGGCCATGGGCGTCGCCAGGCCAAGAGCACAGGGACAAGCCGACGCCAGGACGGCCACAGAAAACAACAGAGCGACAGATACGGGCGTACCGACCCACACCCTGAAGATAAACGCGGCGATCGAAGTTCCGATGATCAAGGGGGAGAAGACTGCGGATACCCTATCGACGAGGTCTTGGGACGGCAACCTGGCCGTCTCCGCTTCCCTGACGGCGTTCAACACCGCCGCCAAGTAGGTCCTTTCTCCAGACCTGGTGACGTACAGCTTAGCGTAACCGCTCACCACCCTTGCTCCCCCCACGAGGGCGTCACCCTTGGTCTTTCTCACCGGCTCGCTTTCTCCCGTTAGCAGCGACTCGTCGACCGAAAGGACGCCTTCCTCCAGAACGCCGTCGGCGGGGACCACGTCGCCGGACTTGAGCGCTACCAAATCGCCGGAAGACAGGTCGTAAGAGTCCACTGACCGCTCGACCTCCACCTCTCCCTCATCGACCAACTTCCTGGCCTTGACCGCTTGAAGGCCGGCCACCGAAGTGACAGCCCTTCCCCTGACGTAAGCCTCGATGGTCTTGCCAAACAGCACGAAGGAAATCAAAAGCGATGCGGTATCGAAGAACGTCTTCCCGCCGAAAAGGGCGGAATAGGCACTGTAGAACCAAGCCGCGTTAGAAGACAGCGATACCAAAGTGTCCATGTTCGTCGTCCTGTTCTTCAAAGCCCTCCAGGCCCCGCGGTGAAAGACCATGCCCGAGTAAAACTGTACTGGCAGCGAGGAAATCAGAGATAGCCTTACCAGCCCCAAGTACTGGAAGGCCAAGGTTGGGGCCGTGAAAACCAAGGCGACCACCAGCAAACGACTCAAGGAAGCCAGCTCCCGTTTCGTCGCCTCCAGCTCGGGGATCTCCTTTTTCTCCCCGAGCACCGCGGCGCGGTAACCGGCCGATTTCAGCTTTTCAGCGATTTCCTCGGGCGACGTAGAAAACGGGTTGAACTCGACGCGCGCTTCCCCGCTGACTGGGTTCAGGCCCACCCTTACCACCCCCTCCATACCCTCCAGGAGGCTTCTCACGCGGCTAGCCTCTTCCGGAGCCGCGATCACCCTCAGCAGGGCCACTTCGGTCAGCACGTCGTAACCCGACTTTCTTATGGCCTCCACCACCTCCTTGAGCTTTCCTTGACTCACCTGCACTTCGGCCTGACCTGAAGCCAAGTTCACGTCGGCCCGACGAACCCCGTCCACGGATTTTATCGCCTTGGAAACGGTCGCCACGCACGTGGCGCAATGCATTCCGACAACCTTGAGCTGTTGTTGCCGTACTTCTCCCTTTGTAAGTGATTGGGCAGAGGAGCGGCCGCGACCCTCCTTGGAAGGGCTCTCGTTTTCGTCCCCGTCTTCGGGATACGCATCGTCGTCTCTGGACACTCGTCGGCCACCTTCTTCTGTGCTGTCCAGCTTCATGACGCGTTCAACTTCGGGCCTCGTTCCCTTTGCGAGGTTCGGCCCGCTTGACGCGTCGGCAACACCCCATTTGCCTGTGGGCACCGTTGAGGTAAGCCTCCGCGTCCCTATCGAACTCCCTTTTGCAGGCCGCACTACAGAAGTAGTAAACTTTGCCCTTATAGAGGGACTTATACTTTGAGACGTTCTCCACGACCATACCGCATACAGGGTCCACTTCGGACATCTGACACCCAAGGGAATCCCTACCTCCATTACATACGGGTTATCGTTTACGATTCGTTCTTCCTCCTTCAAAAGTCATGTTTATCAACCGCTCTGCGGACATCAAGCAGAGTTGAGCGTGGAAACAAACGTTCAGAAGTTGACCAACCTTGAGTACAGAGCGTTGAGGGCCCTCGCCCAGGACGCCCGGATGCCCGCCGCTGACGTAGCGAAGGCGATAGGCGTGAGCCGGGTCACCGCGTCCAGAGCCATTTGGTCTCTCAAAAAGAAAGGCGTGAGGTTTGTGCCGGAATACTACGACGGGTCGGTGAAGGCCTTCGTGGTCGTCCCAATCGGAACGCCGCTGCCCGCTCTCGAGCCCTCAACGGGCGAAGCGCGGGAGGTTAAGCTCGAAGCCTACGATCTCCTCGATGGCGACCGCATGCTGGTGGTGGAGGCAGCCGACTTGGATGCCTTGGAGAAATTCATGAAGAAATTGAGCGATAAAAAAGCCTTCTACGTAGCAACCAAGAAGCTGAACGGAAAGCTGGTGAAAGCCGAGCTCATTTGCGATTATTGCGGCGGGAAAATAAAAGGAGAGCCCCTAGTCTTCAGGCGCGGGAGAAGGATTTACTACGCTTGCTGCAACGGTTGCTTGAACTCCTTGAAAAAGAGGGTAGGGCAGCCCGAGCGAACGTCCAGCTGCGGTCGACGCTATGGTCAAGAGAGCCCCTTTGCGTAATTTCGGGCGATGCGCGGGCCTCCTTTCCTTTCCCCTCCCCTCCTTCCCCGATCTCCGAGTCCCTTCGCTTCCCAAACGGTCCGTCCGTCAGGCGAATCTCCCATTACAGTTATGGGTTGTCCGCGGCTCGTCCAAAAAGCTCGTCCAACACGCGCCTAGCCCAGCGCAGTTCTGGCTGACCGCTCGCCGTCCTCCCGAAGGCCCCTGAACCGGCGTAAAGCAAGCTGGAACCCAGGAGACAAAACCCCAACCTCTCCAGGGGATCCCCGCCGTAGCTCATCACCGCGCTGCCCGGGTAGCGCTCCAACACCTCCGTCAGCAAAG
>JAWDNK010000034.1:0-11244 GCA_046534355.1 Candidatus Martarchaeota archaeon | reverse complement strand
AAACTTGATTCCTGTTCCTTATGAACTCTTTATCTATCCTCGTGAACGCCAGCACAGGTGCCCCCGTCCTCTCAGCGCCAAAGCTCGGAAATGCCTGCGCGTAAAGCCCGTCTTCGACAGCGGCTTTAGCCAGAAGCTCGGCGGCCGTAACCGCCCCCTGTCCGCCTCTCCCGTGCCACCTGATCTCTATCATAGGAAAGGAAAGGCACGGGCGAATAAGTTTAACCTTTTCACCGATAAGAAAAATCGAAATGTGGCGAGCTCAAAAGAGGTGCTTCAAGTAGCCTTCCTTACGGTCACGCGCTGGCCCCTGTAGAAGCCCTCCTGCATCAGTTTGTCAGAAAGTCTCACGTATCCCTTACCCTCGTCCTCGTGCTTGGCGTTGGCCACAACCGCCTTCTTGCTCACCCTTATTATTCCCCACGTCGAGCTCTCGACGTATACCTCGTCACCCGGTTGTACTCCCAAGGTGTTGCGCTGTATCGTGTCCAAAGCTATCAGGTTATCGCCGTTGACCTCAGGGCCCAGCGGCGCACCGATCAGCACCCTTATCTCGTTTGCCCTGCTAGTAGTCTCGGCTAGACCGACCCCCATTATCTTATCCTTTTCTTCGAAAAGGTAAACTATGATGTCAGCTATCCTGTCCCATGCGCTCCACGCGGCAGTATTGATGACCACGTCGTAAATGGTCGGGTCGTCGGCGTTGACCCTGCTTTCCCTTTGCGCCACAGAGCGCCTGGCCTCGTCATCGGCCTTAACCGCTTCTTCGGCCTCCTCGTGAGATATGTGCCTGTAATCTGCGACGTGTAGCACCCTTATGTCATAAGGCGCTATCAGCCTGACCTTGAGCGTGGCAGGCTCTAAGAGGAAAAGAAAGGCGGCGCGGCCCTCCACTATCACGTTCTGGGTTCTCATACGATCCCTTATCACCGACGCCACCATCTGGTTGACGTCGATTTCACCGGAAGACGCTTGAGCGCTTATTTCCGCCATGCTCCTCTCGCTAGATACGACTATGGCCTTGATGGCCTGCTCGTAGTTCCAAACCTCGTAGTTCAAGCGTCTTGCAAGCGCCTCTCCGATCTCGGTCGCCCCCGCGCCCAAGTCCGCGGCCAATAAAATTATCTTTCCCATTTTGCTTATTCGTCGGAATCGCATATAAAGCTTCTCATCAAACCCAAAAAGTGCGTTGAGAAAAAGGGGGAAAGGCGTCGGAGGGCATTAAACCAGAAAAGATGATGAAATATCAGCGAACACCGACTCCCTATCCATGTCTGCATAACGGGAGTTAGCTCTAGGCCAGCCCTCCAAAGGCCGCTCAGCAACCGAGGAATTTAGGCCTAAAACGCGCAATTGAGGAACTGCACTGAGCGCTCAGGACCGAGGGAAGATCTATCTAACCGTGAACTACCCCGCCCTCGCGGACGGGGCTTCCCGGTTCATCGATACGCTTACGCCCGGAATACTGCGGGTATTCCATCCCGCATCGCAGAGGCTTTCTCATCCCCGGGCGTCTCCCCTACGTTCCACAGGGAAAGTCCCTCCTTCAATATAGCGATCGCGGAAGCCACATCCCCTTCGAACGTGGAGTTAAAGGAGGGGCACGCCAACTCCCTGTCCGACAGGCTCAGCATCGCCTCGTACTTAAGATGCGGGCACACACCTGTGGTCTTCACGGATCTACCCACCTCAACAGGGGTGCTAGCCTTCCTCTTCAAGGCTTCGCGGATTCCCCCTATGGAAGTCTCGTAGATCTTTTTGCCGAATGGCTTCTGCCACGAGCGTATGCTATCGCCTTGAAAGACCACGCGAGAGTAATTGTTGGTCACATGGCGAGCTACCTTGTTTGCGATGTCCCTCTTTACGTCGTTCTCTTTCTGGAACTCCTTCTTGATCCTCAAGAGGAGTTTGTCCCCGTTCATTCCCGGTTTAGCGCATGAGAAGAAGTGGCATAGCCTCCTGAGCCCTTAACTAACAGGCGCGGAGTAAGACAGCTTCACACCGTTGGAGAAAGTGACCTGATCCTTCACGCCAAGGTCCAAGCCTATGACCTTCCCGTTCTTAGGCTCCTCCTTTGGTACATAACAAGTAACGTAGAGGTAGTAGTCCCCCCATTCCTCTCTATCAAGTTAGCTATTGTGAGCTCGGCGTTGCTGGGTAACTGCTCTGCTCTCACCCTGAACTCACCATGAAGTAGCCCAGACCCTGTATGTGCGCCCTCTCCTCCTCTTCCTCTTCCTTTTTCTCCACCCAGTAGGTGACGCCGTACTGCATTAGGGATATGGAGTGTACCGCCTTCTTGAACTTGATACCCCCACCCAACCTTCACACCCTTCTTCTTGAGCCCCGCCAATCCTCTTACGTCCTCCTGAAGCCTCTTGATCAGAACCTGTCTCATCTGCGATGACAGCACGCGGATTTCCTCTTCCGCTCTGGAAAGCATCGCCCACCTTAACTGGAACGGTCTTGAGCTTGTAGTTAGTCCCTGTGGGACTCCAAGTTGGCTATCCCATTGGCTATGAAGTAGTTCGTGAACCACTTCGCCTCAAGAAAAAGCCTGAGCAAAAGTTCAAGCCTTTTCTGGAGATCTTACTCTTATCCAATTTCAGCTCAAACGTTCTAGCCTCCTGAGACTTTCTCGTGAGAAGTGTTTGCTTCCTCTTCTCGCTGATCTGGCATTCTTCTCTAGGTTGGGAGGCGCAGAATTCTCCTTTAGCGACGTAAGAAAGTTTCTATAAGGGGGCTATCCGAAGCTAACGGAAGGGCACTTTCGCCCCCTTAACCCCCGTTAAGGTTAAACTAAAATTCTAGCGGACAACGAAATAGTTCAGCGAGCTCAAGTTCGTGTCCACGTAACTGCACAATATGCCAACAGTGTTTGCGAAACCGTTATTTCCCATCTGGCTCAGTGAACCGACGCCCGCGTCATAGGAAACTATATTATCGTAACGAAGTTCGGTGGTGCTGCCGCTTGCTCCCCATGCGTGATTACTGCTGCTTGGACTTGGAGGCCATGAACTACCGATGCCACTTGATCCCCAAATGCCCTTGCAGTTAGCTATATCATCGCTGATAGAGTAATATAGAGGCCATTCGCCAACCGTTAATTGACCGTTACCCATTGAGAATTCAAGCGCAAAATTGCCGTTGTTGCCGAAGAAAGAAGATGAGGTATCATTGGTTTCAAAGGCCATTGATGGATAAACGGTCAATGATGGCAAAAGCGAGTAAGCTACCGAGTCCAACACCGGGGCTGGTGCTCCAGTCGAGTTGAAAGTTCCCTCAAATGACGCCGATATGTTGTAGTACCCTGCTGAGTAAGCTGCCTCATGAACCTTTGCCATGGTGTACGATTGGCCGTTTATGGTAGCCTTTAGGCTAATTTCGTAATTGCCGTTACCCAAGTTCGACTGAGTGACGGAAAGCGTGACGCCCGTTGCGAGCCAGCCAGCGGGACTGGTGAGCGGATATGCACCGATGCTCAGCAGTCCAGGGCCAACCCATACGTTCTCAATCAACGCCGGCGGCCATAACTGAGCCACTGCTTGTGGTACTAATGGCTCGACTTCGCTCGAATTCTTTAATTCCTGGAATATCGTCAGCGGGACTCCGGCATAATCGCTAGTCGGTATTACTAAATTACTATCATTGATTGGATAGACATAACCGCAAACCTCGCTGCTTGAAGTTACGTTAGCAAAGCTCGACAAAGCCCACGTTTGGTCCTCGCTAGAACTGGTGCTATAGCCAGCTTGGGATAAGTAGCTCTTCGGGACGGAACTCCACGAGGGGAAATAGCCCGGAATTGGTATTAGGGCTTTCACCGTCTTTGCGGTCTGCTGGGATAAGTAGCTCTTCGGGACGGAACTCCACGAGGGGAAATAGCCCGGAATTGGTATTAGGGCTTTCACCGTCTTTGCGGTCTGGACTTCTGTAGGTGGTGTCAGACTCTTAAGTTCTCTCCGCAAAACTTGCCTGGCAACGGACATCAGCGCACTTAAAGTTTCGCTGCCCTTTACGAGCTCTACCGTATAGCTTGGGCTTATGTAGTTTGGCGTTATGGTTACCACGTTGCCGTTTATCCTTACCTGGATTACCTGTGCCTTGCTTTCAATCGTTACCCTGCCTCCATTGGGCATTATCACAGTTAGGTAGAAAACGTGCCACGCAACTCTAACGCTTGACTTTCCTGCCAATGACGTGCTACTTATGGGCGAGCTAAGGGGCACTCCCAACAACTCGTGTACAATATTACCGTATGGGCCCATTACGTTAAAGGGGTTAGGCAAGGTAGCCACGATCACGACATTAGGGTCTGCAACATCAGCAACGCTAGCCTCCGCAACGGTAGGCCCTCCTACGTCATGTACCGCAAAAGGGCCAATAAGTAAAAGAACAAATATGACCGATGCCGCAAGCAAACCGCGCATGGATCAGCTCGCTCAGATCCTATGGCTTGGAGACGTTATAAGTTTTACCTAAGTACTGATTTGTTGCACAATTCGAAAATCTCTTAGTTTGCTCATGAATTTCGCGACCTTTGGCGTATCACGTATTTGCAGTGAGGCCTTTCGCGATTCTTCTCGTAGTAGCCCTGTTGGTAGGGTTCAGCTCTGTAAAAGGCCTTGAATGGGACGACCTGGGTAACTATGGGCGCCCCGTATTTCTTGCGTTCTTCAAGTTGCGCGATGGTCTCCTCTGCCATTTTCTACTGAAGTTCGTCGTGTTACAAGATTATCGACCTGTACTGCGTTCCAACGTCATCGCCTAGGTCACGGGTGTCGTGGAAACGCATAACGAAGAAGGGGAAGCCGTGCTGGCAACAACGTGATGGCTAAAAAAGCATCCACGGAGGCTGGTGGCGCGGTGAGGAGACGTTCACTCGCTCTGACTTCAGAGCCGCTTAAGCTCTTAGGCTAAGAGGAGACGTTTTGTACCGTCGGCGCTGTATTGCGCCAAGTTGAGGGCGCAAAACCGCGATACCTACAGGGCGGCAGATCTCAAAGTGCCTAAAAAGAAGCGGTGGGAAAGAAAGTGGGACAGATTGCGCCACGAACTCAAATTGGATGAAAAAGGGCGCGTGATGATACCGCGCGAGGTCCGCGAGGCGCTCGGGATCAAGCCCGGCGAAAGCCTGCGGCTCACGGTAGAGGGCGATAAGATGGTTCTGACGAGGCCTATGAGCCCAGAGGAATTTCTCAAGAAAAAAGGCGTCATAAAGGAGGGATCTCCGCTCCCGCTAACCGACCCCCTATCGATGAAGAAGATCTGGGAAGCCCCTTGATTAATGTGGACTCCAATTACTGGATCTACTGGTTTGACTTGCGTTTTCCCGAGCACGAGGCAGCCTCGAAAGTCGTGGAGGAGGGAGTAAGGGACTGAATACTGCAGAGCCCCGTAACCCTCATGGAAGTAGCGCATTACTTTAGGATGCTTCCCAAGGCCCAATATGACGACTTGATGGACGCGTTACTGAACCTTTCAACCCTGAGGGTTCGCGATTTTGATTTTGGGCTGGCGCGCCTATCCGTAGAGCTTCTCGGAAGATACGCGAAGTTAGGCATCGGTGGAAGGGACGCGGCGATAATGGCAACCATGATGGCCGAAGGCGTGAACAAAATAGCAACTCACGACAAGGCTTTAAGAGCGGTACCCGACCTGACCGTGATTGACCCAATACCGGATAAGCAAGGGCGATTTAAGAACTTGAATGGCTTCACTGCGCTGCTAGGCGACGCCCGAGGTGCGACTTTTCCCTTAGCTTTTGTTACGTTTCCCTTTTTGCGCCTTGCGCCCAATGCAATGCAGCGCACGACAGGGGTTCCATGTTTCCCACGCGGAGAGCGCCCTGAGCTTTTCCCACGCTCAAAGCGCCAACCCTTCCAGCATGCGCGCCCTTTGCTCGCCGGCTTTCCCCCTCATTTTTTCTGTCAAAGCCAACGGCTTCCATGCCCATCCTCTTTGCCGCCCCTATGATCACCACGTCGTTGAAGTCGCCGCATGACCTAACCTTTTCTGCATTTTCGGCGGCGTACAGCAGATTGGATTGCCCGCCGTTCAGCAATTGCAACTTTGGGGTCTATCAAAACTTCTTGAAGCGGCGATAAACTCATCTCGTTATTCAGCTTGTTATCCAGCAGGAAATATCCGATCTCGCACGCCGCCACAAAACGCAAGTGCCCAGCGCCCAAGGCACCCCCCCTTACGGAAGGAGACTTTAGCCCCCTTAACCCCCGTTAAGGTTAAAACCCCTCCGCCCTCTGCCAAAGTGGAAGCCAGGTTCGGTCCTGCTGGTAAACCCAGGGAATACAGGGGAAAATCCCCGGAGGTAATCGCTTACTTGGCCAAGGAAGGCCTCAACGCCTACGAATATGAGGCAGTTAGAGGGGTAAAGCTGTCGAGCTCGGACGCCAAAAAGATGAAGGAATTGGCGGAAGCCCTAGATGTCAAGCTATCCATACACGCCCCATACTACGTGAATCTGGGTTCTCAAGACGAATCCATATGGGAAGAAAGCCTCAATAGGGTTCGGGCGGCCATGGAAGCAGCGGAACTCATGGGTGCCACCGTGGTGGTCGTTCATCCGGGTTACTACGGTAATTCAAGACAGAAGGCATTAGAAAGGGTGGAGAAAGCAATAAAAGAATTGGAGAAAACGAGGGGTGGCCAAGAGAAAATAGGCCTGGAGACCATGGGTCGCCTCGCACAAATAGGCTCGTTAGAAGAAGTCGCTAGCATATCCTCGAAGTTCCCGGGGCTGGTAGTGCCCGTGGTGGATTGGGCGCACCTGGAGGCAAGATCGCAGGGCCGCATGCGCACGGAAGAGGACGCGTTGGCTGTCCTCCGCTTTCTGCGCGATCAAATCGGAACTAGGGCCCTCGAGCACCTGCACTGCCACTTCAGCAAGATGGAGTTTTCCGCCAGGGGGGAGATCAGACATCACGACCTGGGGGACGCCGGCTTTTACCCAGATTTCTCGACGGTTGCGAGCGCGGTGATGAGGGCAGGACTGCATTCCATAACCTTCATAGCAGAAACGGCAGCCCTCGACAAAGACGCACTGCTCATGAAGGAAACGTTTGCAAAACTGGCCGAAGAGGAGGGCATCGCTCGAACTCGATGGCGCCCGGTGGCTTAGGGGTCAAGTCGAAGTAAACCTGAACCGGACCCAGCTGTTTCTCTACCTCGTCGCAAAGGCGCTCAACCTGCTGGTAAGGCAAGTGCAAAGGCTCCGCGGTTATCAGGTCGTATGTCTGCATCGACCTTATAACTACGGCCTTGTCCGATTCTCCCTTTGAAACCTTCAGTAGGATCCTCCCGATGCTGGGATCGATCGATAACAGCTTTTCCCTTATCAGCGAGCTCATCTTCCGCTGAGGTTGCAGTATGACCCCCTCCTCGTCCGACGCCTCGAGAGTGACCACCTTACCGTATCCTCCTCCCTCGCCTCCGTCGACCCTCCTCGAAAGGACCCCCACCTCCACGAAGTGAGCACCAAACATCGCGAATATTGGAGTGACTCCCTCCTCGTAAGCGGGAACCATGGGATCTGGCCTGAGCTTCTCATGAAACTCCACTGGAAAGAGCACAGGCGTGGGATGCCCTCCCTCTTCTCCGCAGCGAAAGAGGGAAGTCACTCTTCTTACTTCCTCTACGCCGTCCTCGCTGAGCTCGCCCAGTAGACGAAGTGCAAGTCCAGCGGCCGGCACCTCGTAACTGCCCGAAACGTTCAGCCCAGGAAATAGTTTGGCCATCCTAGCTATGTTCAAGTAGGTCATCCCGGCCAACGGTTGAACCAACTGGAACCCGACCGGAGGTGGACCATTATAAGTACGGCCAGCCCAAACCACCCTTGAAGCCTTGGACTCCTTGGCTATTTTGCCCACTGCCGAGACAATGGCACCCTCTACTAGTCTGACCTTTTCTTTGGCCAAATGCACGCCCGTTAGCTTTTTTTGAAGCTTCTCCTTGACCCTAACCGCGAGGAATTCAACTCCTTTTATGCTTTCCGCGATCGCCCTAGCCCTCTCGTAGTCGTCTTCTCTCATGAGTCCCGTGTCAACGTAAATCGCCCTTATCTTCTTGTTCGCCGCGGCAGCTTGCATCAGAAAGACGGAACTCGACGTACCACCGGAAAATGCAACGTACACTTCTTCGTCCGACCATGAACCCTTCGCGTCCAGCGAGGTACTTCCCATACTTCGATCATTTATCTTTCGGGCGCTTTTACGTCTTTCTTTACTCCCAGGGTTGAACCGGTACAAGTCAGCCGAGGACAAAAACCGTTAAATGTTGCTACATGAACGTCTTATGAGAATAGCTGAAATCGTTCACTTTGACTCCTCGAAGAAAGTATCAAGCCAATTGGTAGCCGATGATATACCGCCGACGATAAACGAACAGGGATTCGTTGAAAGGGGTGGGTTCTACTTTTCGCTGAAGGACGCAAAGGGTACCAGGGTAGTGTTGAAGCTGAGCGATATGGAGGCGGTAGACCTCGCCGAGAGGTTACTCCAGACGTACAGGGAACACATAAACAAGGAGTACGCGCTAGCTGAAAAGAGAAAGAGCACCCCAAGGAATGAAATTTAGCCGCAGCGCGCTGATGATGTGCAAAGCCGCGGTTGACCGCGCCTCTGCGAACCTCGCTTAGGATCGACGGAGATTCCTCCGCTTACGACCGCGCGCCAACCGACGCATTCAAGCGCCCGCTTAGCGCGCAAAGACGAAACGCCTCAACGAAAAAGCAGAACTCAATCTCCTTTCGGCGGCCCGTCCCCATTTCTGAGCTGCTGATCGACAACGCGATCGCTTTTATGGGCAACCGCATCGGTAGAATCGGTGCGGTCCTCGGGCCCGCCTCTCTGACGGACTTGACCGAGGGGCTGAAGGATACGCTTATATCATATCGCAAAAAGATACGCGCAGGTAGGTAGGTTTGAACGCAGCTACTCGTATTGTTCCGGTCTACCCCGAACTACCTGTAAAAAAATATGGAGGTGAAATAAGTGTCGTACGGAGATAATGCCGGTAGTTTCTTCCAAAAGCCAGTCGAAGAAGGAAAGGAATACGATGTACAGATAACGGATACCAGCAGGAGGGGCGAGGGAGTTGCCAAGATCCAGCGCTTCGTGATATTCGTCCCGGGTACGAAGCAGGGCGACAACGTGAGGATAAAAATAACGAAAGTCACTCCTAGGTACGCTACCGGCGTAGTCGTAAAGCCAGAAGGAAGCGAAGAGAAGCAGGAGTGAAGACAGGCTTAATAATAGGGGCGGAGAGTTCCATAGCCTCGGTGAACTCAATTGGCCAACAAATCTTCAACAGAAGGTGAGGCTGCGAAATCCGAAGCCGCAAGGGCTAAAGCGCCAGGAGAAGAAAACGTCATTTACGTGGGTTCCAAACCGCCCATGAGCTACGTAATGGCATGCCTAGTCCAGCTAAACGGAGGAGCTCCCTCCGTCACGCTGAAGGCAAGGGGAAGGGCTATCAGCGGAGCAGTAGACGTAGCAGAGATGCTGAAAAACCGCTTCATGAAGGACGCTCTGAAAGTCAAAAGCATCAACATAAGCACGGAGCAACTCGAAGCGGAAGGAGGAAGAATGAAGAACGTCTCCGCCATCGAAATAGTGCTAGAAAAAAAGCGAAGAAAGTAGCGAAGCCGGGTAAGGCGCTTATCAAATCTTAATATTTTTCAAAATTATCCAGATTTTTAACCTGAGCGATCACGTTTAGGCCTGAGGAGTTCAACTTCGATATGCTCGCCGAGCAGACTTCGTGCCAAAAAAGAAGCGCGTGAAGGACGCGTTCGCGTTAAGGGCATCCCTAGCGTACTGGCATGCCCGAGGCGGAGAAAAGCCTAAAATCTGTTAAAAGAAAACACACGCCGGGGTGGCCGAACGGTTTAGGCGACGGCCTGCAGTGGCGTGCCGAAAGCCGTTTCAAGAGGGTCCGACACCCGAGCGGAAATCCCTCCCCCGGCTTCGAATAATTTCATTCGCGAAATGAGATGAGATGAGATGCGACCTTTGGTTTGTGTAAATTTGCACTAGGCCTACGGCCGACAGGACATCATGAGACGAAAGGAGAACAACTACGGATACGGTGAAGGCAGAAGTCCGTTATAAGCGGTTAGAAATCTGCCACACCGACTTTTTCCCGCCCTGAAGGGTTAGGCTTGTCGTCCTATTGCTAGCAAACCGAGACGAGACGAATAAAACGAGCACTTAACGGAAAATCTGGTTGCTCTTACGCTCTACTTTTCCATCGGTGATGCTTTGGAAAAAAGCCCCCGAAAAAGGGTCCGCCCTATCCAAAATCTGGCAAATGGGGACGGCGGGATTTGAACCCGCGATCAACAGCGGTCTGGTGTCGCGTAACCCCAGGCTGCCATCCTAGACCATACTAGACTACGTCCCCCCGCGGAAACAACTGACCGGATTTAAGTTTTCCCGATCAGCTCTTCTGCGCGCCCCCTTCGCTCGCAGACCCCCCTTGAGATGGACCGGATGAAGACGCATTGGTAGCCTCAACTTTTGACGCGGCCGCCTCGTCGCTCTCATCACGTTTATTGGCCTTCGGCGCCCCTGCAGGCGCCTCTTTATTTTGGTCGGAACCGCCCTCCGTTTGGGCACCCTCCTCAGCAGCCGACTCGCCCTTCGCGCCCCGCTGTTGCCCCTCTTTTTTCCTGCTCCTGCGCTTTCTTTCGGGCTTTGTCTCCTTACCCTCTTGTTCGCTTTCCGCCGTTTGCGCTTCCGCCGGCTTTGCGGGTTGGCGGGTCTTCTCCATGGCGCTAACCACCGAGGGAGGCAGCCAAAGAACCCACGCAGGCACTTGCCTGATCAGTTCGTAAGCCTCCGACCAGTTTTCAAGCCCTAGCTTCTCTGCGAGCTCATCGATCCCCATCCCCGTCTTAACGTATTCTCTTAGTATGGCGTGAACGTTTTCGTCCACGATCACTTTCTTCTCACCGACTTGAACCTCCAATGGCCAGGTGTAAGACACTCTAATGACTTGAGCCCAGGTTGTTTAAGCTTAACCTACCGGCGTCCCAAGCGACCGCGCGAAGAGGACAAAAAGCTACCGTAAACGAAAAAGGTCTCTTGCAGACCCGCGCCAAAATTACCTCAAGCCCCTCTGTTGGTCGCTGAGGGCGAGACTTGGTCAAGGAGCGAGCTACCCCGTCCGCTGGGTGAGGCTTCCCGGTTCGCCGGCGCGCTTGACGTGGGGGAACGCGGGAAGCGT
>JAWDNK010000033.1:0-11517 GCA_046534355.1 Candidatus Martarchaeota archaeon | reverse complement strand
GCCCACAACCACTAGTGCGCTGCAAAATATAAACCCGTATATGCCCAGCGCCATTTGCCAAAGGTAAGCCGAGCGCGTCAAAAAAGGTCCAGTGGTGTAACTCTCGCTTACGGTCGATATATCCTTGGCAGAGAGGTACGAACCCAATACTCCGGCCATGAGCAAGGCTAAGCCGATCAGCTCACCAACTACCTTGTCCACGAGTTATTTAACCGTAGGTTTTTTACATTTTGCGCAATAGCCGCGCTTCTAGGACAAGATAGATAAATCCGGCTCTTGAATAGCCACGACAATCCCCGTTCGCATCGATTTATATGAGTTGGTGCAGGGTACTGTGAATGAAGTTACTGACCTCTTCCCCGCGCTGAAGAGCAAGGGTTACCGAGGTCTGAAGGGTTGCAACCCTTTTCGGGCGCTACTGGGTTGTGGTCCACGATGAAGGAGAGAGCTTTCCTTATCGTTGAAACTACTAAGTCGTTGGCCTTCTTGATGATGTTCGACGCACCGCTAAGGTCGGAATAGGGCCTGGGGCCAAAGGACAGCTGAGCACTCCCCTCGGTCCTCCCTTGTCATCTGCGCCGTGATAGGCGCAGTACTTGGACGCGTCGTGCTCGACGACCTAAGGCGCTTTCGCGCCGTACTGCTGGGGCTTCAACTCGATCGAATCCACCGGTTTACGGTAGGATTAGAGGTTTGAAGTAAACTCGTTGCTCTCCTCCTGTGATCTATTGAAAAGGGCAGCCCGACTAGATCGCGGAGGCGCCGAGCTCGTGGAGGGCCTTCACCGAGCGGGAAGCGAAGTTGAGGTAAAGGTGAAATAGCCCGCTCGTCAACTTCTTGAAGAGCCTCCTCTTCTCCCTAGACAAAGCCTCGTACGCTTCGCTTTTCCCCTCCCCATGGCCTTGTCCGCCAGCGACTGACCTTCGGAAATCCTAAGTTCGAGGTAGAAGTAGTCCTCCTCAATCCTTACGCCTTTGCAGAGAAACCAAGCGCTGTCGCCGACGAAAACACTCGCCAGGACGCTTATTTTATGCCCAAGTCGACTGAAGCAATCTGACACCCTTGGAAAACTCGACTTGGGCCAAGCTCCTCCCGCCGCGGACTACGCGCTCCTACTCGTTGCCATTTTCAGTCGTCTCAGCGCCCACCTCGACCGGGACAGAGGCGAACCAGGCGTTCCTGGCCCCGTCGCGGTATACCCCGAGCCTAGCCCTTTTGCCGCTCCGCCTTAGCCCGGCCGCGAACCCTCCCTCCATGCCGAAGTCATCGAACATCGGCCTGCGTTTTTCTTCGTCCACCGCGTACCCGTCCTGACTCACGGCGAGGAGCGACGCCCCATGCCGGTTTCCCCGCCCTCCCAGTAACCCGGCATCCCCACGCGGAGCGCGCGGGGTGGCAACCTTTCATCTGATCTAATCTAATCTAATTTAATCTAATCTCCTTTCCTCATCCTTAGGGGTCCTCATCCTTAGGCGGGAGAAGGACAATGACCGCTCCTCGTTCACGACTCGATCGGCGTCGACCTCCAGCGCGCCCCCGTACTTCTCGCGGTACCCCTCGCGCCTCCTCGAAGTCCACTTCCCCTGCGCGGATTAACCCCCTGCCTCCTCTCGTAACCAAGCTTGTTGAAGGGCTTTGCCGAGAGCCGCTGACTTCTCGAGCTCCCTTTCCTTTCCTTTTACGAAAACCGTCGGGCAAAAAGGCGTACGACGATGTCCTCCTATCCGCGCGTTTGACTTCGTCCTGCCCTCACCATGCATCGAGGGAGAGATCGGCCCTCGCCCCTCACGTTTAGGAAGTTTGCCAGAGGAGAGCATTTTAAAGGGAAACAGTCCTGCCGATCTTAATCTTTTACCCAGCCCTAAAGGGTGAGGCTTGTCGTTCGTCATATCATACTTGGCCCGCGGCGCGAAAAAGCTGGTGGCGTCTCCCTAGTTCCTGGGTACCGTCAACTCGTTGGTCACAGGCAGTTGCAATGCCCAGTACACCGTTCCTGATCGCTTTCCCGCCCAAAAGCACGGGGGTACGCGCCCCCTTTGAACTCTCTCTTTTATGAAGCACAACCTGGTTTAGCAATAGTAATGAGTACGCAAGGCATCGCTTAGCTCCGCTGAGCGCGCAATCTTTTTGTAGCAACGCAAAGGGATCATCATGAAATTTTCGGTTAGGGACAACATGCTCGCCGGGATGAAACTCGAAGATAAGATCTCGACGCTTGAACAGCTGGGCTACGACGGGATAGAACTCGTGGGCAAGGAGGAACTCGGCGACAAAGTCGCCAAGGCTAAAGAGCTAATCGGCTCCTACAGGATCAAGGTGTCCACGCTGAGCGGTTACAGGGGAGACCTGCTTTCCCCTGTACCCTCTGAGAGGGAACTCGCTCTTAAAGACCTGGAAGAAAGGTTGAAGTGGAGCTCGGAACTGGGAGCTGTAGGGTTAATAGTCGTCCCTACTTTCGGAGGCCCCAAGCTGCCGGACTTGTCCCCTCTTATTAGCGTCAGAGATCTGGAAAAGTCGCTATTAGTAGCCGAACTCAAGAAGGCCTCGCGTGTAGCGCTCGATAACGGCGTCCGCGTAATCATCGAACCCCTAAACAGGTATGAGACTCACTTGGTGAATACCCTAGACGAGGCCCGCCAAATCGCTGAGGATGCCGGAGAAGGCATCTCCATAATGGCCGACTTGTTTCACATGAACATAGAGGAAGCGGATCCTGCGCGCTCAATAGAAGAAAACTACGTTAGGCTGGTGCACGTTCACCTGGCTGACAGCAATAGGCTCGAGCCGGGGGCTGGCCACACCGATTTTGGGCGGATTTTGGCCGTCTTCAAGAATTTGGGTTATTCCGGCTATGGGGCCCTTGAATGCGGCTTTTCCACATCCCCGTTAACCGCCCTAGGATCGGCCCTGCACTACCTAAAGAGGTACTCGTGAAACCGTAGAACGGATCTTAACCGCTCCCCGCCTTTGAAGGGCTAGGGCCCCCTTACCTGGTCACGGTTAGAGCTTTACTGCCTTCGCTCTTCGCCGCTTCGCCTCAAGCAATAGTAGGCCTTTCGGACTTGGTGAACGCCCGCGGTCGATTAGCGCGCCCCCCATCAGCCGCGCGCTAGAATAGTGGGGTCCTCAAGGAAACGAAACCGCCCTGGCTCGGAGGTAAATTGATGATAAACGTCGTGAAGCGAGGGATCACCACGCCTCATAATCGGCTCGACCTTCCACCCGTACATCGGGTTCCTCACCAAGGTACCGTCGTAGAGCTCATAATAGGCGGCACCATGCGTCTTTCTGAACTCCTCTAAGGACGGCTCGACGCACGAGCATATGAGGTTCGAGTAGACGAGGGTTTCCTTGCCGGGATTGATGGCGACGTGCCCGTAGTTGGGAGGTATTAGGATGCCTTCCCCCTCACTAGCTTCGTATACTATTACTTCCGGACCACCCCTTTCGGGCGGTCTTTGAAGGATGAAGTGACCGGTACCAGCCAAGACCTCGTAGACCTCAGGGTACGAAAGGCCTGGCATAAAGTCATTGTGGTAGTGGGAAAGCGTCTTGTTTCTTTCCCTTCCAAGTCTCCCGGGTAACACAACGGTAACATCGTACCTCGTTCTACCGAATAAATCCAGATCACGGCGAGCGAAAACCCCTCTGTAAACTGAAAGTATTGGTCTCTCGGGCTCCGCGCTATCCGGCTCCATCAAAAAGTCGCGAAGCTCGGTGCTCTGCCTGATTACGGGGTTGGGAATAACAACGTCATCAACGGTGGACCTAAGCCTGAGCCCTTCGACTTCCATCTGGAAGGGCGACTCGATTTTCATACACTAATCACGGCTTGATTAATAAATCTTTTAGCGTCAGCTTTCCGCATTCCGTCCACGATTTTTCTCGCCCTTTATCTGCTTTGCCGCTGGCACGCCAGCGAACTGCCGGATGTGCGGGATAGAAACGCTGGAACCAACGAACCCTCCCCTTCCCGCCCTCCAGGACTGGATTTGCCCACCTCTTCGTAATGAACAGCTCGAACGTCAAAGGGTCTGCGAACGAATGCGCTGGCGATATTTTTCTCGAAGTCCGCCTCCTAACCGAGGATCATTTGGAGAACCAGAAGCCGAAGCCCTTAGGCCTCGAGAGCACCTTAAATTTAGTCACGGGACTTGTTTATGGCAAAGGCTCTAATAGACGGCGAGGAGGTAGATTCCGAAAATCGGATCCCAATCGTCAATCCGGCTAACGGAGAAATGGTTGGTGACGTTCCCCGTCTGGACGTCGAAAAAGTTAGGGAAGCCGTGGAAGCCGCTTACGAGGCGTACTCGAAGCTCTCTTCCACGCCAGCGAGCGATAGAGCAAAGGCCCTCCTTCTGTCCGCCAACGCGCTCAGGGAGCACGCCGAAGAGATTGCCATGCTAACGGCTCTGGAAATAGGTAGACCCATACGTAGTTCGAGGGCAGACGCGCTCAGGGCCGCGACGATCTTCGAGCTCGCCGCTTCGGAGGTCATGAGGTTCCAAGAAGGCTCTTTCGTTCAACTCGATGCCTACGAATACCCCGCGGGTAACCCCAATAGGGTGGCCTTCACGAAGAGGGAGCCCGTCGGTGTGGTGGCATCGATAACTCCGTTCAATTTTCCGGCCGCCTCATTCGCGCATAAGGTGGCCCCCGCTCTTGCCGTTGGCAACGCGGTTGTGCACAAGCCCAGCGTATACGCTCCGCTGACACAAATCGCGATGGCAAAGCTCATAATCCCGAACTTCCCCAAGGGGGCCCTCAACGTGGTTACCGGTGAGTCGTCCGTCATAGGCGAGGAGTTCATCGCCAACGACAAGGTTTCCCTCATAACTTTCACGGGCTCTGAGAAAGTAGGACTGGAATTGGCTGGCAAAGCGGTTGCCGCGGGAAAAAGGGTAATAATGGAGCTAGGGGGCAGCGACGCCGAAATCGTTTTCGAGGACGCAGACATGAATAGAGCTGTAGATGCAGCCATAGTGGGTAGATTCGACTACGCGGGACAATTCTGCAACGCCACCAAGAGAATACTGGTTCAGCAGAAAGCGAGAGAGGCTTTCCAGCGCGCGCTTAAGGAGCGCTTTAACGCGCTCAGGGTCGGAGATCCGCTGTCCGAGGAAACCGTTGTTGGGCCCTTGATCAACAGGGAAGCAGTAGCGAACATGAAGGACTTCTTGGAAGACGCCCTAAACAAGGGAGCCAGCCTATTGGCACAGTTACCGGTGCCGGACAAAGGGTTTTACTTCCCGCCCACCGTGCTGGATGGGGTTACCGAGAACATGAGGGTGTTTTCAGAGGAGGTGTTCGGACCGCTCATGCCCCTGAGTTACTTCGACTCGGAAGAAGAAGCATTGGAAATGGCCAACTTCACGAAGTATGGTCTTGACGCATCCGTTTTTACCAGAGACTTCGCCAGGGCCTACAGGGTAGCGAGCAAGCTAAAAGCGGGCTCGGTCATAATCAATGATACCACCAGGCTCAGGTGGGATAACCTTCCCTTTGGTGGTGTTAAGAGAAGCGGAATAGGGAGAGAAAGCGTAAGGGACACGATGATCGAGATGACCGAAAACAAACTAATAGTTTACTCCATGCGCCGAGCGACTTCTCTCGGCGGCCGGAAAAGTTAAGCCCGTCCAAGTCCGCGAAGTCCAAAGCCCTCTGTTGCTCCGAATAGGCGTAGTCAGCCAACAAGAACTCCGTACCTATTCCTGGGAGCTTCTTAACGGACGCCACCCCGTTGCTAACCGTGGGCAAATTAGTGAATAGACGCGGCGAAAAGGGAAAGTAGGGAAACTCTACCATGGAGATCTGCCTCACGGACCCCGAAAGCGCCAAAGTGGCAGCTGCGTTCACATAAGAAGCGTGTGGCCTCACGTGAGCGGCCAAAGGGACGCCGTAATCTTCCGCCACTTTCGAAACCTCTAGGAAACGCGTGATCCCTCCCACCTTGGACACGTCTGGTTGAAGATATTTTACCCCGGCTTCGCAGAGCCTTTCGAAGCCCAGGGGCCTGTATTCATCCTCTCCTGCCGCCAGCGGAAATCCCATGCAAGCAAGGTGCCTTAAGCCGGAATAGTCATCAGGAGGCCATATCGGTTCCTCAAACCACTCCACGCCGTAAGAGGACATGGCCGACAACTCTTGTTCTGCTTTAACCTCGCTGAACCCGCAGTTCAAATCAACTGCTATCCTTATTTTCGGGAAAGCCTCTCTCACCTCCTTTAAGCACCGAAGCGATGAGGCTGGGGACTGGTGAAGCTTAACCATGTTGAAGCCCGCTTTTTCTGCACGACCAACTGCCTCTATCAGGGCCTGGCAATGCGCGAACCTGGGCAATGAGGCATATACCGGAACGCGTATTTCCTCGGCGGTTGACTCGCCTCCATTTAGCGGGTAACCCTCGGAGGCCAGCAATTCGGAGATGTGCTTCCCCAGCATTTTCCCCTTCAGATCCCAAATGGCCACGTCGACACCGCTGACCCCTATCATAGAGATACCGGATAGCCCAGCCGAGAAAACCGCCTTCATCATGAGTTCATTGGCTTCGCGGGGTTCCAAGTCCTTGCCCGTCAACCGGGGGGATAAGAAGCGGTTAATCAGCCACTGGATGACCTCAGGGGGGATACCCCCCGCGAGAAGGCTTTCCCCTATCCCCTTTGAATTCCCCGATTCCGCGAGAGAATAGAGCTGAACACTCCAGCTTTCATCCCACTGCGAGGGAGGGCTTCTCGGCATCGGTACCGAGACGGGGAACGAAAAAACCCTGGACAACTTCAACGTCTTTCACCTTAGGAATGCATAAGTAGCCCGAAGGTCAAGCGCTGACGTAGAGCTTAGTCGGGGAAAATTCCGCGTGTCCAAGCACCTCGGAAGAGGTCAGTCTACCGTTCAGCGTCCTCAACATGACGTCTTGAATTAGGTCGGCCGCCTTCTCAAGCGTCAGCTCAAGGGTGAGCAAACTCGAAACGTCGACATCTATGTGCTCAGCCATGGCTTTCGCCGTCTTCGGATTGCCCGTTATCTTGATGACTGGCATGGTCGGGTGTCCTACCACGTTCCCTTGCCCTGTGGTAAAGAAGTGCAGCACTGAACCCTTTGCGTGGAATAGCGTTAGCGCCTCGGCCGCTGCCGAGGAAGTATTCACGAAATTGAGGCCTCTCTTGGTAACCGAGTCCAAGTAATCCAGCGCGTCCACTATCGGCTTGGTGCCAAGTTTTTGAACGTTCCCAAGGGCTTTTTCTTCGATGGTTGAGAGACCACCAGCTATATTTCCCTCTGTTGGTTGAGATCCCAGTAGATCCACCCCTTGGCCTTTGATCAATTCCGTGTATTCTCTAAAAATTTTTTCGAACTTCTTTTTCCCCTCATCAGTCGCGAACCTTTTATTGACGATTTCTTCAGCGCCCGTTAACTCGGATGTCTCTCCGAACAAAACCGTTGCCCCTTGGTCCACGAGCCTGTCAACAAGGGCGCCTAAAGCCGGATTGGCTGCCAGGCCGGAAGTGGTATCAGATTCACCGCACTTTATGCTGAAGGTCAACGAAGATAAATCGTAACTCTTCCTCCGCTTTTCAGAAGCGAACTGGAGGTACTCCTTTGCCCTCGAGGACGCCCTTTCGATTGTCTTGAGATCCCCGTAACCCTCTATCGAAAAAGCCTCGGCGGGCTTGGACTTGGATATCGCGTCCGCTATCTTTTGAGTCCACTTGGGTTCTATCCCTATGACTATGGCCGCGGCTACGTTAGGATTCAGGCCAGTTCCGATGAGTGTATGGAAGTAAAGGTCCAGGTCTTTACCGAACTGTAGCCTTCCATATGGATGCGGCAACGCGATTGCCCCCTGTACCAATTTTGATACCCCCACGGCCGCCGCATTGGACAGGTCGTCCACCGGTATCACGACCACGTGGTTCCTAACTCCGACCTTGCCGTCATCCCTTTCATATCCTAGGAATTCCACGTTTTACCACCTATTGCTCCTTAAGTTGTGCACGTGGACGTGTTCCCCGACGGCTATTTGCAAGGTGGCGTGGCCAATCGCAAAGCCATACTCGGTAACGTCCTGCCCTGCTGCGATTTCCTTTAGGGCGATTTTGTGACCGAGGGGTATGTCCGACCTCGCCGTAAGGTACACGACCTCCGGTGAGTCCAAAAAGCCAACCACCAGCTTTTCCTCCCGTCTGACGTCTCTTATCACCACGGCAACGTCATCTGTCCTGACGTGAGCCAAGGCGTCTATTTTCGCCATATCGGTCGCACAATATGGGAGCGCAGCTTTTACGCCTCTCGGGTACAAAAACTTTTCAACTAGCAGCGCAAAGCGGAGCCCAATTCTCCGCAAGGGTGTTAAGAGCCCAAAAAATCGACCTTCCTGGAAAGCCCCCATCCGTCTCTACATTAACGCGGCCAGCCCAATGCTCAAAGATCGTCAACCTGTAGCTTCGTCTCACTCGCCTATTCGCCCTCGGTGCTCAACTCAAACTAGCTCTTGTGCAGATCATCTTGCAGCACCGATAAGGGCTCCCGCCGTCCGCTGTAGCACCCATTTGGATCTACCGGATCTCCTTGTATTCCAGGCAAGCCTGCTTCTTGGCTTGATATTCGGTCAACATCCCTCGGCCATATCGATGAGAGATCAACGGGGGAATCGGAGACGGGCCTAGGTCTAAAACGCACCTCCGCCACCAGACAGCACATTCCCCAAATAAACACGTCATTGAGATACTTCTTGATTTCGCCCGGGCGGCCTCTTACGAAGGCCTTATCTTAGGCTTTCTCATTCCGTTTGAGGGTAAAGCTTCCTCGTTTTCAACAGATCGTCCGCTAGACCCTTTCGGACTACGCTAACCGAATGGTGGTCCGGCGCTTAGGCCGTCCGCGGCTGCCGATGCCAAAGTAACTCTCAACAATGCAAATGCGAGGCGTGAAGCGGAGGCCTTCGCGGCCTCGGTAAAGTTCATACTTACCCTGAAGGCCTTTTACGTAGCCCTGTGGGAAGCGCGCCCAAACCCCCTTCAACGCCTTGGCGAGCCTCTTGGCCTCTTCCGGTCTTTCATCGATCAGGTTGCGGGTTTCCCTCGGGTCTTCGATTAAGTCGTAAAGCTCGTCAGGTAGCCCCACCGGCCTACTTATGTAGCTGTAGTGACCATCTCTAACGCACCTATCGGGGGCTTCGTGATACCCCATGACCACCCAAGGCCTCCCCGACGAGCTACTGGTGAGCACGGGAAGGAAGCTGCGGCCCGCCAGCGGAACGGCGTCTTCGCCGAAGCCCAACAGCTCCAAAAAAGTGGGGAGGACGTCCGGTATTGATATCAGCTCGTCAACTCTCCGCTTCTTGAAATCAAACTCGCGGGCGATGTCTTCCGGGACGCGAAGTATGAAGGGTATTTTGAGTAGCTCGCTGTACATTCTATCACCCCCCTTGAGGAACTTACCGTGATCGGCCAGCGGGTGACCATGGTCAGCCAAAAGCAATATCAGCGAATCCTCCATGGCACCGGTTTCCTCGAGCGCCGTATAGAACTCCCCAAAGCAGCGGTCTACGAACGAGACCTCTCCAGCGTACAGCGCCCTGATATCGTCTACCTCTTCGGGAGTAGCCCAAGAAGAAGCCTCGCCTCCCTTGGGAAGGATTATTCTGGGCTTCTTATCCGGATCCTTCCTATAAGGCTCGTCGTATGAGTGGGGATGCTCCCAAGGTTCGTGGGGATCAAAGCTATCCACCCAAAGAAAGTAGGGTTCGGAACGATTTTGTAACTCCCTCAGGGCGTTTGCCGCCGTCGAGAAAACCTTAAAAGGAAACCAGTCCTCATCGTGATCTTCCCTGAACCCGTCCACGTTAGACAAAAACTTGTTAATTAGAGATACCCAAGACGGATCCCTCCTTATGTTTTCGTTGGAATAGTCTTCCAGCTTCCTGTGCCTTGGAGGGACAAGTCCGTGCGCATCGAACTCCTGCCCTCTGATGAAGTCCCATAGATCCATGAATGAGTAGAGGTTATATCCCGGCTTGAACATGTGGTAAGTATCGGAAACGAGCGCGGTATTGTAACCCCTCCTCTTTAGGAACGCGGCAGCGGTCAGGTCATTTGCGCTTAGGGGAGACCAGGGCTTATAGGGCAGGGTAAACTGGCCTGTCATTAGTTCCGTCCTTTGAGGGATCGTGGGGAGGCCCGAGGGATAGGCATTGGTGAACGCAATACCTTCCTCAGCGAAGCTGTCTATTTTGGGCGTTTTTGCCGCCGGTACTTCCTCGAAAACGTTCCTCCCGCCGTTGTAAAAACTAACGTGGTCCTGTCTTAGGCTGTCCAAGACCACTACTATCAAGTTAAGCCGATCCTTCGCCATACGGACTGATGGGGTTGAGATAAACGGATTTCTTTAGTTGCCGGGCGTGATGCCTTGCTCGCAGTCGAAGGGCTTCGTTAGAAAGCCGATTTAAAGGCGAGACCCGGTCTGCGCGGAGAGAGCTGTCCAAAGGGTTTCAACCCCGTGTTCTGGCCTTTCATGCCGCCAGCTCTTCGGCAGCCTCGATTGCGGTCCAAAGAGCCATCCCGCCGACGGCGAAGTCAGGGGTTTGAGAAAAGAGCGGTATCCCCGGCTTTTCACGCGCTGCCACTTTCCTCGCAAGGCGTAAATCTAGATAGAGCCATATTTTATGCGCGCAAAGAAGGTTTTAACCCCGTACGAGGGAATTGAAGGATTAAGGGGAGGCGTCGGGACGCCGAATGTGGTTTACGACGTGAGGCGCGATGCCCATTGGCTGGTATTCACCGGCTGGGACGACCCCAGCGGTATGAGAAGAGAGGTTTGGACGGCAAAGATAGATGAAAGGCTGGTGGTCGACAAATCAACGGTTAAAAGGATAATACCCGCGGATTTTCCAGTAAGGCAGGACTACACCAATAACACCGTGCGGGTCATTTACAACGCGGTCAGAGATCAGTTCATACTCACCACTACCCACGGAAATGCCGGTTACATCTATTACTTCAGGCCCGATTGGACGATGATAACCTACAAGAAGCTCGTAGAAGGCGTCGGGGACCACTCAATTCCCATAAGGCCCCTCGGTTGCTACGGAAAGAACCACGACGCCCTGACGGTGGTCCCCAGGGGAGCCGACATAGTGCTTGGCGAGCTAAGCGGCCTAGATGAAGTTTCTTCGGTAACTTTCAAGGAGATCTCCATCGCATCTGAGTGGGGAAGTTCGAATGACGTACTGGATCTCGTCACGGTGCCCCGTCTAGCCGCTTTCGTTGAGGAGGATTCCACAAACAAGTGGCTATTGCACGCCTTTCTGGGCCCGTCGTTCGATGAACTGAGTTACGCCTTCCTTCCCGAGTTTGGAATGCTGCACGGATCGCTCATGCCCCTGTTGGGCCTAAGCGACGAATTCGTTCAGGTGGGGCATCCCCACTACACCACGGAACCGGACGGAGTACCCAGGCTCTTTTTCGCCTCCTTCAGGGATAGCTGGAGCTCAACGCCGAGCACATCGAGGGAAGGGTA
>JAWDNK010000032.1:0-11550 GCA_046534355.1 Candidatus Martarchaeota archaeon | reverse complement strand
GTACGCGTAGAGCTTGGGCTTCACGGCTTCACTCAACTCCCTCACGAGTTCATCGGGAGTCTTCCGCTCCGCCCCCGTCAGGACGCACCCACCCAGGAGCGAAGGTAGGACCGTGCGGTCCCACCACTCCCTCTGGGAAGCGCCCTCCGCCTTCAGTCCCCTCCCTCCCCTGTATGTGCACGTACCCCACGTCCTCTTTCTAAAGGAGGTCTTGGGTCTTTGCAACCACCCTACTGCCCATGCACACACGAATTGTTCAGATCCCAAATTATACATAAACCTATCTATTTTGAAACTGCTGACTACGGCGTCTAAGAGATGGCCAAGTTTCTCTCACCACAGTCATTCCAAGGGTTATTCAAACTGCTTTGAGGTCTAAGGGATGGCCAAGCGGGTCATTTGGGCAGATAGGAGAGGGAGTGAGTGAGGCGGTCGGGTAGCGCTCGCACCTAGCTCCTCGCTTCTCCTCCCTCAGCACCCGCAGCGCTTAGCTTATAAGGACCAAACCCTCACCCGCAAATGTCGGCTTCGAGCCAGGCTTCGACTAAAAGGGATGAATTCGTGGCGCTTTTGCGCCTGCTCTCCGAGGCTTTTGGCCCCTCGGGTTTCGAGGACGAGGTGAGGAGGCTTGTGGTCGAAAAGATGCGTCCCCTCGTGGACGAGCTGAGCGTCGATAAGTGGGGCAACGTAATAGGTACCCTACGCGGCTCGGCCCACGGCCCCAGCGTTATGGTGGCCGCGCACGTGGACGAGATAGGTCTAATGATAGACCAGATCGACGAAAAGGGTTTCCTGAGGTTCCGCGCCATCGGCGGCTGGAACGAGGTCACGCTGGTTGGCCAGAGGGTTATCCTCAGGGGGAGAAAGCGGTCGAGCGGCGCGAGTACCCCCGTGATCGGCGTGATAGGGGGTAGACCACCCCACGTCACTCCCCCGGGAAAGGAGAGGGAGGCCCCGGAACTCAAGGAGCTTTTCATAGATGCAGGGTTCACCAGCCGGGAAGAGGCAGAAAGGGCCGGAATAGGCGTCGGTAGCGTCGCCGTCTTAGACAGGTCCTTCGATTTGTTGGCCGGAGACGCGGTTACCGGTAAGGCTTTGGACGATAGGGTCGGCGTCGCCGTGATGCTTTCGGCGCTTCAGCGGCTTGGGCGGCACGAGGCCACAATCCATTTCGTGGCCACGGTGCAGGAGGAGGTCGGCTTGAGGGGAGCTCAGGTGGCGGCCGACGCCCTTAATCCCGACGTGGCCGTAGCCCTCGATACGACCATAGCGGCGGACGTACCAGGGGTGCCGGATAGGGAAAGCGTGACTAAGCTGGGAAAGGGGCCCGCCATCAAGCTCATGGACGGGGGTAGAGGTGGGCTCTTCATAGCGCATCCAAAGCTCGATGACTTCCTGGTCCGCGTGGCGGAAGAGCACAAAATCCCTTACCAGCTGGAGGTGCTCATAGGGGGGAGCACCGACGCGCAGGCCATAGCGTTCAGGAGGGCGGGGGTGCCGGCCACGACCATATCGATCCCCACCAGGTACGTCCATTCTCCCGTAGAGGTGTTGAGCGCCTCCGATGCCCTGGGAGCGGCGGACTTGTTGGCCGCAGCCCTGGGCGAGCTCGACTCGGAGGTGCTCAAGTCCCTTTCATTCCGATGATTTTTGGCGCGGTCGAAGCTGCGGTCGAAGCTCAGGAGAGCCAGCCGAGGTTGATCAGGCCCGACCTCTCGATCATGGGGGTCAGAGACTTTATTAGGAGAGGGGTTATCACCGTCAAGGGGATGACGTCCCCGGCAACCCAACCCAGCCACCACACCCAGTAGGCACCGGCCGGTATCAAACCCATGTAGACGAAAAGACCAACGTAAATGAATGCGCCAAGTATGTTGAACACTCCCACGTTCAACAACAGGTGCCAGAACCACTGCTCTGCCCTCTTTGTTTTGAAGCCCCTTATCTCCTTTTCCGTTAGGTCCCTCATGAGCGGGTCCAGCCCCCTCCTGGACAGTATCCCCCTCCATATCACGAAGGCGGCCAAGGGCCCTATGAGGTTCGGTAGACTACCGAGCAAGTTCGGGACTAGGCCGGTTCCCAACATGAAGCCCGAGATCACGCTGCCCAAGTAAGAGGCGGCAATCCCGTATAGCCCCCACCAGAGCGCGAAGGTTATGTAGAAGGCATAAGCGAAGTAGAAAAATGAGACGCCGGCGTAGGCCAGCGGGCCAAGCAGGGCGACGCTGAGGTAGCTGAGGACCGCGAGCACCCCCACCTGAGTGGCGAACAGGGTGTAGTGCGCTACGGTGACTGGCCTGGGCTTCCAGGCTAAGCCGTAATCCTTCCAGGGAAGATTTTTTACATCCATATGTCTATTTTGTAAAATTATATAAGGGTATTTGGACAAGTTTGTGTCACGCAGAGGCGTATTTCGTGAGCCTTTCCCTGATTTCGGGATAGGCTTCTACCGCCTCTTCGATCACCTTCTCCTCGTCCAAGGTTAGCACCCTGCGGTCCAACATCAAGGGCTTGCCGTCGACCACCACGTCGGTCACGTCGTCCCCCGTCGCGAAGAGGGAGATGGAGAAGGGGTTGTACATGGGTACCAGGTTTGGTTTCCTTTCGTCGATGGCTATTAGGTCGGCGGTGGCGCCTGGCCTCAGGTGTCCCGCGCCCTCCTCCATCATGGCGTTTGCCCCGCCGGCGGTGGCCATGGTGAGGGCTTGGCGGGAAGATATCAGGTCGTAGTCGAAATACGGCGTCCCGAAGTGGGCCGCGTGACCGGCAATCATCACGTTCATTTCGGTGAACAGGTCCAACCCCCTGTAGCTCCCGCCGTCCGAGCCCAGGGCCACGTTGACGCCGGAATCCCACATGAGCTTGACCTTTGGGAAACCCATGGCCAGCATGTTGACCGTTGGGCAGTGCACCGCGGTGGCGCCAGCCTTTGCTATCAAGCGCACCTCCTCGTCGGTGAGGAAGGCGGCGTGGGCCAGCACCACGTTTTTGCCCAGAAGCCCGATTTTCGCCAACCTCTCCAGCGGCCTCACCCCCCACCTGCCGATGGCGTGATCGACCTCCACGAACTCTTCCGCTATGTGAACGGTGACGCCTACGCCGTCTTCCAGCGCGTACTCTTTCGTTTTCTCGATCAGCTCGTCGCTTGAGACCATGATTTGCCTTATCGAATACCAACCCCTGACCCTTCCCCTTGCCCACTTCCTCACCAGTTGCCTGTTATCCTCTGGCCCGTGCACGTATCCCTCGGGTCCCCTATCCATGGTGGAGTAGGTGACGCGCGCCCTGAGCCCCGCCGAATCCGCTACCTCTGCCATTGTCTCCGGGAAAGGCCCACCGGCGTCTATGAAGCCCGTGATCCCCTTCTTTATCATGTTGAGGGCGGAGAGTTGGGCGCTGATCCTCCCCTCCTCCTCGCTCATCTCCATCTCGAAGGGGATGAGCACCTTGAGCCAAAAGGGGTGGACTTTCAGCCCGCCGGCGCCCAGGGCCCCCCTCAGGAAGATTTGAAAAGGGTGCGCGTGGGCGTCGACGAGACCGGGCATGAAAAGCTTGCCGTGCCCGTCGATTTCCCTCTTGGCATCGACCCTCACCCCTTTCTCTATCGCCTTGATCTTTCCCCCGGTTATGGTTATGTCGACCCCGTGCGCGTAGGTCCCGTCGCCGGGGTCGATGGCATCAGCTCCCCTTATCAAAAGGTCAACCTCTTCTACAGCCATATGCTTATTTCGCGAAATTATTTAAGCAATTTTTGACTTGTTCATGTGTGGATTCGACAGGGTTCTATGGTGGACGGCGGTTTGGGCGTCACGGCGTAGGTCACCATCCCGACCTCCGGTACTTCCTCGTATATCCTCTTGGATATCCTTTCCAAGAGCTCCGGCGGGAGCCTCGCCCAGTCCGCCGTCATGCCGTCCTCGCTCTCCACAACCCTCACCGTCACCACGTATCCCTCGTGCCTTTGGTCTCCCCTTACGCCGACCCACCGGTCATCTCCCACCACCGCGAACGCTTGCCAGACGCGGTCGTAAACATTTGCCAGCCTCAGCTCTTCTTCCACTATTGCGGAGGCCCTCCTCACAACGCCCAGCTTAGCCTCGGTCACCTCTCCGATCACCCTCACGGCCAAACCGGGGCCGGGAAAGGGGTGCTTGTCCGCGAACTCGTGGGCGCCCAGGAGCTTTGCCAGCCTCCTCACCTCGTCCTTGTAGAGGTAGCGCAGGGGTTCCAGCACCCCCACGTCATCGGAGAACCAGCGCGGTAGCCCTCCCACGTTGTGGTGCGATTTTATCTTGTGCGATCCCTCCACCGCACCGCTCTCAACGACGTCGGGATAAGTCGTCCCCTGGACGAACCACCTGAGCGCCTTATCCTCGGAGAAAAATTGTTCGAATACCTCGGCGAAAGTTTCACCCACGGCCTTCCTCTTCTCCTCGGGGTCGCTCACCCCCTTAAGTTTGGAGGCGAACTTCTCGCGCGCGTCCACCAACGACGGCGAAAGGCCCACGCGCTTGAGCGCCTCCAACGCCTGTTCTGCCTCCCCCTCCCTGAGAAAACCGTGATCTACGAGGACGGTCATCAGCGAATCCCCAACGGCGGCCTTAGTTATGAGCGCGGCGACCGTCGAGTCCACGCCACCGCTTACCGCGCAGAACACCTTTTCCCCCGGGCGTACTTTCGCCCTTATCTCTTCCACGGCCCTGCTTATGACGTCCTCTCCTCCCCACGTCGGCCTCACCCGGGCTACCTTGAAGAGGAAGTTGGAAATCAGCAATTTTCCCTTGGCTGTATGCGTCACTTCGGGGTGGAACTGCACGCCGTAGACCTTCCCTGGGACTTTTGAGCCCTCTTTCACCTCCAAATTTCCCATCTCGCTTGCCGTAGACTGCCCTCCTCCGCGGCGGGGCATCGCATCTACCCTGATGGCGGCCAGGTAACCGTTTTCCGAGGTGGCCAGCGCCACAGCCCCAGGTGGCGCGGTCGAAACGTGGTCCCCGTGGCTCATCCAAGCGTACTCCACTTTTCCCCAACCCTCGAAAATCGGGTCACCCTCCGCCTCGACGAGTATCTTAGTCCTACCGTATTCCCCTCTTCCCCTTTCCACGTTCCCTCCTAAGGCCTGAGTTATTAGCTGAAAGCCGTAGCAGATGCCGAGCACGGGCATGTCCGGTTCTGGCACCCATCCCTCGAGGTGAGGCGCCCCAGGGGCGTAAACGCTCTCCGGCCCGCCGGAGAGTATGATGGCCTTGGGTTTCTTCTCCTCGACGGTGGCCTTGAGTTTTCCCGGCTCCACGAGTTCGCTGTAGACGCCCAATTCCCTCACCCTCCTGCTGATCATGTGGGCGTATTGCCCCCCGAAGTTTACCACGAGCACGGTATCGTGCTCCCTCCAAGGTTGCCAAGGGTCAGCGCGCTGTACGGCGCCGGGGCCTGCCGTCGGTTGCCGCTCGGACGCGATCATGGGAATGACGCGGGGCTTCGATATAAGGAAATCGGGCTAGTGAGTAAGGGGTAAGCTAAGCTAAGCCAGGTAGGATTGGATCCGATTGCGTCGTATCGTATTGCATTTTATTTTATTGTGTTGGATCCGTTCGGTCGAGCCGTGCCCCTTCATGCCTTCGGCCTTCTCCCACTCTTCTGTTCTCTTTTTCGGCGTTCGTAGCCTCATCTTAGCTCTGCCGCACCCTGGGTCGAGGGTCAGACGATGACTTGTGCGGGATGAGGGGAGGGGAAGAGGGAAAGGGTCGAGAGCGAGAGGGGGTAGGATCCACCAGCCGGCCGGCCGGGCGGTCATTCGGCCGTTTCACCTAGCCAGCGAGTGCGCCGGGTACACCTAAGGCGTGGCAGCCAACTCGATGGACATCCGTAACTAGTGAACTACCCCGCCCTTACGGACGGGGCTTCCCGGTTCATCGATACGCTTACGCCTGGAATACCGCGGGCATTCCATCCCGCATCGCAGAGGCGTTCTCATCCTCGGGCGTCTCCCCTACGTTCCATAGGGAAAGTCCCTCCTTCTTCTCAAGGTTTGGAGGCACAGATATCTCTTTTAGTGACGTAAAACGTTCCTGTAAGGGGGCCATCCATCCCCCACCTTACGGAGGGGGACTTTCGCCCCCTTAACCCCCATAGAGTTAAACCGCAAATCGCGCTCACGGTGGGCTCTTCATCCCATTTCTTTTAGCACCATTTCCAGCAAGTCTCCCAGCCCTTCCCCTTGGCGCCCCACGAGGTCCTTCAACCTGGCCACCTCGCTGGGCAGGACGTTGGCGCGGCTGAGCTCCTGCGCGATCTCCTTCCCCCCGAGCCCTGCCCCCCGCATCGAGGTGACGAGCTCCCTCAGCGTCTCGTATAAGTTCCAAGGGTATATTATCCAGGCGTCGACCCTCTGCGCGTAGTAATCCGGCTTGAGGCGGCTCCACGGTTTGAAGTGGATCGTAGCTGACCTGACCTCGGCCGCGCCCTTTTTTGCGCACGCCTCCTTGACCGCCGCGAGCGTGGCCCCGGTGTCGGATACGTCGTCTACCAGGAGGACCTTCTTTCCCTTGATCGCTGATGGCGATAGCCCCTTCATCTTCACCGCGCCGCCGGCCCCGCTGCCGATGCCCGTGTACCTCTCCACGCTTATCACGGTGTAGGGTATTTTGATCCCTGCGGCCACGTAATAATCCTGAAGCGACCTCAGGGCGAAGAGTCCCCCTCTCCCCAGGGCCACGTCCACGTCTTCGATCCAACCCGATTGCCTGATCTTCTCGTAAAGGGTAAAGGCGAGTTCCCTTATCTCGTCATAGCTGGGCTTCACGTAACGCTCGATCCCGAACTGGTTCATGTGCGAGCTCGCCGTAACCATATACGCCTTTCTTTCGCGGGTGCGGTTAGAGAGCTGGTGCGCGTCCGGTCTTCGCGCCCACCTTGATCTCCTAGCTCTGCTCCACGTTCCGATGGCGCGGGCCGTAGAACCTGGTGGGCGCGGGAGGCGAGGAGGAAAAGCGAATCGCTGGACTTCCGTGGAAGGGCGCGTTGCCGGGAACCGACTTAACTTCCGGGTTGGTAATTGCGCGCTTCATTCCCACTTTTGGGTGGTCGTAACTTCGGGTCTAGACAGGGATTCTAGCCTTTGCTTCAGCCCTACCTCTGAGCGCGCGTTTCTCGCCGATCTAATATCCGAGGCTTGTACGTCGCCCTTCCTTGGACCATAGATTTTTATCTCACCGGCTCCAGAAGGTGAGCATGCTGAAGCGCGACGTCTTCGTCCTAATTTTTGCAGTTTCGACGGTCCTTTTGGCGGTCCTTTTCGCGTTGACGTCTGAGCTCGGATATGGAATGGGAAAGCTGATGACTTACGCTTCTTCGGGCAACTACTTACCCATGTCGCTCATAATGGCTTCGTTCTTTGCCCTGTCCTTGATGGCGATTTTCGGCTTGGCGGGCCTAGCGGCTTACATCACGGTTGGTGAGAGGGAGAAGGGGGGCGACGAATACGGCGCGGTTTACGCTTCCCTCATGCCGGATGAGAAGAAAGTCGTGGATTGCCTGATTAGGCATGGGGGTAGCCGCCTGCAGAGGGACATAGCGAAGGAGACCGGCTTCAGCAGGTTGAAAACCCACCGCGTGGTCAGCAGATTGCGGCAGAGAAATTTGGTGACCGTAACTCCTCAGGGGAAGACCAATTTGGTACGGCTATCTGCCCGGTTTTCCGGGGGAGGTAGGAGTGAGGGTGAGGGCGAGGACGCGGGCAGGAAATATTAGAAAAGTGCGTAAGGAGCGAAAGGGCGAGGCCGGTAAGTCTTGGTTTCACCTAACCCATGAGCGTTAGGCGCTTTGGTTTCGCCATCGTTTCACTTCGTTTCAGGGAACGCTTAATTCGATTGCGCCCAAACCGACTTAGGAAAATAAAATGAGATCTTGGCTGATAGCGGTTGGCGTGCTTTTCGTGGCGGCGGCCGCGGCGGTTTCCCTTTCTGCTTTCCGCGCGCAATCGTTTTACGGACATGCAGAGCGCGTGGGTTTAGGCTCCAGCTCAACGGAAGAAAGGGCCGGTTACTGGGGTTGCAACGGTGGCTTCACGGGTTCTACGACTTGGGTTCCCTCGGGCTGGCCCGGCCGGTCAGGGGTCGCATCTCAGTTGGCCATTTCCGATGCCTTAGCCCTTCTGGGTCATCCCCTTCCGGGTTCGGAGGCTTTCCCAGCCAACGACAGCGTGGTCGTTTACTCTTCGAGTGCACGGTTGCTGGTCTTTACCATGGGTCATGTTAGGGCGGTTAACCTGACGGGTCAAGCCCTTCCCGATTATGCTCAGCACGACGTCTTCGTGATAGATGGTCTCATAGACCCTACCCTCGTTTTCGAGGGCCCGTCAACGGTGAACATAACGGTCATAAACCTCGACAGTAGCATGTATCACAACTTTGTGGTCACCACCGTCTCTCCTCCCTATCCCTTCAACGCGATGCCTTACGAGATGCAGTACGGGATGGTGCCGTTCGTACCTCCCGCCGATTACACCGGCGGGCTGGCCCATTCCTATTCCTACGTCTTGAGCTTTGGCCCCGGTTCCTACTGGTACATATGCACTTATCCCGGGCACGCGGAAATGGGCATGTACGGTAGGATGCTGGTGAGAGGTTGATCGAGATGAACGATGATAGGGTTGTTTTCGCGCTTGTGCTTTCGGGCTTTGCGTTGCAGGCAGTAGCAGCGATGGTCATGGCGGGGATCGGCTTCTGGTGGTTCCCTTTCGACGCCGGGTTCGGCATGGGCATGGGCATGATGGGTTATTATCGGGCTGCCGCTTACCCTTATGTCTACGGGCTGTTCTCGATCGCCGTCTGGGTGGTTTGGTCTCTTCTGGTTTTGGCTTTGGGTGCGTTCGCGGTGTACTTTTTGGGCAAAGAGAAACCCGATGTCGCTTTGGGCTCCACGTTTGCCCTCATCGCGTCGGTGCTAGCGTTCCCATTGATGTGGGGTTTCTTCTTGGGTTCGCTGCTTATGTTCATCGGTTCCCTGATCGGATTGGCATCGCGCGCTTGAGCTCGTGCGTGGGGTGAGCTGGGCTCGGCTGGACCGCGCCGGTAAGGCCAAGGTTGGGTTACCCTTGCTAGATCCCAGCCGCGCTTGACCGTAAAAAAGGGGCTAGGTATTGTGCCGAATAAAACCGAAACTGGGAAGAAGCGGAAGATGAAGGGGGGAGGGTAAGGTAAAACGAGGCGATGCCAAGGCTCGCCCGATGCGCGGTTATCGTTGCCTTAGCCGCGGGCTTAGGTTCCGGCAAGCCAGGAGCCAACGGAGCTGGCGTCTATTCCTAGCCGCGGTGAGACCCGTTTCGGGTTTTGCGTCTTCATGGGTTCGCCGGGATGAGCGGGACGAGGCCGCCAACGGTCGCAGGTTAGGTTTAATACTCCCTAGGGTAAGTCGCTCGGCAGTACGCATTGCTGCGCTTCTTAAGAAAAGTGGCGCTCGCCCCAATTCTGATGGCGGGGATGGTCCTGTTTCTGCTGCTCTCGATGGCGCCAACCCTGACGGTGAGCGTTTCTCAACGCGCGTTTACGCGTGGCCCGATTTCCGTTCCTTTGCGGCGCAGCCCTTGCGGTGGGGCCCGGCCGTTCTCCTCCTCGGCCTCCCTGCCTGGCCCATCCGGGCCAAGCGCGGTCGCAACTGACCCCTCCCTTTTGGCCAGCAACGCGTCTCTGAGTTACGACGAGCAGGTGGGGGAGACGTTTACCGAGAGTTCAGAGTCGCTGGACTTCGTGGTGTCCGCCGTGGCCCAGACCGATTCGGCCGGTTACGGCCCCGCCTACCTCCTCAACGGCCTTTCCAACGCAGGCTTTTGGTATCAAGTGGGTCTTTCTTACGACTGGGGCGGCAGCGGCGGCGGGTTCGCCATGATATACGAGGTGTTTTCTCCCGGGGGAAAATCCGTTTTCCCGCTTTCGGGTTCCGGCGGCTTGCGGGCCTTCTCGGGCCCCGTTTTCCCCGGGAACTGGGTTGAGCTTAGGTTGTACTTCTCAGGCGATCGCGTGGTTATGTCTGCCCGGGACCTCGAAACGGGGGCTTACGCGATGACGGACTACGGCTCCGAGGGGGCGTCTTACTTCTTGGGTCTCACCAATTCCTCGTCTAATGAACAGGGATTCTTCACGGGGATCATGACCGAGGAATACAACGCCAAGCCCTATTACGGGCCGGAGGAAGCGGTGACTTACGTCGCCCGTGGGCTCGTTTTGGGCAGCGCCTGGCTTTGGGCTGATGAAAGGGACGTGGTTAACGGGTCCACCCTCTTCCAGGCCTTCACACCCGATCCCGTCAAGCTGGGCGATTGGCCTTACCCCTTCGGCGCCAACGGGACCGTCGAGTACGCGAACTCCACCTCGCTGATCACTGGCGAGCCCGAAGTCATCCCCAAGATGCGCCTCCTTTCGTTCCGTTTCACAAACGGTTCGACCGTGATCGACCAGGGCTCGTCGGTTGAACTCGGCTTTGCGTCGTTTGTGGAGGGCGGCCTGCCCCCTTTCAATTACTTCATCACGGTCGACGGTAAGGTGATGAAGGAGTTCGGGGTCGACTCCGGCGGGCTCTCTTATTACTTCAACGCCTCGAACCCCTCCGGATCGCTCGGCGCTTCGTTGCCAGTAGGCCTCCACGAACTCCAGGTAGTCATAATGGATTCTGATGGCGACTCGGTCGCGGGCCCCGCTTTTCAGTTGAAGGTCAACCCCGACCCCTCCGCTTTCTTAAGCGGTAAGGTCGATTACGACCTCGGTCAGCCCCTCACCTTCTCGGTCTCCGTCACCGGCGGGACACCGCCCTACGAAGAAACCCCTTACGTGAACGGTTCCCCGGTGCCGCCCGGTTACCGGTTCGATGGGGTTGGCCATGCCGTTGTCTTTTACCGGGTCACCGACGCCGCGGGCTACACCGTCAGGACCAATCCCTTGGAGGTTTGGGTTAATCCCGATCCCAGTGGCACGCTCACTTACTCGAGGTCGGTCACCGACGTCGGTTTGCCGGTTCAGCTGAACGCGTCGGTAACCGGGGGCACTCCTCCATACCGTTGGGAGTGGGAGGTCAACGGCACGCCCTACCCAGATAATTCTACTTCCTTCGATTTCGTCCCGTCGTCTCCGGGTATCTACGTCGTATCGGCGACGGTCTTCGATTCGGCCGAATTCCAGGTCGAGGGAGGCCGGTTCGTCACGGTGAACCCGGATCCAAGCGTGACCGTTTACTCATTGAAGCGGTCGTCGAGCGATCCGTTACTGTCGGGGAACGCCGTAACGGTTTTCGTCAAGTTGAGCGGTGGGACCGCGCCCGTGGTTTACCTCTGGTACCTAAACGGAAGACAAGTGGCCAATACCACATCGCCCGATTACACCTACGAAATATCGCATGCGGGGAAGGAAGTGGTGAAGGTGAAAGCCGTGGACGCGCTCGGGGTATCATCGCCTCCGGCTTCGGCCCTGGTTTACGTGGGTTATGATGTCGGTTTTCTGAGCGCGCTCGCGGTGGCGTTGGCGTTTTCTGCGGCGGCCCTGTTTTTGCTGTTCCGCGCCA
>JAWDNK010000031.1:0-11762 GCA_046534355.1 Candidatus Martarchaeota archaeon | reverse complement strand
GAACTACACCCTGAAGACAAACCACGGCTGATCCGTTTCGAACGCAAAAGGATCAACGCAGGCCTTCATTTTTCGCGCTAACGCAGATGCGTTACGTTTTGAATGTCGAGGACTAGACTGGAGAAATTTTTACTGGCAATAATTTCTGCCTCAAACTCAACGCGTAAATGAGCATCGAAGTGAACGAGGCGTAGCCTGTGTTCACCTAAGGGGGTGTCAAATCGCATCTAGTTCGGCGAGTATTTGTTTGATTTCTTTTGTAATGTAGTGCCTCCGCAAAAAGCAAGCCAGCCTCTCCAGGATACCGGTTTTAGGGTTCGCGCCGCAGGCGTAGGGGTGGCCGCCTCCTCCGTGCCTGATCGCTAGCGGGAGCAGGTTCGTCTCCCTGACGCCCCTGTAAAAAGAAACGGACTTGCAAGAATATATGACGCAGGCGAAATCCAAGTCCATTTTTTCAGCGGCGATTTTCGCGGCGTAGGTGCCGGGAGCTTTTCTGCCGCGTACGTCTAGGACAGCGTACCGCTTGCCCGTCTTGCTGACGTTCAAGGGTAGAGAGGAGACCAGATCATTCGCATCCCTTATTTCTTCTTCCATCTCCCACTTCCACCTGGCCAAAAAATCACCCTCAAATTCCCCGTTTGCCAAGGAGTTGACCAACAAAAGCCTGTCTTTAAAGTTCCAAGCCCCGTGCTTGTAGGCAAGGGTGTATTCTAGGGAGTTGGTATTGGTATCGGCGTCATCTCCTATTTCCGCGATTTTTCTGCTCACCTCATCATCTGGCCCGTATTTTTTCTGAAAGAGGGAGGCGGCGCTTGGAGAGGGTTCAAGGGTCAGCTCGCACATAGACGCCACCGACTTGGCGTCCTCGGGGTCCCAATCGTGGTGATCGACCCATATGACTTTCGAGCCAGAAGAAATTAGCCGGTTCAGCTCGGCCTTTACTGCCTCGGCCTGATCGTGGTTCAAGGAAACGTCGGTGATTAATATCCTTTCGTGGCCTTCGCGGACGCCCCTTAAGTGCCTAGCCAAGCTTCTAGGCCCGGTGAAAATCACGTATGGGTCCGTGCCCAAGTATCTCTTTGCCAATGCGGCGCAACAAACGCCGTCCACGTCCACGTGGGTAATTATCAGGTCCGTCACGCGATATACAATTGGTTCAAATATAAGAGTAAGCCAACTGTGTTGATTGCGCCGCAGCAGAAGCAGCCAGCCGTCATCCGCGGTTAGGAGGCCGTCCACTTAGCGGTGGAGCGGCTAGCCCAATCCTTTATCAAGCAACTGCTCTAAAGCGTTGAGGGTATTGAGCATCGGACTACCACCGCCTTTATGCCCAAGAAGTCGCAGGCCATCTTCAGGGCATCGACGTAGTCCCCGCGT
The DNA here is from genome assembly GCA_046534355.1 of Candidatus Martarchaeota archaeon. GTDB lineage: Archaea > Thermoproteota > Thermoprotei_A > Marsarchaeales > UBA168 > UBA168. Next base: position 10,385 of record JAWDNK010000031.1, on the reverse strand, counting down.
ATCACGCTGTAGTGATGCACGAACCCCTCCTCGATAAGCGTCCTGTAAAGTTTGTCCAAGTCGCTCACGCGGACCCAAGACCAAGATCCCTTGAACTCCCCTGGCATGTCTACAATCTCCCCCTTGGTTATGAGTAGTTTGAATTCACCGTCGTATTCGTTTAGCCTGGTTATAGTCACAACCCCTGGCTTTAACTTCACGTCTAAAGTGCCGAAACTGTTTTCCTTCCCAAGCTGGCCGTAAAGTATGCTGTGGTAGTCTATTTTCAACGGGCAATTCTCGCACGCCAAACTGGGCGGCGCGTTGCCGCAGTGCCAGGCCAGGAACACGTTCGGGTCTTGGGGGTGAGCGATCGTAAGGTCGACGAAGTGGGGTGGTGTGGTACCCAGGCCCGCGAAGTACTGCAACATCATGGAAAGGGTACCGTAAACGTCCGATTCACAGGCAGTCATGATGCCCGAATCTGTCAGCCTGCCCATGGCGAAACAAGGGACTACCCCGTAATACCTCTCCAATTCGTTCCAACACCTAACAGCGAGGCCATCGAAGCCTTTTTCCTTGACTAGTCTCCTGAAAACCGTCTCGAGTTTAGCGATCTTCACTAAAGATGGCTTAGGCACGGAGCTCGTGTCAATGTCTTTGAATGCTTTCATGGCCTCGAGCACGTCTGGATCATCGTCTTTCAGCCGCTTGGCCGTTTCAACGACCTCTAAAAGCGTAACGTTGATGACCCTTTGGTGGAAGAGCTCGGCCATCTCGGCTTCATTGATGGTCACGGTCTCGAAGTTTGAGGGCTTGGGGCCCAGAAGTCCTATCCTAGCTCCTCTGAAAGCGCTAACCGCTGAGGTCGCGCGCGCGAAGGTCTCAACGGAGCGCCTGAAGGCGTCTTCTTCCGGGAAGAAAAGCCCAAGGTAAACGAAGGGGATCTTTCTCCTGCGAAGGGCCGAGGCGAGAGATAACGTGCCGCAGAAGGAATCTGAGCGCCTGAAGCCACCGGGTAATTGTTCAGGCTCCTTTGTGCCGAATATGGCCAGCGGGTATCCCTTAAAGGCCTCGGCTATTGAGGCGCCAGCCAGCTCTTCGCCAAAAGTTACGGTGCCGATCACCACGCCCTGAACGGACTCTTTTTTGAAAAGTTCAATAACTTTTTGAGCGTCGGCGTCATCCTTTACGAGACCTCCCTCGATGAGCTGATCATCGGGGTAGACGAGTTTCAAGCCCTCTACCAAGCTCAGAGAGTCAACCACCCTTTTTTTCAGCTCTATTCCCCACCGTTCGTCAAAGGGCACCCTGTGGAGCGGCACGAAACCGAGCTTTACGGGTTTCATTTGAAGTATCGCATAAGTGATTATTAAGTCTGCCTTGAGCATGCTCAATTCGGTTTCCGCTCTTGAGCTAAGTTCGGAAGCATTCTCTAGGTGAAGCAAAAAAGAGGCCACCGAACCTTGGTTAATCCGATGTTTGTTTTTTGGATACCTTAACCCGTGTGTTCGGCATTTTGGCTCGATCCTGGCGTCCTGCCTCAACATTGAGCGATGGAGCATCGTGTTTACTTTCATTTGCTCGTTACCCTCGGGTCATAAGACTACAGGCTGCCCTGTCCCACTATAAGACCAAGGAACCTGTGGCTTAACCTCGCCTGGGGTGAAGAGGAAAAAGCCCCCGTGAAGGAGAGGGCGCATAGCCGCATCAAAGCGAGCCTTCGTAGCGAATGTGAAAGGTGTTGAGCGTCTTGCCGATGACAAATACTGCCAATTTTTCCCCGTGAAAAATAGGCGAGGCGCACAGAAATTAAAAGGCCTTCTCCATTTAGCACCGGGCTACCTCTTATTTCCCCAACCGATGGTAAATGCGCCGGCTGATCCGGGAGCCCGCCCTGGGGGGCGTTAGTTCGCCAATAGGTGATCAAGTTACCGCATGAGGCCATTCTTCCTATTCCGCGTCGGGTTTGGCGGTAAGTGCGTTTACACGCGCGTTCAAACAGAGAAAAGCTCTTCTCCTTTTTTGAGTGTGGCAATGTAATCTACAATCGACTCCTCGAGGCCATAGCGAGGCGACCAGCCGAGCTCGGTTTGAGCCCTGGAGTTATCTATTACGGAGGGGTAACGAACCGTTTCTGAGCGCGTTATCTCATATTCGAGTGAAGGTACAAACCTCTTTACCTCCTGGATGAAGCCCATCACCGTAGTGGTGAAGCCTCCGGCGTTGTACACTCTGGATGGAGCCCTTTCCGCGAACGCGAGTTTAACTGCGGCCTCAACAGCGTCTCTGACGTATAAGTAGTTAACGCGATCATCTGGGTTTTTCACCACTACTTTTTCGCCGCGCAACGCCCTCTCGATGATGAGGCTGGAGAACTCGGCTGACGGTCCTTTGTACCGCGTCGGCCCAAAAACGACGCTGGGCCTCAGCGCTCTGAAGTCGAGCAACCCTTTTCTGGCGTACCACAGTCCGATCATCTCGCCGTAATATTTCGTGATACCATAAAGGAGGAGGGGGTGGCCTGCTTGCTCTTCGGATACGGGCTCGCGCGCATCTGGGTCATATACGGACTGCGAACTCATGAAAACGAAGCGCTTTACGCCATGAGCCGAGGCAAGATGCATCAGGCCCTGCGTCCCTTTGATGTTAACGCTGAGTGCCGCAGAGGGATCAGCCTCGCACTCGTCCGCGATCAGAGAGGCAAGGTGGAAAACGATTTCTGGCTTATACTCCAAGAAAACGTCGTTCATCTCGAGGAAGTCCGAAACGTCAGCCCTTACGTAGTTGAGCGCCGGGTGCTGCCGAAAGGGAGAGGGAGATCTCCCGACTGCGATCACCTGATCGCCCCTTCTTATCAGGTCCGTTACCAAGAACTTGCCTATGAAGCCGCCTGCACCAGTAACTAAGCAGCGCATGACCTTCCCGTTTACCCTGATATAAACGTTGGGTACTTCGCATAAACCGTGAGGATTCGATTTGAAGGCCAGCCCTGTTTAAGCCTTGGATGAAGCGAACATCGGCTTGGGGGAAGAAACCCGGCGCGACGACTGAAGTCATTTTCCCCGAGCCTCATGGCCTGCAGCCGGCCTTCAACACATGCGTAAAGGGGCTTGCGTCCCAAGTTCGCATTAATTAATTGCGCTGGAGGCAAAAACTGTCGGCCTAAACCGACCGGAAATCCTGCTGTGCTACCAATTCTTATTGCCTCGCTCCCCGTAAAGGTTGCGGGCGTTGTCGTAGAGTACAGCCTTTGCCACCTCGATTGCCGTCTCCTTGTCCACATAGTCTAGGCCCACCGCCTCGCCGAGCACGCGGGCGAGTTCCTTCTTTGCTAGGCAAGCCTTCCCGTAAACCCAATCGGCAACGTACGCGTCGCTGAAAAAGCCGCTGAATTTATTGTACGGAAGCATTTGGATCCGCGTTCTCAGGAATGACGATATGTATTCTGGGTACATAGCGTACCACCAGTAGCCGCTCAAATGGACGTTAGAGAAATTTTTGGCCACCACTGCCATTGGGTGATCCAACAGTGGATCACCTATGAATACGTCGAACGTGACCATGTAATAGCGAGAAAATAGCTCTTCAAGCTCCCTCAGGTGGCTCGGGTCGAAGGCGGTTAAGGCGTAATCCGGCTGTGATGCGCCGGAAACCGGTCTTCTGACCCCTATCATCATCTGGACTGGGAGCTCGCGTTCACCTGCTTCCTCTAAAAAGTGGTTTAATACGTAAGAAGAAATGATCTGCCTGCTTTCCGGCTTCAACACGCCCCTGCTCCGAAGGGTTTCCAGGTGAGGTCCAACCTGCGATGCCGTGGGCTGGAGGAAGACGTCGCTTGGTTCTGGGTTGAACGCCAGCGCCTTGAGATCGCCGAAGGCCTTGAACAAGGCGTTAAGGGCCTCCTCCAGAGCTTCGCCATTCTCCAAATCTACCGCAGTCATCTTCTCCAACGCGAGAAGCGAGGTCGCCGTTAGGTCGTATGTTAGGGCGTCCAGTCTGAGCGCCCCCGCGAAGAGCGAGCGGTCATATTTCGGGGGTGCTTCTAGCGGGTTCAGCGTTAGCAAGGAGCGCTTCACGCGGGCTTTATCGCGGATCACCGAAGTGGCGCGCGAGGCGTCCGGCTTCTGGTCCTCTATGGCGTTTGCCAGCTCGACCAGGTCTTTTTCAGACTTGATCCGGACTCCGTAGATGTCTTCCGCTATCCTCTTGAGGCTCCAAAACGTTGAGGTATTCCTTATGAATTTGGCGTAATCCAAGGCCTTGGCTAGCCTTTGTTGGCCTTTCGTTTTTTTGAGGTCTTCCCATGGCATACCGGCGCTGGCCAGCTCGGAGACGATGTAATGGTAGAATATGACGTCATCGAAAGAGCTTGGGGCCAACGACCGAGGATTCAAATGGTTGTGCAGGTCGTAAAGCGGGAGATCACCGATTTCCGAGTAGATCCAGGCGTAATGAGAACCCTCGTTCATTTCGGGCACCTCCAAAGGGGACCTTTCCTGCGGGGTGACAAGGACACTCGTCGTACTCTACTCTGGGAACTTTGGGGATCCAGCCAGTTCTAAGCGGGTCGGAGGTGTATTGGTACTCTCCCTCTTCTTGGAAGAGCCGTGAGTACTTTTCCAACTTGTCCTCATCAACTTCAACCCCTAGGCCCGGGCGGTCCGGCAGCGCCACCTTACCGCCCCTTATCTCGATCCTTTGCTTCAGCAGGTCGTCCCCTAGGTGTATGTAATGCGTGTCCACGGCGTAGGCCAAGTTGGGTGCGCACGCCGCAGCGTGCAGCATAGCTGTCAGGCCGAGGCCCGATTCGCCGGGGCTGTGCATACCGAGATCGAAACCGAGGCTCCAAGCCGAGCCGGCGAGCTCCAAGAAGCCCTGCATACCGTACCACCAGTGCGGATCACCCAGTATGACGTCCACTGCGTCCCTGAGAAAAGCGTTGGGGATGTCCTCGAAGCGCATTACCACCGTGTTGGTGGCCACCGCATAGCCCGTCGCCGCCTTAAACGCCTTAAGTCCCTGCGTGCTCCAGAGTGGGTCCTCCATGTATTCGATCGGTACTCCTTCATCCTTCATCCTTTGGGCAAACCAAAGCGCTTCAGCCAAGTTCCAAGCACCGTTGGGATCAACCCTTATCCTGACGCTTGGAACGGCCTTGCTTATGGCCACAGCAGTGTCGGCGTCGTGAGCGGGGTTGAACACCCCAGCCTTCAACTTTATCACGCTGAAACCGCGCTCGCTTACTTGTTCCTTGGCGTACGACGCGACTTCTTCTGGCCTTAAGTAGTCATCCGTGTAGAAGACATAAGCTGAAACCGGTACCTCTTTCCTGATCGCGCCTCCGAGTAGGCTGCTAACGGTAACTCCGAGCGCCTTTCCCTTTATGTCAAGCAAAGCTGTCTCGATCGGGAACCAGATTTGAGGCAAAAGTTGGTTGTAGTAGGTAGCCGTTATTGGCGAGGCTACCTTGTACCTGAGCCTCCTCAAGTTGAACGGGTCTTCTCCAGCTAGTTGTTCCTTGATGGATTGGACGAAGGGAGATATCGAGAAACCACCCCCGCCGGCTTCTCCATATCCCTCTATACCCTCATCCGTCTCTATCTTTATCACGGTGAAGATCATGCGACCCGGGTGCGCTCCCCCGCTGTGCCTGAGGTTGTGCAGAAGAGGGAGAGCTACTGTAGTGGCTTTTACGTCCTTAATCCTCACGTTCGTCCACCTGAGCGAATGGTTCGCCGCGCACATAAGTCTATTGGGGATCGCCGGTTACAACGAAATAGGGCGGCGGAAAAGATCTAGCTATGGGGATTGGGCGTTCGCTGCCAAGCTAGACATAGCCGAACCGGCCATCAGCGATGGCTTTAAACGCGATAAAAAGAAGGCTAGGGTTTCCAAATTTGAGCTCAAGCGAGGGAATTCCCAAGAGGACTTTGGTCCCGGAAGGCTATACGCCCTACGCAGAGGTCGGCATGGGTCACCACCAGTTCAGGTCTTTTTACATCGGTTTTCAACCAAGGTCCAAGGCCCTGGTGATACACGAGGGTCAAGCTGGGACCGTGTTCGTCGACGGCGAGCTGACGTATTCATATGAGAAGATCGGCAGGCCGCCCAAAGCCGGCGGCGACACTCACGGCGCCATGACCACCTCAAGGGATCTCCTCTTTTTCGGTGGTTGGATAAAGGCGCCAGCTGGGCTGACACCTGATAGAAGGCAGGACATGAGAGAAAAATACAGCCACATACACTCTCTTGATGAGAACGGAAAGGTGGAGTTGCTTTGGTCAAGGAAGTGGGACCCGGGCCTGGGGACTTCCGAATGGTACGGCGAAGTGACGGACTTAGTTTACGACGAGCACACGAACTCCATATTCTTCACGCGGGCCGATGGCTTTTCCGAGTTGGGGCTCTGGAGGCTGGACCTGAGCAGCGGGTCAGCCGAGTACCTCGTAAAGGGTCACACGGCCTACAAAATGGAGTTGAAAGACGACAAGCTCTTCGTGACTGAGTTCAACCCCGCCTTGAACTCAAACTCGGCCATCATCGTTTACGATATGCTGACGGGGGCCGACGCCAGGATAACGGAGTTCGCTTCCGCCTTCGACGCGGGCGCAACGGTATCGCTACCGAGACAGGGAGGTCAGATCGTCCAACTGCAGAACCGGCTGCTGGCCTTCTTCAGGGGATTCGTCGTACAGATATCGGCCTCTAAAATACGCAACATAGAGACCGGCAGGCTGGGCAAGCCTTCAAGCGAATCCCAGTTGAGCTCGGAAGACTTCGTTGCCTATCCCTTCTTCGAGGCCTTCAGCCCTGAAGACGGGATGCCATACCACGTCGGCGGCCTGAGGGGGCAAAAGGTGTACATCAACGGCATTCCCTTTTTAGCGTTGGTGCCCTGGGATCACCTAAGCGAGGTCCTCAGCAGAACGGATGAGGCCTTTCTGCTCAGAGTTGATGGCGCCGTTCCCCAAATAGTTGCTACGGCTGGTTCGGTCTCGGGCATCGCCACAGACGGGCAAAGCGTCTACATCGGGGCATCTTACGCTAACCACACCGGCGTGTACACCTATCGGGCCGGGGCGGGCGGGGTCTTCGAGCTCCCGGTCAAGGAGGTCTTCTCGAAGCCCTGGACCCCGGTGAGGATGTGGCTTTGGGATGGCGAATACGAACCCGGAAAGAGCGGCGTCAAAGGCTGGTTTGGAGGCATCCCGGTCAAGGGCTTTTGGAGGAAAAGGTTGAAGGTTCGCGTCTCAGAACCGGTTAAGCTGGTCGTCCGCGAGTTCACTTTCCTCCCGGGGGCTCAGACGGATGAGGAAGTTCAGCTCAACGAAGGCTGGAACGCGGTCGATCTCTCCGATTACTATGACATGGTGGCCTTCTCGTTGTCCTCGAGGGTGAAACTCGAGGCCGAGCTGGCCATGGACCCCCGAGCGGTGCAACGCTTTCGGAAATGCGATCGCTCCGTGGTCCTCCAGGGGTTCTCCCAGGGATGTTTCCACGAATCTTTTATATGAACGGTCCTATTGAGCTATGAGGTACTTCGAGGACCTGAGGGATTACCTCAAAACCCTTGAGGAAAAGGGCATGCTGCAGACCATCAAGGGCGCAGATTGGCGCTTGGAGATAGGGGCCATATCGGCCCTGGTCGCCAATTCCGACGCGCCGCGCGCCCTCCTCTTTGACGACGTGAAGGATTACGCAGAGGGCTATAGGGTGGCGGCCGACCTTTACGTGTCAGACGCGCTTCAGGCGTTGGCGCTAGACCTCCCGACGGATGCCCCGCGCGTGCAGCTGGTCAGGGAATGGCGGGAAAGGTTGAGGGCGAAGCCGATTCCACCCAGGGAAGTTTCCGACGGGCCCTTGCTGGAGAACGAGATGTCAGGGGAAGACGTCGATTTGATGAAGCTCCCGATACCGGTGTGGCACGAAAGGGACGCCGCCAGATACTTGGCCGGCGGCGCGGTGATCCTAAAGGACCCCGACACCGGCTGGGTAAACGTTGGCGTGTACAGGTGCATGGTCCACGACCGGAAGACACTGGGGCTGATGATCAGCCCCGGTCACCACGGCCTCGACATAATCATGAAGTATTGGGGTCGCGGAAAGGCCGCCCCCGTGGTGGTACTTGGAGCACAAGACCCGCTGTTGTTCTACGCCGCGGCCGCGCCCGTCCCCTATGGTATCTCAGAAATCGACTTCGCCGGTGGCTTGCGCGGCTCCCCTTACGAGGTGATCGTTGACGAGGACGGCCTACCCATACCCAAGTTCTCCGAAGTAGCGGTGATTGGCGAGATCCCACCCGGGGTCTCGGAGTACGAAGGGCCCTTCGGCGAGTGTGCGGGGTACTACACAAGAAAGGGACCGAGCCCCATCATAAGGGTAAAAAAGGTAATCTTCAGGGACGAGCCAATAATTCAGGGAAACCCTCCCTTTCCTGAAGATAATCGCTACTTAAAGGGGTCTTCGAATTCTTACTCGCTCGGTTCACAGCTGGCCATCAGCGCCATGTATTGGGACGCGCTGGAAAACCTCGGGTTAGACGTAGCGGGCGTCTATTCGATCTATCAACCCTGTGCTACTCCAACGGTGCTGGTCGTTTCGCTCAGGAATCCCAGGCCGGGCCAGGCGATGAGGGCGGCCGCGGCCTCCCTAGGCGTTGGGGGTATGATGAAGAGGGCCGTTGTGGTCGTGGACGAGGACGTAGATCCCTCGGATATATATCAGGTGCTGTTCGCGGTGACGACGCGTTGCGACTTAGCCAGGGACGCCCAGGTCGTGAAGGGGTTACCCACGAGCGAGCTGGACCCCGTGGTCGACTCCTCCTCAAGGGAAAGGGGGGAGTTGACGTCATCATGCGTCATCATCGACGCGACGAGGAAGGGCAAGGACTTCCCGCCGACCAGCAAAATGAGCGAGGAATTGAAAAGGGCGGTGATGGCCAAGTGGGGCCAAATCATAAGCGGATTCGAGGCAGGCTCGACGCGCGGGGGATAACGCTGGACGCGAAGTAGAATCGATGTCATTTGTGAATCTCCCTTTAGTGGGACGCTTTACTTTCGTACGGTAAATTGATTGTATCCGGGTTTTAGCAAAATCTAGCGAAATGGGTTCGAATATTGGGGATAACGGCTCCATCTTCGGTTCCTTTTCAATGCTCATCAGTAAGCCGTCGATGGAAACCCCCGAGCAGCGCGCGGGGCGCAGTTCGTTCCCTTTTCCTTGGTCGTATTTCAGCCCGTTGATGGCCACGGGCACCCTTTCGTCCCCTTAACCCATGACCGGGGCAGATGCGGCACCTAGTTCGCCACCGCGTCCACGCCTGCTAATTTCTAGCGCCCACAGAGGTCCGATATTTTGATTCTCAAAAACGGAGCTCATGCCCAAATAGGGAACGGCCACTTCAACGGAACCGAGAATACCGGTAAAGGATCTCCCTGAACCGGTCGCGCCACGGTCACGTCCTTGCCCGTCAGCTTTTGGTAGGCTGCCCGGGCTAGGCCGTTAATTGGTCAGCGTCAGCTGGTACGGCAGGGCATTTACCGCTTGCCTCCTTCAAGAAATCTGTGCCTGCGCGCTCTACCAGGCTCCCGTCGGGTATTTCCGTGAGCATGAAGTGTGGCTCTTTGCTAAACGTCTTGAACAGCTTTTCTTGATCGTGAGAAGACAGCAGGCTACCTCCGGATGACGAAGAAACGGATAACGCTCGCAGTAGGGCGAGATAGAGGTCAGTTTTTATTACGCGTATCATGAGTATTGCCATCCGCACTTCTAACGCGTCGTACAGGGTTAACTGGACCTGGACCTGGACCTGGACCTGGACCTCTAAGGGGTCATTTTCAGTAAGCCTGGTCAAATCCAGGGTCCTTTTCTGGGCTCAACGCTATATTATCTCACTTCGATCGTCTTTCATCTATATTGGAAGCCGCCTTCGAAGCCATCGCGATCACATCGTCGATGGACAGCGTCAATCCCTTGGCGCCACAGGCTTCGACCACCAGCGTGGCTAGGTCATGCGCCAGTTTTCTCCAAGATGTTTTTTAACAAAAACGCTGGAATGCGCTTAACCCTTTTTGTTGACGATTTTCAAATGAAAGACCCGGGTTGCGCTGTGCTGACTGCGACTTAACGGAACGAAATCCCCAGCGCGGGGTTTCCTTTTCAGCGCGCGGAAGAGAGCGATCAGCGGCGAGAGGGAGGCCAACTCCTAGAAAGCGGCCATCCAAGAGCGAAAAAAAGATGAAAAAGGGAGTGAGGGAGAAGGGCGATGGCTCGGCAATTGGAAACGAGTGGCGTTTTGTCTTCGAATCGGAGCGTCGAATTTAAATGAGGGGTGCGCCATTAATTGGTCTTTTGAGTGCCGGAGGTCGTCAAGCTACTCGCGGTCGATCTAGGAGCCAGCGGCG
>JAWDNK010000030.1:0-11931 GCA_046534355.1 Candidatus Martarchaeota archaeon | reverse complement strand
GGTCGAAGTTGTCCTGCCCGCGCGTTCTAACGTCGATCCCCTATCCCTGATTTCGAGCAAAAAGGACTGGCTCGTCAAGGCATTGAAGAGGCAAATGATGGTCACACCCGTGGTCAACGGCGACCTGTTTCTGTATGCCGGCAAATACCATCACTTTGCCGAGCTACAGGGCGAGTCTTTATCCGCCTTCTTGAGGCGCGAAACTGAGAGATACGTGACCAGCTCCCTGATGGCTCATCAGCGCCGTCTCGGTTTCTCGTACAGTTCGCTTTCATTTAAGTCGTCCGGAAGCTGGTGGGGGTTATGCACGCCTGCTGGAGGTTTGGTATTCAACTCGCAGCTCTCGGCGCTTCCCGACGACCTGAAGGAGTACGTAATACTTCACGAGGTAAGCCACCTCTATCAACGGGATCACTCGAAAAGGTTTTACGATAGGCTTGCCGCCCTGCTTCCCGACTACAGAGAAAGAGAACAGCGCCTCAAGTTGTACAAACCAATGAAAAGGGCTTAGCGCTCTTTAGGCGAAGGCGAGAGGGGAGGCTAAACCCTAGCGGTCGATCGGCTGAGCCCGCGATTTCGGCGGCGGAAGTAGCAGGCAAGTTCGCAAAGAAGAGGACGAGGAAAGGGACGAGGACTAAAGGACACGGTTAACTCGGTGGGAAGGGGTGTGGGTTTTCCCCTTCACGAAAGCAAATAAAGGGGTCGCGACGTGGGCGGTCAATATGCTAAGGTTGCGATGATAAGGCGAACGACAAACCTAGCCCCTTAGGGCGGGGGAGTGGGGCGCGGTTGACGGTTTGGCGCGAAGCGCAAGCGCGATTAATTAATTTCCGAAGAAGAGCGATTGGTTTAAACGCCAGCTATGGGAGCTGTGCATGTCGCCGGAGCAACGCGTTTTGGATGACATGAAAAAAGTAGTGGAGGCAACGAGGGATCAGAACGTTTGGCGCAGGACTCTCACTCTGAATCTTATTCCGTCTGAAAACGTCATGAGCCCCCTTGCGGAGGCAGTTTATCTAAGCGACTTCATGTCAAGATATGCTGAGGGCAAACCCTACAAAAGGTATTATCAGGGCACGAAATACATCGATGAGGTGGAGACCCTGGCGTCTTCCCTAATGGCTGAGATATCGGGTTCTAAGTTCGCTGACGTTAGGCCGGTGAGCGGGACCGTCGCGAACGCCGCCGTCTTCAGGAGCTTCGCTTCGTGCGGCGACAAAGCCCTGGTGGCGCCCGTGCAGGCCGGCTCTCACGTCAGCCACACGAAGTACGGTACCATGGGAGCCCTGGGCATAGAGCAACTTTTCATGCCCTACGACGAAGAAAACATGAACGTTGACGTGGACGGAGCCCTAAAGATGATTCAGGAGTTGAGGCCAAAGCTCGTGGTATTGGGGGGCAGCCTTTACCTTTTCCCTCACCCGGTTAAGGAGCTCGCTTCAACCGTCAAGGCATCGGGTGGCACGCTAGTTTACGATGCGGCTCACGTGTACGGCCTCATAACGGGCGGTGCTTGGGAGAACCCTTTGGTCCAAGGAGCGGACGTCGTGACCGCGTCGACTCACAAGACTTTCCCGGGTCCGCAGGGCGGGGTTATCCTGTCTTCTGAGGAGGAAAAGTTTGGGCCCGCCTCCAAGGGAATATTCCCCTGGTTCGTGAGCAATCACCACCTGCACAGGTTACCGGCCTTGGCCGTGACCGCCCTTGAGATGAAATCGCAAGGCCACGCTTACGCTTCGCAGGTGGTGAGAAACGCCAAAAGGCTCGCCGAGGCGCTGGCGGCTCAGGGCTTCACCGTCGTTGGGGAGAAGCTCGGTTATACAAGGAGTCATCAGGTTGCATTAGACGTCAGGTCCCTGGGCGGTGGTGCAAAGGCGGCGAGGTTGCTCGAAGAGGCCAACATCATAGTTAACAAGAACATGTTACCCTGGGATTCTCCGGAATCGGTGAATAACCCGAGCGGCCTGAGGCTTGGTACTCAGGAGATGACGCGCTTCGGCATGATGGAAGGTGACATGGACGCGGTAGCGGAATTCATGGCAGACGTCTTGCTGAGGGAAAGGGAACCCAACGAGGTGGGCAAGCGGGTGAGTGAGTTCAGAAAGCGCTTCACGCGGGTCGGTTACACCGTCGACTTCGACATCACCCCTTACTCGTCGCGTTCTCTCCCCGTCCTCGGTCGACTTCAGGCCTCAAGCGAGCGTATGGGCGAATCTTCTCGATGGAGCTGAGTTTCGTTGATGATTAGACCGCTTAAGGTGAAGGATCTCCCCTCGGTTCTCTCGGTGGCCTCCAGCGCCTTCGAAGAAGAAGCCCGGAGGCCCGAGGTCATCGGCCCCGGCTTTTTGGATTCGCTTTCCAGGAGACCAGATCTTCAGATAGGCGCGTTCGAGGGAGAGGAGCTCATCGGTTTCCTGATCGGCGACGAAGGGGAAGATTGGGGCTTGGTGAATTGGATAGCCGTTTCTCCTGATCAACAAAAAAAAGGCGTGGGAACTGCGCTCATAAATGAGTTTGAGGAAAGGGTAAGGGCCAGGGGGAAGAGGCGCGTCAGGCTCGGCACGCCTTTTGCAAGGGGTTTTTACGAGCGCCTGGGCTATACATGCGTTGGGACGCAGTACGTCCTTTGGAAAAAACTGGTAGGTGGGACGGTGAAAGCCGACCCTGCCTTTGACATCGACTTGGAGGGGATAGTGGATTTACTCGAGGATTACGAAATGGATTCGGTACGCTGCGCATTCAATCCCGGTTGCTTGATGGTTGGGAGAGAAGGGGTAGGAGTTGCCCTTGCCATGGAGAACAGGTGGAGCAAGGAACAAGTAGATGTGCTCTTCTCCAAGTACGGGTCTACGGGCTCCCACTTTCTTCTTTTGGACCAAGTGGAGGCCAGGGCTAGGGCGAGGGGGGCTTACTCGGTCACAGAGCGCTTCGAAGAGGGCGAAGTCCCTATCGCCCGCCAGCGCGGCTGGTCGGACAGGGCTACCCCCCTCAGCTGGACCACGTACTACATGGAGAAGTCGCTCTAATGCTCTTGTGAGCAACCATACCAGCGCCAGCGAAAAAACGGCCAATCCAGATAGGGATAAGAACAGCCCATCGAATCCGGCGATCGTCGCGATAGCCCCGCCCGTGAACGAGCCAAGGGTGCTGCCCGCGTTCAAGAAAGCGTTGTACAAAGCGGCGCTGCTGCCCCTGGTGCCGGGGTTATCCCTTTGCGTGAAGGCCATGGATGAAGAGTGATAGAAAGCGTACGACATACCCCTGGCAGCCTGGACTGCTATGAAAACGGTTGGGATGGAGATCACGGAGTAAGCCACGTATACAGCCGAAAAGGAAAGCGAGCCAATCATCATGGAGAATTCATCCCCCAACTTATCGCTCAGCCGCCCTCCGGCGTGCATGAAGGGGATCTCTGCCGCGGAACCCGTCGCTATGACGGCACCTATCAAGAACGAGCTCGCCTTCAGGGTGCTCAAATAAACGGGGAGGAACTGATTTCCGGCCCCGGTGGTGAGAGATATCAGCAGAACGGATCCGAGGAAGTAGGCCATAACCCGCCTGTCGGCGAGGCGCCCCCTTCTGGCCCCCGCCGAGGCATCGCTTGCCGCTGCGTCGTTTCCTGGTTTTTTCGTCCCTCTGGGGTCGGGGGGAGCCTGTCCCCCTGCCCCGGTTTGTCCCGCGACCCCCTCAGGTTGGGGAAAACTCTTGTCTTGATGAAGGATCATGGGTACTGAGGCGGCGAAATTCAACAAAGCCGCCATGATGAACGCCGCCATAATAGATACCAGTCCGATGGCCCCAAAGGCCAAGTTGCCGATCGTCCACCCCAGGGAGCCGGCCATCCTGTAATTCCCCATCCTTTTCCCCATATCTGATCTGGTTCCCTCATCGGAGACCATGGCCATGGTGGCCGGCATAAAAGGCGCGGTAGAGGCACCGTAAAGGATTGCCCACGCGCACTCCAGCGGAAAGCTAACCGCCAGCACCATCGCGAGCACGAATACCCCTCTCAGGATGGCGGAAGCCATGACCGCGTAATTGCGCTTACCCCTCATGCGGTCTAAGGGTTTGCCTATCAGTACCTGCGTTAGGGCCAACGTTGCGCCGTTGAGACCACCGATCAGCCCGACCTCGACTAGGGAAAAGCCCTTCGAATACAAGTAGACCTGCAGAAATATCGTGATCGCCACCTGACCCGCCCAAGTGAGGGAGTAGGACGCGAAAGATGAGGCGAAGGCGCTAAGCTTTCTCAACTCAAGTCGATGCGGTCCACGCCGATAAGCCCATCGCAATTGGGTAGCGATCTTGGGAAGCGCGTGGCTTTTGGCTGGATTACGGCCAGGTATTTGGGCTTTTTCCAAAAGCTGGTGGATGTAACCGATTTGTGAGATTTCAGATCTCGTTCTGACGCTTTCCGAGGGAGGCCGGCGGCTCGCCTAAGCAAAGTGACAACGCCGCGACCTCTTTCCACAAGCGGGATCGAGTGGGAAGAGGAAGCCAAGAAGGGTTAGGAGTACGGCAGGGCAGTATTGATGGGGGCTTAAAGGGGGCATAAACCCTCGCCCTCCGTGGCGGGCAACGGGTCGGGGTTCCTGTTTGGCAGATTCGCCTCAATGCGCGCGGTGGCGTCCAACGCGTGAGGTGTCGCCCACGGGACTACTTAGCGGTAGTCGGTGTTTTTTCCCTTGCCTGCTCAGTGCGCCCTGGCGATAAAGCCCCCACGGCAGCCGGCTTCTCGCATCTAGGTTATCTTGTGGCCTGTACGCGTTTTTTTTGAAAAGGCTTATAGATCATCCAAAGCGTTAGCTCGTCGGCGATCCAAATGGAACTATATTAGAGGGTTTGGACTTGGCTTACGCCTACGAGAACGGCCACGTGGTGTTCGAAGACGTCAGCGTAGCCGCTCGCGAGGATGAGCTCACGGCCATAGTGGGTCCTTCGGGGGTCGGCAAGTCGACATTGCTTAGGATACTCGGAGGTTTCATTAGGCCGATGAGGGGAGAGGTTAGGCTAATGGGAAAGAGAGTTACGAGACCGATCCCTGAGATCGCCTTGATCCACCAATCCATAGTTACATTCCCTTGGCTTTCTGCCCTTGAGAACGTCAAGCTTGCCCTCAAGGCGAGGAAGGTGAGCGGAGACGAAGCTGATGCCGTGGCCAAGAAGATGCTTAGCCTCGTGGGTCTCCAGGGGACCGAAAACCTCTACCCAAAGGAGATGAGCGGTGGCATGAGGCAGAGGGTCGCCATAGCCAGGGCCCTGGCCGCCGAACCCATAGTTTTGCTGATGGATGAACCATTCTCCCACCTGGACGAGTTCACCGCAGAGGAGCTAAGACAGGACATATACGGTATGATATTCAACTCCGAAATCCCCCTTCGCTCCGCCGTCCTAGTGTCCCACAACCTATACGAGGTCGTCTCGCTTGCTGATAGGGTGTACGTGCTCAACGGCTACCCGGCAAAGGTGGTTGGGGAGATCGAGGTCGGGCTGGAACGGCCAAGAGATCCTACCAGCGCGGAGTTCAACGATTATCTCCACAAGCTCAGGGAGTACTTGACACCCGTGAAGAGTGAGCTGGCGTGAACGCTTATTTGCTTGCCTTACTGGCTACGTTGGCCACCACGGGCAGGGTGCTTGGCCTCATCCTCCTCTCGGTGGTCACGGGCTGGTTTTTCGGCTACGCGGCCATAAAGAGTAGGGTATTCGAGAACGCTTACATAGCCAGCATCGAGGTCCTGGAGTCCGTGCCCGTTATCTCGTTCTTCCCAGTGGTACTCATATTTTTCATCAAAGACGTGGGCGGAGGGCTCGGTGTGGAGCTGGCGGCGGATTTCTTGGTTTTTACGGCCGTGGTGTGGAACATATGGGTGGGCATATATCAGGCGTTCAAGACGATCCCAAACGAGATGCTCGAAGTCACCAAGAACTTCGAAATGAGCTTCCTGCAAAAGCTCAGGTATGCTTACATACCGTTCTCCGTTCCGAGAATAGCGGCCAACCTATTCCCCAGCTTGGCCGACGGGTTCTTCTACATTACGGTGAGCGAGGTCCTCTCGGTTGGGACGACGAGTTACTCCACCTTCGGCATAGGCACCGTCATCGATCGCTTCTCATCGCAAGGCGACTTCTTCATGGTTTACGTCTCCCTTATCTTCATCGGGGCTGCCGTGGTGCTCACGGTGTTGGGCATGCGCGAGTTCAGCAAGTACGCGGTGGCGAAGTATGCGCTCGATACCAATCAGCCAATCCGGAAGGGAAGGGGGTTCAGGATATCCTCATTGATGTCAAAGAACCCGTTTCAGAAGCTCTCATTTTACTCGCTTACGTCGAAAGCGAGGACGACCCCCCGCAGGAAAGGCTTTCTGGAAAGACCGGAAGAAGAGGAGAAGCAAAACCGGATGTCGAAGATCGTTCCCGCGGCGGTTGGATTTCTGCTATTGGCGCTGTTGATTTACGGTGCTGTTTCTCTGGTAATAGGGGTGAGTCCCTCCCTTTGGTCGCAGTTGCTATCCATGACCCCTTATTTCCTCTACAGCATGCTCGTGGACTACGCCAGGGTCGGGGTCATAACGCTCGTCTCCCTTGCGCTGGCGATCACGGTTGGCTATTACTTGGCCGTCCACGCGCGCGCTGAGGCCTCGATGGTCCCGCTGATCCAGTCCCTTAGCGCTTTCCCTGCCCCCACTTATTTCCCCGTCCTTTTTGCGCTGACAGCTGGCTTGGTTCGGGGATTTCTCGGCCCCTATACCGTGGAGTTTTACGTGCTGCTGGTTGGCTTCATTAGCACCTTCTACTACATATTTTACAGCTTCTGGATGGGGATAAGGGCGATGCCCCAAGAATACTGGGACGTGATGGACAACCTAAACATGGGCTTTTTCCAGAAAATGAGGCACGTCCTCTTACCTGCAACTTTCCCTTACATAATCGCCGGCATATCGTCGACGGTCAACAGCGCCTGGGGAGGTCTGATGATCGGGGAGTACTGGCCCGACATCTACAAGGGATACACGTTAACCGTCCGCGTGGGCCTGATGAAGCTCATGGACGTTTACACAGCGGAGGGGCAGATAGCCCTGGTTTCATGGGCATCGTTACTCTTCGGGATCGTGGTCGTGGTCTACTCCATATTCTTCACGAGGAAGATGATGGACTTAGCCAGGAAGAAGTACGTAGCCGAAGAGGGTGTATACGCGGCACGACGGGACCGGCTAGGCGAATCACTGATCGTGTCAAGGGGGCGAAAGCCCTTTGTGGGGGAGGGAGAGAAATAGGGAACAGACGGTCTTCGCGCGAAAGTTTTATGGCGAGCTCGAAAATCGGGTCGTACATACAACGGCTAAGAGAGCTGGGTCGCACCCTGGGGCTGGGGGACCTCGAGTTCGTGGGCCAAGCCGTCCGTAACCCCCAGTTCCTTATGGGGCACTGTGCGAAGGCTCCGTTGTGCGGACCCCAACCGTTGGTGGGGGGGATCGAGGATCGTGGAAGAAGCAGGAAACCCCTACCTCGGGGCTAGGATGCCCCCGTAGGGAGATAGTTCGCTCAAACTTTCGTCACCGAACGACATTTAAGCTGGCGCGATAGTCTACCAAATGAGGGTAGGAGTGATAGGGGTCGGGGGGCACGGAAAAGGTCGCCACTTGGCGCCTTATAAGAAATTGCAAGATAACGGCCAGGTGGAGGTCGTGGCCGTGGCGGACGTAAACGAGGAGAGAGCAAGGGAAGCCGCCAAACAGTTTTCGGTCCCGCGTTATTATAAGGATTACATAAAGATGTTAGACCAAGAAGACTTAGACGCGG
This sequence comes from Candidatus Martarchaeota archaeon, assembly GCA_046534355.1. GTDB lineage: Archaea > Thermoproteota > Thermoprotei_A > Marsarchaeales > UBA168 > UBA168. The sequence goes on along the minus strand of JAWDNK010000030.1, from coordinate 4,128 downwards.
TCAGCGTGGTGACGCCCAGCGGCCTACACGCGCAAGTGGCCAAGCAAGTCGTTTCGCGGGGAGTCAACGCGCTTGTGGACAAGCCCTTGGCCCCAAGCCTAAAGGAGGCCGTGGAGGTGGCCACGGCGGCCAAGGACCACAACGCAGTCCTCATGGTCGGTTACTGGTCAAGGTTCTCGCCGTGGTTGCAGGAGGCGATCTCTTTGAGGGAGAAGGGGTATTTCGGGAAGCTCTTCTTCTCTTACGCGTCCATACTTAGGCGCAGGGGGATACCTGGCGTGCCAACGTTCATAGACGAGAAGCTATCAGGTGGCAAGGGGGCCATGTTTGACATAGGATGCTACCTAGTTGACGCCGCGCTGGCCGTCATGGGTTTTCCCAGGCCCGTATCGGTGATGGGCTCAGCCTACACGGCTTTTGGAAATCAAGAGGACGAGACCAAGATGAACTGGGGCAGTTGGGATCCAAAATCCTTCAAGCTGGACGATTATACCGTTGGCCTGGTCAAGTTTGAAGACGGTTCCACGGCCTTCCTGGAGGCCAGCTGGGCTTCGAACTTACCCATAAAGGGAGAGGTATCCCTTTTGAGGGTTCAGGGCGACAAGGCAGGAATCGAGGGAAGGGGCGACGAGGCTCTGAGGTCTTTGGTTAAGTCGTACAAAGAAGGGGGTAAGGTGATGGATTCCCAAGTTGACCTAGAACCCGTCGATGAGAGTCTTGAGATGATCACCGCCTTTGTGAAGTCGGTGGGGGACAAGAGGCCGCCAGTAACCGCAGAACAAAGCCTCATACTTCACGCGATAATCGACGGCATTTACGAGTCTTCCGTCAAAAAGCGCGAGGTGGAGCTTCAGATACCTGCGATCTGATCACGAGATTTCGGGCGTATCGCCGGGTGCCCTGAAGAGCCCCGTAAGAAGACGCTTACGCGGCCTGCCGTTCATGGGTTACCCCGTGACAACGAACGGAGCTTTTCTTCAACGACGCGCTTTTCATCATCGGTCATGTACTTATCTGCCATGGCGAATACGCCGTTTTCTTCCCTGAATATGTGTTGCTTGAGCAAGTCCACCAAGTACTCACCGCTTTCCGCCGCCTTCTCGACATCGGCGCGGGCCATGCATGAACGCATTTCTTCCACTGCCTTCGCCGCTGCCAGATGCTCCAGCTTCAGCATCCTGAGGGGTTCTTCTTTTGGCAGATAGCGCTTCAAAACGGGTTCAAACACGGGGAAAAATCCCTCCTCCTCTGCCTTGAAGTGCTTATCGACCACCTCTTCCGCGATGTAATTCACCATGCGCTGGGCGCCCAAGAAATTACCTCTACGGAGCGCTGAAAGCGCCTCCTCGAACTCGGCCATCCTGCGGAGGGTCTCCTCGTGGTCGCGTTTAAGGGGATCCAAAAACATAAAACTCTCTCGCAGCCGCGTAAACGCTTTTTGGCATCGGGTCACGGAACCCTTGACCATTAGGTCGATTGAAAATATCTTTTCCTTGGTGGAGACCTCTTTAAGCGTCCCGACCCTCAGCAATGACAGACGGGGGCTCGATTTCAATATTTCTTCGCCCGGGTCTTGCGTCGACCTCACGTATATGTGGATCACACCGCCCGTGGGGGAGATCGCGTTAAGGGCGGCCTCTAGGAAATTCGTGGAAGAAGATGGCAGGTTCATCACTATCCTTTTGGCCCATCCCCTCGCCTGTCCGTTCGACACTAGAGCCGCATCCCCCGGAAAAGTCCTGATGCGACCGACCAGCCCGTTCAGGGCGACGTTCGTGTTCAATAAGTTGAACGCCGCGGGGTTGATTTCACAGGCGAACACCGTTGCCCCTGCCCTAGCCATTTGGACGGAAAAGGGTCCCACGCCCGCGAACATGTCGAGCACCCTTTCGCCGGGTTGTACCATGGAAGAGATCCTGGCCCTTTCCCCAGAGAGCCTCGGAGAGAAAAACGTGCTGGCCACGTCAACGAAAAAAGACGAGCCATTTTCTTTGTAAAGGGTAATGGTGCGGTTTTCGCCCGCCAAGTGGATCAGGGGTGAAACCCTGTATTGGCCGGTCAAGGGGCCGGCCCTGGCAAAGACGGCCTTGACGGGCGGGTTAGCCTTCATCAACTCTTCCGCCCTTTTCTTGGCCTTTTCTAAGTCGTAGTCGGGTTTCAACCTTACGATCGCGATATCACCCACTAGATCGAAGGAGCGCGGGAAGCCGTCGTCCGTTTTCCAGCTTTTTTTCTCATTTAGTGGCGGGGTCGGCAAGTCCACGTCTTCGAGCCTAATGGAAAATCCACCTAGGTCTAAGGTGAGTGGCTCACCCGCGTTATTGGTGATGGGAAAGCCTACCTCGTCCTCACCCTTGTACTCCCTCCTGAGCACGGGGGCGCCCTTCGCCAGAAGACCCGCGGCCGACAACAGAGACTTCACCTTTTGGGCGTCCCCCTTTTTCACGAAAGCGTATATCACGGTTTGATGTAAGGGATGGAAATTAAGCACTGGGTCCGTAATCTATGAGGGCTAGAGGGAAAGCGATCGGGGTAACAAAAGGGCTGACGCGGATTGTCCCACGCTACTCTAGCTGGGTTGGGTTGGCCTGGGTTGGGTTAGGTGGGGTTGGCCTGGGCTGGCCTAGGCTACTACGAAGCCAAATCAGGTCTCGCTGAACCGCGCGATGAAGGGAGCAGTTCGGATCCCAAAGGGGTGGATAGGAAAGAAAAGAGATGCAACGAGGTATTTCTAGGTCGGGCACGGGGGTATAAAATGGGGGCGAGGGTGATTTTAGGGAGGAGTGGCGTGGTCACCGACTGAGCCCTCTGGCTGATTTTTGGACAAAGGCTTAATTGTTCACCAGTGCGCCGTACCCGGCGAACCCATTGAAGCTCCTGCAGGAGCTTGAAGCGGTTAAGGGGAACACTTGGCTCTTGATTTGGAGTGGAGTCCTCTTTTACGGCGTGCCGACCGCGGCCGTCGGGCAATGGGGAGTGTTTTACATGCGCGATCTAGGGGTTACGGAAACGGAGATGGGGATGGTTTCGGTGGTCAGCACATCCGTAGCCTTGGTCTTCCTGATATTGGGTGGGGCTTTGGCTGACAGCTGGGGACGGAAAAGAACGCTGATCCTCTTTGATTTCATAAGCTGGATAATGGGATACTTCATTCTGGTGATAGCCCAGAACCCCGCCTACTTCTTCGCTTACGCGGTCATCTGGGGGACCAACGGGGCTTCGGCGGTTGCTTACGGTTGTCTCTTCGTGGAATCCGTCGATTACGAGAACAGGGGAAGGGCCTACGCCGTGAACGCCATCCTCGGCCCCCTCCCGGGCTTGATCATGCCGTTCGTGGGGGTGATGATCATAGAGCACTTTCAGGCCACCATGGGGAACGTCGCGGGGCTCGTTTACGCGGTTAGGTTGCTTTATTTGTCCGTGGTCATAGGGGTGATCTTCGGCGAGCTGATAAGGCTCAGGGGCCTTAAGGAAACAGCTCCCTTGAGCAAGGCCTCGGGGTTCTTGCCCCGGAGGTACCTCTCCGTGTTCACGGCTTTCCCGCCGCACCTGCCCCGCTATTTCCGGCATGGACAACTTTTCGAGCAATACGGAGACGAGGTGAAATGGCTTTGGAGGCAGCGCGCGCCCTTCTTTTACTGGCTGGCGACTGCCATATCTGCCTTCGCGTCATCTCTGCCGGCGCTGGCTTATCCGCTTTACGTGGTGGATCACTTAGGCCTTCAGCTATCGGCGCTGGCCATTTTCGCTTCCATAAGCACCGCCACAGGTGTGCTCCTCACTATTTTCTTGGTCCCTCACCTATCGACCAAAGTCCTGAAGAAGTACATGGTTTTTGGGTTCTCTGTCGCTCCTCTCTCGAGCATAATGTTCGTTACCGCTAAGGGCAATGTCCCCCTTCTGGCGGGCTCTGGTATATTGGGCAGCTTCTCCGGGGCCTTCGCGGGTCCCGCTGGGGGTGGATATTGGGCCGACCTGATACCCAACGCCAGGAGGGCAAAGGTGAGCGCGGTCACGGGCGTGATGACCAACCTATTGGTCATCCCCTCGCAATTCATCGGGATCTTGCTCTATCAGGTGCTTCCTTACCTGCCTTGGGTCGTGGTAATCGCTTTGCAGCTGTCTTCC
>JAWDNK010000029.1:0-12040 GCA_046534355.1 Candidatus Martarchaeota archaeon | reverse complement strand
GGCATACCCGACCCCGAAGCCCTTGAGAAGCTCATCGGCGCGGTGCTGCGGGTTAAGGCCGTTAAGGTCGAGCAAGGACAGCCCTCGGTGGCTTTCTCTTGAAGTCCTAGCCACAGGCCAGAGGTGCGTAATATCGCACCGCTCTATTAGTTTTCTTCGCTGCAGCGGTGCAGCGGCTAGTTCCCAGGAAACGGCCGCGCAGGACACTGTTACCGTCTGAGCGCTTTGGACGAGTAAAGCGATGACTACCTAATGCCATAGCCCAGGTGGCCAAGCGGCCGAACCTAGAGCAGAGCGCTGAGGTCAACCCCCTTACCCGTGTGGCACCCAGGGAAAAGAACACGCGAAGCAAACAACCCAAGGGTCAACTTTGCCGTGCGCGGACTCCCTTCCGGCGATCTTCCAGGCGAGTTAGACTGAATCGCTCGACGATCCGGCCCACCCCTATGGGGCCGCGGAGGGAACCAGCCCATCGGCGGCTTCCCGCAACGCCCTGAGCACCCGGTCGACGTCGCTAGAACGGACCGAAATGGAGGCCGCCCGCCTATGGCCACCGCCTTCAGCCCCGAACTCTTGAGCGATGGACCTGGAAAACGACCCCACGTCCAAGGTCCCGTCACTGCGAAGCACCAAGTCAGCACTATCTTCCCTTTCGGTGACGCAAACGCCCACCGGCTTTCCGAGGTAGCCCATGGCATAAAACGCCGCCTTGCCGGCGTACCCTATGATGGGCGGGTTTTCGACGTAGGCCAAATTTCCCAATGCCTTACCGTGCGACCTTGCGAAGTCCATTATCTCGTACTCGTGCCTCAGCCCATAAACCGCAAGCTCGTCCAGCCCGCGTATTAAACCAGGTCTGACCTTATCGGCCAAATAGTGGGCTAGCCTAGCCGAGAAACCGGGTTCGTGCTTTTCTGAAAGCGCGTAGCCGATCATCGCCGCCTCGTAATATACCGTCCTCTTGTCTTGTTTGGACATTAGCTCCCTCACGGTGGGGGTATCGTCCATGTAATCACCTATAGCTCCGTAAATGGCCAAAGGTTCGGATCCTTGGCCACCGAACTCCCTGAACGCTATCTCAGATGCTGAGGCAGAAAGATCGCGGTAAACCCTTTGGAAACCAAGATCACCCTCGGCAACGCCGGGAGGAAGGGGATGATGATCGATGTAGAAAACGCGGTAGTTAGTAGTAACTTTACCGAACTGGCCGAAGGCCATGGGTAAGGCGATGTCGGCTATGACCACGGTGGAGCCCGCCGGGATCGACAACAGCACCCTGCTCAGCTCCCTTGGCCCGGATATCAGTATCCTCGCGCCCGGTGAATAACGCTCCAGTATGGCTGCCGCGCAAACCCCATCTTCGTCCCCATGAGCTACTATGAAATCGAACAACGCTCGCACCGTCCCGATGCCGCTCTTGATCATCACTCATTTCAGAACTCGATTTAAGTGCAAGACCGCCGGCTTTAAACGTTACCTTCGTGGGCTTCTAGGTAGTCCTTAAGAGCTCTTTTCAGGGCCTCGGCCACTTTTTTCCCGTCTACCTTCCCCCTAACCCTCTTCATGACGTCACCCATCAGGGGAGCGTATGCCGCCTCGCCCTTTCTTCTGATCAGTTCGGCATCGCTTTGCAGGACATCCCTTATTACCCCTTCTAAGTCCACGCGTTCCCCTATCATAGAGGAAGCTATATCCCTCAAGGAAGCTGCGTCGCCGGGTTTCCGCCTTGCCACCTCCGCCAGCAACCCCTCCACCCCCTCCTTAGGAAAGCCTTCGTCAACCAGCTTCATAACTTCGTAAAGTTGCCACTCCGACAAAGACACCACGTCGATCCCCTGCCTCCCTAGAGACCTCACGGTGCCGAGCAGCACAGAAGCCACATAGGAGGGGGAAAGCGAGGTGTCGCTTATCACCTTTCTAGCGACGTCGAGGTAAGGGGAGGTGTAAAGCTCCTCCGACGCGCTTTCGTCCAGCGAGAAGGTTGACCTTATTTCTGCCAACTCCTCGTAGTATGGCTTAGGCGGCGGGCCGAACTCAAGACGAGGGTTGGGTATGGGAGATAGGTCTGTCTCCGGATACATCCTGGCGCCACCCGGAAGAGGTCTGGTAAAGGCGGTGACCGACCCCGAAACGACCGCCCGGGTCTCCTCCGAGGGACCGGAAAATAGCGAGCGAACCCTGTTTTCAACCTCATGCCATCTCTTCTCCAACCTGGTTGGCCGATCCACCCCTTCAGCGCCTTCAGAGGAAGCACCCATGGATATCAAGAGGTCATCGCCTTCCCTATCGAACCTGACGTCTACCATGTAAGCCCTCGCGGAGCTCTCTATCTCGTCTCTGAGGGTGCCCGTATGGAGGTCCAGGGTTAGGTAAGGCCAAGCTCCTTTAACCCTTATGACAGGCCCAACCCTGCTCACGCCATCCGAAAGGCCCGCCCTGGCTAGCTCTATGAGCGCGAGTTGCCTCAGGGCCTCCGCCTCTATTATGGCCGGCATGTTTCTGAGATCCTGCACACCCTTTATTTCGACCCTTTTCCCACCCTTGACGCTGACGTTCACGTCTTGCCTTATCGTTCCCAGGCCGCGCTTAACTTTGCGCGTAGACCTAAGGGTCAGCCCTATGCCCTTTGCGACCTCGGCCACGGCCTGAGGACTGGCCTCGATTACTTCGGTCCCTATCTCGACCAGCGGTATGCCCAACCTAGAAAGGCCATAACCGACGTCTTCTCCCTTCTTCCAGGTTATGTTTGCAGCGTCCTCCTCTAGGTTGATGCCCTCAAGGGGGACCCGCAATAGTCCTTCGGGGGTCGGTGCCTCCACGTACCCTCCCTCGGATATCATTATTGTCCTCTGGAAAGCCCCCGTGTTACTGCCATCGGTTATGGTCTTCCTCATGACGTGGAACTCGTCGAAAACGTTGGAGTGAAAGTGATAAGCTATTAACAGGGCCGCTTCCAAAGCCTGCCGGTTTAGCGAATGCGGCGGTTCCTCATCCAGCTCAACCAAGCAGCTCTCGCCCTCGACGACGTCATAAAAGAAGCGCCTATCCCTTAGTTCCTCGTAGAGCGCGCTGACGTCATAGCGGCCCAACTCGCTGGGTACGGGGTGCTGCTTCCTGAAAACCCGCATTAGCTCCGGCTCCCCCCTCATTTCTGAAGAACACCCGCAAAACAGCTTGCCGGTGTCCAGTTGCTGGTGTATCTCGACGCCGGCCTTCAAGTTCACGGCCTTCCAATCAAGCATAAGCTCATCCTCCAGATCCTTATGAAACTTTGCCTTAGCAGGTTTGGGTTCATCCCTCCCGGTCAACGCGATGGAGCCCAAAAGAACCCATATTGGCGTGAGCTACCCCTCCCCCTCCCCGTCCTTGCGGTTTAGATTTAGGTTTCTGGGTCCTCCGGCGCGCCTACCATCAAGCTGAAACCGGGGGAAGTACCCCGCGGCCCTGAGGCTGAGGCGCTTTAACCTTGATCCCGCGCCGCCTCGCACGCTCTCAGGGAAAAGCCCGACGATAATCGTCGTGGCCGAGGTAACAGATATCGTTCACGCCCACTGCAAGACCTAAACCTACCGTGAGGGGGCTATCCGTTACCTCTTCCGGAGAGGACCTTCGTCCCCTTAAACCCAGTCGCGCTGAACGCGGGAGAATACTCCTAAGAAACCGAGTTTCGCCGGAAACCAAAAGTACGGACCTTCCCATGACGCAATTGGGTTTACTTTAGGCCCATCACACCGGTAAAGGATAGCGTGATGAGGAGCCGCAGACGCCGCGTTTTCAAGTATAATTTCCCTCGGGCAGGTTAATCCCGCGTCCGCGATACTGGGACTCAGATCAAGAACCCCTGGGGATCTGACGAGGCGCTTATCTCACCGACCATGTTGGTTTCCATCATTTCCTTGACTTCATTCATGCGCCTGGTATGCCCCAGCACGAACATCAGCTTAACCATTGCCACCTCAGGCGTCCAATCGCACTGATCCCCTATCACCCCGGCTTCCTTGAGCAGCCTTCCCGCGGCATACACGTTCATGTTTATCCTACCGTAAATAGTTTGAGGCGCCATGACCACGGGCACGCCGGAAGATATAAGCGACTTCACCGCTGGGAGCACGCTCACGGCCAACGGATCTTTTCCAGGGTTAGTTGGGGCGTGACCAAGTCCAGTTCCCGCCAAAACTATCCCGTCGTAAAACTTAGACAAAGACTCGATGAACTCCGGCCTTATCCCCGGATGCACGTAAATCAAACCGACCTTTTCGTCAAGCCTCGTGTCAAGCGTTGGCAGCTCACCGCTTCTCTTGGGGTAATCCCTCAAGTACTCTATGGGAAGCCCGCCTTCGCCTTCCCACTTATCCCAGTGTACCTTGGCATAGGGGAGAACGCCTATACTGCGGAAAGCGTCCCTTCTCGACGAGTGCATCTTCCTCACCTTCACTCCCTGGTGCACCAAACAGTAATCGTCGGAAGTGGTCCCGTGCATGACCACGAAGACCCCCGCCATGTCGCTCGCTGCCACGCTCACGGCGCACTCCAGGTTCATAACGTTATCGCTAGAACCGCGATCGCTGCTCCTTTGAGCGCCAACCAGGGCCACGGGAACCCCAACACCCCTCAGCATGAAGCTCAAGGCGGCCGCCGTGTAATGCATCGTATCAGTCCCGTGAGTGACCACGATCCCATCCGCCCCGCCCTTTATCTCCTCGTAAACGCGTTCGGCTAGGACTTTCCAGTGGTTTGGGTTCATATCTTCCGAAAGTATGTTGAACAACGGGACGCTCTTTATGTCAGCTATTTGGTTCAAACCCGGGAAGAAAGAGGTCAAGTCTTCAGCCGTCAAGGCGGGGAAAACCGCACCGGTGTTGTAATCTATCCGCGAAGATATCGTGCCGCCCGCGCTGATCACGGTCACTTTTCTCCTGTCGACCGTCTTTCTCTCTCCACTTTTTTCGCTAGCGCCTATCCCCCCGGCTCCCATCTCGGCCGACGCCTCGCTTCCGCCCGTCGAGGGCGGTTGCTCCAACCTGGGAGGTTGCCCTTTCTCTAGAAGCTCGATGACTGCGCCGTCTGGCAAAACGCCCACGTTGTAACCGTTATCCAGTTTTAGCACCAACGCCCTTCCGCCGACCAACGGCGGTCTCGGCAGCAATATCCCCTCAATAACTAGGTCTCCTTTTTTTATCCGTATCCTGTCCCAGACGGCCACGCCCGACGACTCAAAAAGTTTTACTACGTCATCGGGATAGCCGACCGAGCTCAACCCTTCCCCCTTCTAACTTTCGGCGACTCCTTTGGGCCGAGTAGACAAACCTCTTTAAGTACTTTACCTTGTTCTTGATCCTGGGAACCGCGTTCCTGTGAGGCATCTTTTCGACCTTTGGGGTCGCCTGGCGGACCTTGCCCGCCTTGGTCACCGAACCGTGGCTTGGCATTTTGATGATTCTGCCCGCTCGATTTAAGCTTGACTGGGAAAGACGTTTAAGCGACCGCCGACCAGCGCTCATGGGAACGCGGACCGAGGAGGTTTCGCTGAAGGACGTGAAAGCCGCCGCCGAACGCATCGCACCCTACATTCACAACACGCCCATGGATTACTCCAAAACGTTCAGCGAACTAACTGGGGCGAGCGTATACTTAAAGCTCGAAAACTTGCAGAAAACCGGTTCGTTCAAGGTAAGGGGGGCTCTGAACAAACTGCTTGGAGCTCCCCGCGAGACGGTGAAAAAGGGCGTGATCACCGCCTCGGCTGGCAATCACGCACAGGGGGTGGCCTACTCGGCGGCTTCCCTGGGCATACCCTCAACCGTGGTCATGCCTAAGTGGGCGAGCGAGGCGAAGGTAAAGGCCACAAAGAACTACGGCGCCGAAGTCATCCTCTATGGCACCTACTTCGACGACTCCGCGGCAAAGGCAAAAGAAATAGCCCAAGAACGCGGCATTCCTTACGTGCCCGCCTTCGATGACGACCAAGTCATAGCCGGGCAGGGGACCGTAGGCCTCGAGATGCTAACGGACGAACCAGACCTCGAAGCGCTCGTCATCCCGGTCGGAGGTGGAGGGTTGATTTCGGGCGTAGCGATAGCCGCCAAATCCATAAAGCCCGATATCAAGGTAATTGGGGTAGAAAGCGAGGCTTTCCCGGCAGTTCACGACCTAATCCGCGACAAACAGCCCAACTTCGGCTACACCATAGCCGACGGGATAGCGGTGAAAAACCCCAGCGAAAGGACACTGCATTACATAAAGGAATACGTCGACGACGTGGTACTGGTCAGCGACGACGACCTGGCTAGGGCAGTCTTCCTCCTCCTCGAAAGAGCGAAAACCGTGGTGGAACCCGCTGGCGCGGCCGGGTTAGCGGCACTCCTCTCGGGGAAAATAGACTTGAGGGGAAAAAAGGTGGGGGTGCTTCTGAGCGGGGGCAACGTGGACGTCCACCTGCTATCAAGAATAATAGATAGGGCGCTCATGGACTTCAATCGGATGATGATAATTTCCTTCGTCGCCCCGGACAGGCCGGGCGCATTGGCGAGCGCGCTCTCGGTCATCGCCGACGAGGGAGCTAACGTTATCCACGTCCAACACGAAAGGGAGGGAAGGGAGGTCCCGCTGGGCTTCTCAAAGGTCAGGATCTGGATGGAAATACCCGAAACTAGCTCAAAAGAAGAGCTCCTGAAGAAACTGGCATCGGTCTATCCTTCGGCCAAAGAGGACGCGCGAAGCGGAGCGCGAACCAACGCAACTCATGCCCCCGCTAACCATTGAAATGAGCGCGCGGCAAACGAAAAAGGATCGACGCTAAGAGCGCAATCCTTGAGCCCGAACTTGGGCAAAGGCTTACGCGCTTAGGAGCGGGAGGCGTTGCAAAAACCTTTCAAGCACGTCCCCGCCGGCGCGCTGCAATTCATCACTCCCCGGAGGGGGCCAAATGCCCATCCCTTAGCGCGTCGCGCCTTTCTCACCACCCATACGGGCCTTTTCCTGGCCGGGAACGCGACGTTGTATACCACAATCGACCCCACCTGCACTGACTCCAGCTGACCTCTGTGAACGTGGCCGTGAATCCACAGGTCAAAACCCCCTTGCTTCATATCCTCTTCGAACCCAGGATACCCCATTTCGGGCCACATTTTTTCTCTTTCCCCTACCATCGTGGCACGCGTGGGTGAATAGTGGGTTAAAACGACCCTGAGCTGGGCGTCGGTCTCCCTTAACCGCTCCAGACGTGACCTCATCAAGGAGATTTGAGCCATGCGGGCTTTCCAAGCGTTAGGGGTATGGGTCCTCTGCCAAAAAGTAGGCCTTTCAAGCGCTCCCTTGCTGCCGTAAACCGCCAGCTTGAAGCCATTCACTTCGTAGACCTTGACCTCGTCCAGAAGCCATTCAATTTGACCCGCGGACGCCGCCCTGATGTCATCGAGCCTCTCCTCGTACTCCTCGTTGCCCTGACAAGAAACGATGGGGCCGGCGTAAAAGCCGCGCAGCTGATCTAGAAAACTGCCCAACGCAGAGGGATCGCCCTTGCTGACCAAATCCCCGGCTATCAGCAAGAGGTCGGGAGCTCCCTCTTGACGCACGGTTTCCATGGAAGCCAAGAAGGCCGACGCAAACCTAGGCACGTGAATATCCGAAGTCGCCAATACACCGATCACGATCGACCACCAGCGCAGGGTTTGGTGAAAGAAATAAGCCAGCGGACAAGGGAACAAAAGGATGTGGCCATGACCGGCCTCAAGCCAGACACCCCTTTTAGCGTCCCGCGTGGGGGAGGGCCTTATCCGCCTCAAGCGCCTCCCTGACGAGGCGCAAGGCACAATCGTCCTGTGACCTAGTGCCCAAACTCAACCTGGCGAACTCCCGTGCAAAACTGGGACGCATGACCCTGAATTTCAGGCGCTCCACTGCCGAAGGATCGGGAAAGCGCATGAGTAGGAAGTTCGTCAAGCTTTCGTAAACCCTCAATTCACCGACGCCCAGGAGTGCACGCCTCACCCTACTCCTTTCCTCCCTGATGTACTCGGCGTTTTTCGACGCGTACGATGGATCCCTCAGCGCCTCTACTGCCGCTGCCAAGCTTGCCCTGGACAGCTCAAACCTGGGGGAAAAACCCTCGATGGAGCGTATCAAATCCTTGGCCGCTAGCAGAAAGGAAACCCTCATGCCGGCCATGGCGAAGGCCTTGCTCATGGTGCGGAAGATGACCAGGTTATCAAGCCCCGTGATGAGCCTGGACGACGAATACCCCGCGTATTCCGTGTACGCCTCGTCGAGAAACAAATGGCCATCGAAGGAAGAGCAAACCTCCCTCACCGCGTCCTCGCTGGGAAACATGCGAGAACCGGTCGGGTTGTTTGGATCATCAACTACCAATAACTTCGGCTTCAGCGAGGACAACGATGACGTCAGAGCATCCCAGGGCAGGTGCCATCTATCAGAACTCTCCTCAAGCCTCAGCTTATGCACCTCGGCCCCAAGGGCGCGCAATATGGGCTCGTAGGACGTAAAGGTCGGCTCCAAAAGCAGAACCCGATCTCCCGGCTTGACCAGCCTAGAAAAGAGCTCGTAGAAGACGTATTCTCCTCCCGATGCCGCGTGGACGTTTTCGGGGCCAACGCCAGAGTAAGACGCCATTAGAGACTTGAGCTCCTCAGCGAGCGCTTCATCCGGGTATCTGTTGGCGTCAGCGAGAGCGCGCCTGGCCGCCTCCAGAACCCTCGTCGGGGGACGCCGGGGGAACTCGTTGAAATAAAGGCGCAGACCGCTGGGATCACAGATCATTTGTAATGCGAAGACATCGGATATTAGCGTATCTGTCCACCTGAGCGCGCGGATCGCGCGCTGCGCAACCCAACTGGATCCATCCTCGGCGGTGCTCTCGGCATAAAGACCACGGATTCGCGAAAGACGCTTTGGGGTACGTAGTTCGCCTTTCCTCGACTTTCGCCCACGCGTCCGCTGCTCAGCGGGTAACGGCGCGGTTAAAGACGGGAACAGCTATTCCCAGCGCGACCAAGGAGAATATCAGCATGAACAACAGCGGACCCATTATCGCCGACAGTCCCGCGTTCAGCACCATCAACCTCCTCAGGGCGTCAACCATATAGGTAAGGGGTATGGCCTTGGCCACGTACTGCAACCACCACGGCAGCTGTATGACCGGGTATAGCACGCCGCTGAGGAAGATCATCGGGAACTCGAGCAACATCAACGTCATGGTGGCGGTTTCTTGATCCGAGGCCACGGACGTGGCGATTATGCCTATGCCAACGAAACCCAAATCCCCCAATATCAGCACCGCCAATATGAGCAACGGATCGCCGTAAATCTTGACGCCGAAGAAGGCGACTACGAGGATGATTATTATGGCCGCTTGAAGGAGACCCCTCACGAGCTGGGCCACTGCCTTTCCAGTTATTATGGAGGACCTGGCAATCGGGGCCACCATCAACCCGTCCATTGTCCCGATCTCCCTCTCCCTGGCAACGGTGGCCGCCAGGCCTGCCATGCCCGCCATCACCACGGTCAAGCCCACGAAACCTGGCGCCATGTACTCGAACTCCGTCGACGGAGCCCAGGGAGCTATGCTCTCGACGAAAAGCGGGGAAGGATCGGACGCAGTCAAAGAGGAGAGTATAGATCCCACGGACGCCCGCAGCTCCTCCGCCACCGTGGGATTCGTGTTATCAACTATGAGCACGATGCTGTTCTGAGCTGGGAAAGTGGGGTAAACGATGAGTGCCCCGTAGATTTGACCGCTTATTATGGCCTGCTTGGCCTGCGCCACCGAGACAAACGTAACGACGTCCAGCGAACCACTGCTCGACGCCGCCCTCTCGAAGGACGCGACCAGGTAGCTCCCCTGTCCATTGGGAGCCAAATCGACCACTGCAATGGGTATGTGGTTTATTTGACCAGAACCGGGGAACATGAAGCCGAAGAGCGCGATCAGTATTATGGGGAGCAGGACGAAGGTAGCGAGCCTCATCTTGGACCTAGAGAACTCGAGCAGGTCCTTCTGGGCTATCCTAAGGGAATCTTTCAGGTCTTTTCCAAGGCTCATTCGCATCAACCCTCCCTCCTTCGACCGCGAACCAACCTGGGGGCCCGGGCTTTCTCCTTTCCAAGGCTATCCCTCAACTGCCTACCCGTTAACTTGAGGAACAGCTCCTCGAGGTTGCTCACACCGTTGTCCTCCTCGAGCTTTTTGGGCTCCCCTATGGTGAGTATTTTGCCGTGGTCGATTATGGCAAGCCTTTCCGAAAGCTCCTCTGCCAGGGGCATCTCGTGCGTGGTGAGCACGATGGTGATACCGGACTGGTGCAACTGAACTATCAAGTCCTTTATGAACCTGGTAGTCTGGGGGTCAAGCCCAAGCGTTGGCTCGTCCAAAAAGAGGACCTTGGGGTTATGCAGGAGCGCCCTCACGAGGTTAAGCCTTTGCCTCATCCCCGTAGAGAACGTACCAACGCGCGCGTCAGCGAAGTCGCTCAGGTTAACCTCGTCCAGGAGCTCATCTATCCTTTCTTCTAGCTTTTCGCCGCCCATCCCGTAAAGGCGCCCGAAGAACCGCAGATTCTCCCTAGCGGTCAGCCGGTCGTAAACTATCAGCTTATCCGCAACTAAACCGATCAGCAATCTGACCCTGTCCGGCTCGTGTTTCACCGAATGCCTCCCTATGAACGCGTCTCCCTCCGTCGGTCTGAGAAGGGTAGTCAGCATTCTCATCGTAGTGCTCTTGCCGGCCCCGTTAGGACCCAGTAGTCCGAAAAGCTCCCCGTCCTTTATTTCGAAGCTAACGTGGTCTACGGCCACAAATCCTCCCTGAAAAACCTTAGTCAAGCCCTTGGCCACTATGCTGCCGTCCTCCAACGCCATCACCTCTTGGTGGAAGCACCTTCACCGCCCTCGCGTTTCCCGCCGCCCCTGGCCAGCGCGCCCAAAAGCACGCCCACCAGGAGGACCAGCACTATGATTATACCGTAAAGCACGTCGTTGGCCTTAGCGCTAGTGACGTCGTGAACAAAAGCGTTGATCAAGCTCTCTTTGACGTTAACCTGCAAAGGACTGTAGCTGGTGAAGGGCAACTGGGTGTTGTTTTGATACCAAACGGTCTGCAAAGATAAGTTATAAGTGGTGGCCCTGGCTCCCGAGGCCGTGTCGAGTTCAAACCTAACCGTGGCTACCTGTCCGGGCCTCAGCTCCCCGAGGTAATCGGTCGTAACACCGGAGAACTCGTTGGGGACCAGCAAGTTGAAGGTGATGTCCCTAGCGGTGTAGCTGCCCACGTTCTTGACCGTAACGTAGAGCTTCTGCCCCGAGCCACCCTGGGTCAAGTTCGTCCCGGACACCGAGGTCACCTGAAGGTCTGCCTTCCCGCTCACCATGAAGGTCAGGGGCACGCTCACCTCACCTCCGGCGTAACTCAGCGTGAGATAGGCCGTGTAGTTGGCCGGTGAGGGGACTGAACCCACGTTGAAGTAAAAGTCAACGGGAATCTCCGACCCAACTGGCAGCGCTCCCAAATCGTGCACGGTCGAGTTGCCCCACGAGGGAGAAAATCCGCTTGGGAGCCGAAGGGAGACGGTGGCGTTTTGAGCCGGCGAGGTACCCGCGTCGAGCAGGTAAGCCTCCAGCTCAACGTCCTGTTGCCCCGGGAAAAAGGCTGGGGGGTTAAAGCCCACGGCCACCACTTTTACCGACGCGTAACCCTGGACGGCCACCGAAACGTTCAGCGTCTGATTGAATCCGTCCGCGTTAATCGTCAGCGGAAGCACGTATACCCCATCCGTGGCGTTAGCGGCCAACGAAAGGTAGAAAAGCGGCGTTGCTTGATCCCCGGTCCCAACGTACCCGAGCTGAACGGTCTCGCGATTCGAGGTCTCCCACTTGCCGAGCGCGGAGTCGTAATAGCTATAAGTGAAAGGAGAACTCAGCAAAAGGGTTGCGTTGGTCCCCTGGGAAGGCCCACCCTCGTTCACCAACACCACCTCGAGGGGAAGATTTTTCGCACCCGGGTAGGCCATCAGGGGCGATGCCTCGGACC
>JAWDNK010000028.1:0-12611 GCA_046534355.1 Candidatus Martarchaeota archaeon | reverse complement strand
AAGGAAAGGAAAGGAAAGGAAGGGAGGAGGAAAATGGATCGAACGGAGGTGATCGCTCACGTTCCCCGTGATACCGGCGAATTCGGCCGCCGGCAACTCTACCCTTCCCGGCGGGCCACCCACCCGCCTGCCGAATACAACCGTTCAACCCCCGGTGATAACGGTGAGGGCAAGCGGCCCCGTCCCCGTGACCCTGAACGCGGGATGGTTGGTATCGCAGGTGCTTTCGACCATCGAAAACGCCCTGGCCGGGGCATTGACGGGGGCAGGCGATAAGCTAGCCTGGTTTGCCACTTACCTGCCAACGCCTTCTTCCTTACCCGTTATGTCGTCGGTTTACTCGGTCGTCCTCGAGGCTTCGCTCCTACTTTTCGCGCTGGCCCTCATAATTCAGCTGACCCTTGCCGTGATGGGCAAGGCGACCTTCTCCCCGGCCGACCCCATCCTATCGGCCATAATAATGGTGTTCGGCCTCAAGGCGTACTCGGCGATGGCTGCCCTTTCCAGCTCTTTTGCGCTGTACATACTCAATTCAAACTTGGGCGGCGCAAGCGCGGCCCAAATGCTCGTATTGGAGATGGCTGCCCTTTCGCTGACGCCAGGCCTAAACCTGTTACTGCTCCTGGCGTTGATCGAGTACGCGACAGTCGCCATCATAAGGATACTGGTCACCGCCAGTTTGGCCTCCTCGATCCCGCTCTTCGCCGTGCTCTGGATGGTGCAGCCAACGAGGAGGATAGCCACCGACGCCATGGAGGGGTTGTTCCTGCTGTTGCTAATTTCCCCGATTTCGGCGGTGATGCTGTCCATAGGGGTTGGCGCCGCGCTGGGAGCGCTTCACGGAAATAACGCGTTTCTAGACTTCGCCCTGGGAACAGGGACTTTGCTGGGGATCAGCGTCCTTCCCTTTGGGCTGGCGCGCGGCGGCGTAAGTGCCATCGAGGCCGGGCGCTCTGCGCTTAGGAGTAGGAGGAGGCTGCCCAATTGAGGACTGGCGAAAAAAGGGAAACCCACAGGGTCCGCCTCATGCCTCTGATAGACCTTCCCCTGTTCGACCTCTTTTTCGCATCGCTTTCCCCTCTTCAGCTCGCGCTGGCATCCGTTCCGCTGATGTTAGCTTATCGCACTGGCCAACCGTTAATTTGCATCGGTGCCCTGCCGCTGGCCACGATCAGATATTACTGGCTCAAGTCCTGGTTCTCCGAAATCATCTCCTCCTTTCGCTCACCCCGCCAAGCGCTGAGCGAAGAAGAGGGCGCGCAAAGCAAGGCAGCGGGGGGTAAACGGGACGAAAAAGGGGAAGGGAAAAGGGATGCGAAGAAAGGAGGGAAAGCCGTCGAGAAAGGGGGAAATTCAGGAGAAGACGCAAAAGCCAAAGGGCAATCAGAAGAGGAGGGCCGCGATGAACAAGTCGAAGTCGGAGAATCGATCCGCGTGACCGGGGCCGGCACAAATGCGACGATGCGGAGAGAGAAAAGGGGGGAGGAGTGGAAGGGAGAGAGCAAAAGAGCAGAAGAAACGGCTCCAACTCAAAGCAAAGAAAAAGCTCGGGATAGGGCCGCGGAACCCGGCGCCGAAACCGTTGACGAAGAACGCCGCGCCCAGCAGAGACCGGGCAGCGAGGGGGAGGCCATCGAGGGGATTCGCACCAAGGCCAGCGAAAGGTCTGCTGATAGGACACCCGCACTGGCAGCTACCGACCATCCAGACCTTGGATGGCGTGGCGGAAACGAAGAGGCGAAGAGGGATGCGAAAGCAAAGGTTAAGATGGGTGTAACCGCAAAAGCAAAGGGGAGAGAAGAGACCCTCCGGCAATCGGGAGCGGATCGGAGCCTGCCTCGGGGTGCTAGGCCCATCAAAATAGTGGGAAGGCTCCTGGCCTCGGACGGCTCTCCTCTGGCCTTCACCCGTTTCCGCGTTTACGCGGGGGCGCTGAAGCTGGGCGAAAGCCTAACCGATGGCTCTGGCGAGTACGCCTTTTACTGCTTTCCGCCGGGCGGAACGGAGGCGCTAACCCTCGTCCCAGAGGGCAGCAACGCCCAGCTCGTCGTGGGTTTGGTTTGGTGAAGGGCAATGACCGAAGTGGAGGTTCAACCGCTACCGTACCAACTGCTAGATGATGAGGACAGGGAGAGAGTAGAGGAACTCTTCGTGTCGATGGCCAAGCACGTCGGGGGGATACGGATAAAGTGCGCGGTCGATCCTGGCGGAGGGACGAGGTTCACCGTATCGAACCTCCCCAATCGGGGAGAGGACTTCGAGGGGGAGCTCCTGGCGCTCGGGCTGGACTTCTCCGTGGTCGCGCAGGCCGAGGGAGGTACGGAAGGCCCCGGGGGTCGCTCAAAGGAAAAGCGTTTCTACTTGGCGGACGTCCCCAGCTACTTGGAGACGGGCTTCCTCAGTACTGCCTTCGACCGCGGCATATCGGTCATCATGGACCTAGAGAGGGTTGACGACCTGAGGTGGGTGGAGCGCAGGAGAAGCTTGACGTCGGCGATCAAGGGGATGGCGTCTGAAGCATCGGATGCTGATTACGTCATATCGCGCGCTGAGGCCGAGGGGGCGTTTAAACTGGAGGTCCGTTTTTTGGGAGAGGGTGTGAGGGCTTGGGCGACGACCCGCCGTCTTAAGGTATCGAGGATAAGGCAACCGCCGCTGCTCGTCCCCGGCTCCACCCTAAAACTGTTCTTTCCCTTTTCCTCTTACGAGGTCAACGAGAGGGGAGGCATAAAGTTGGGCCAGAACGCCTTGACGGGTTCACCCGTAGTCTACGATTTCTTTTCCCGCAGAAACTTCAACGTCACTGTGCTCGGCCCCTCGGGTAGCGGTAAGTCGGCGTTCATGAAGCTCTTGCTGCTGAGGTTGTTCAGAGAAGGAAGGGTTACCCCGTCCCCCAGGCTGATAATCATCGACCCTCAAGCCGAATACGGAAGCGTAGCCAAGGCCGTTGGGGCATCTGAGGTGGACCTAGGCCAATCGGCTTTCGACCCCGTCTCGGTCCTCACGGCGGAAGAACTTTCTGACCTCCTCGCCGGCGAACTGGAGCTGACGGGTAGGGAAAGGGTTCTCCTGGAGGCCAAGGCGTCAAGGGCGCAATCCATGGCCTCGCTTTTGGAATTGTTAAGGGATGATACCGACGCCGACGCGCGCGGGATCGCCCAAGCGCTGAGGTCGCTTATGGAGGGACCCTTAGGGCAGGCGATCTCGCCGCGCCAAGGTGATGGGCTTTCTCTGCCCGAGAGGTCTGTGGTGCAAATCCCTCAAGGTAAGGAGAGCAAGGCGCTCATCCGCGTTGCCCTGGCGGCAGCCTGGGACCAAATCAAGCGGGCACCTACAGGCGAACCAAAGGTGCTCGTCGTGGACGAGGGCTGGATGCTTTTGGGCGGAAAAAGGCATTCGACAATCGAGGAAATAGCGAGGCTCGGCAGGAAACTAAACCTGCTGCTTTTGGTGGCGTCGCAAAGGCCTTCCGATTTCCTCTCCGATGAGGCGGGTCGCGCCGTGTTGGAGAACAGCGCTACGAAGGTGATCATGAAACAGGACGAGGAAGCCGTCGCGGAACTGGCCAAAAGCCTAAGGCTGGGGAAGAGGGAAATAGACTTCTTGACCCACATACAGTCGCCGAGGGCAAGCGGTTTCTCTCAGGCCTTGCTTGTAGATGAGTGGAGGAGGATCCCCATCAAGGTCAAACCCACGGACGAGGAGGCCTCTCTCATATGAGGCCCGCACTGGACCGCCTTAAACCGTTGT
Source organism: Candidatus Martarchaeota archaeon (assembly GCA_046534355.1). GTDB lineage: Archaea > Thermoproteota > Thermoprotei_A > Marsarchaeales > UBA168 > UBA168. Next base: position 8,861 of record JAWDNK010000028.1, on the reverse strand, counting down.
ACGAGGGGAGCGAGGGGGAGGGGATGGAGGGAGGGAGGGAAGATCCCGCACGGCGCTTGCGCGCCCGAGGGAGCGGGGTGAAGCGAGGTGGCCCGCGGTTGAATAAGAAATTCCAGACGCAAGGAGAAGAGGGAGGCAAAACGCCTGAGCGCCGCATTGCGGAACTCGTGTGCACTCAGGAGATAGATTTGAGACCCCTGGTGGACTTCTCCGAGGAATTCAGGGCAGTGATCCTTTTTGGCGATTACAAGAGGGTTTTCTTGGAGCTGCGGCGCGAGCCGCCCCTCCTCCAAATCGGGTTGCCGCTGGCGTCCCTCTTACCGCTAAGCAAGGCTTCGGTTGGAAAGCCCGCGGGGGACGCCCAGGCCGTCTTATTTGGAGGGGAAGGAGGGGTGCGTAAACCGAAAAGGATGGGCTTAAGCCTACCTTTCCCCGTCCCCCTTTTCGATCTGGGAAAACCTTGGCCGTCCATCTCAGATCGCTTAGCTCAGTGTTCCCAGCTGTTCCGCGGGACGGTGCTAGAACTGGAAGTCAAGCCGGCGAACAAAAAGGACCTTGAGCTCGTGGCTCGCTTCGCCGAAAGGGATTGGCCCGGACCACTCTTTACCAACGCCTGGAAAAAAGCCTTCGACCCCCTAATACCTCTGGCGCAGGAAAAGGCGAAGTTCGAACTATATAGCGTCGAGGCCAAGCTCAGAGGCGATGAAGGCCTGCTGAACTGCGCTTTTTCGGGCATGACGAACAAGCTGGTCTTGGGAGGGAAAAAGGTCATCCTCAGCTCCCCGGAGCTGGCCTTCTTATTGCAACCAACCCCCAGACCCGCCGGCTTCGTAACCTCAACCTCGCTCATCCCCGCCGAGCCACCCAGCGCGTTAAGACAAACAAAAACAAAAAAGCCAAACAATAACAAATCAAACGTCAAATCCCTTGAGGTTGCAAAACGAAGATTGGGGAAGAAGCCGAAGGGCGGAAAAGCAGGAAGCGCGCAGCAACCGCGCAAACGCTTCCCGAGCAAACCGGAGAGACCCAAACGAGTGGATCGCATGCCATTAACGAGGTGGAGCGTAAAAGGGGGAGTGAGGCGAACTACAACACGGCGAAACTCAAACTCGATCTCATCGCATCGCGGCCCTGCCCTGCCCAGCCCCGCTCCGCTAGGCTCAGCTCAGCTCCGCTCAGCTCATCTCACCCTAGCCGTTGAATTCGCCCGTTTCGCTCAAATCGCAACGCAAAGGCGCCTGGAAGGCCGGGGATAGAGCTCGGGCCGCGGGCCCTCAGGCCGAATTCGCGCACGGGGTAATGGTTAAACGCTAGCGCGTGATATGCATATGATAATTTTCGAGTCTGATGAGGAGTTTGTAGATGACTTCAACAAGATGTCTGAGGAGGAGAAATTATCCCTGATACAGGACCTCAAGGGGTTAGCGGGCTGCGAAAATGGCCCCCTGCTCTTCTACGGGCCTTGCGAGCGCCTCAGGGTTCAGTTCATGAGCCTATGGAACTGCACTCCCGTCGACGTGTTTGGAGAGTCTGCAAATCCGCCCAAACCCACACTGGAAAGGCGCCAGGCGCCCAGCGAAGGAAGAACGCAAGCCGCAAAGCGAAGAAGCGCGCTTATCTCTGCTTTTTTTCTCCCCTCTCCTCCCCTCTCCTCTCATCCCCTCCATCCCTCCATCCCTCCATATCTCCCTTCTCCGCTCCGATCACTCCAGGCCGCTCCCGAAGACCTAAGGGCCGCGATATTAGCGCGGGAAATCATTCTACGGATGAAACGCTAGTATGAAGAGTCGTAAGGGTTTATCTGAGGTAATGGGCGCTCTGCTTGTTCTCGCCATAACCCTGGCCGGCTTTGCACTGGTTTGGCCCGACTTCTCACGGTACATCAGGGAACAGTCGGGTTATGCCATATCCGAGGGGATTCAAGAGGCGCAAGCAAGCCAGCAAATGCTCTCTCTGGTATACTGGCAGGAGAGTGGAGGAATCATAAAGCTTTACTTGTACAATTACGGCAGTTACCCCTTCCAGGTCACCCGTGCCCTCGTAGGCGGGAAACTGGTAGCGGCCAACGGTACCGTGCCGCCGGGGAAGCTCGAACCGGTCACCGTTTACGGCACGGGCGATTCCGTGGTCCTCTTGGGTAACGGAGGAGTGGAGTTTGATTTCTACCTATGACCGGAAGCCCTATCGGCAACGGCACCGTGGGATAGCCTCGCTGTTGGCCTCCCTCCTGCTCGTGTTAGCCTTGGCAACCGTGGCAGGTCTTACCTTCTACGCCTATTCCTCTGCCCTGCGGGGGGCCGAAGACCAAACCCGTGGGGAAGCGCTCCTGTCCGAAAAGTCGCAACAACAGGTAGCACTGAAGGTCGGGAAGGACGATTACCCGGTTCTGCAGCTCAACGGCTCAGCTATACTCGTTTACGCGCTCGTGCCCAGCCCCAGAGTCGAAGTTAAGCCGCTCAACATAACCGTAGCCGGGGATGCCCTCCTGAACCTTACTTCTCTATTTGGATTTTGCCCAAGTACCGTTTACCTCGTGACTTCCCTCGGCAACGTGATCCGCGTCAACGGGAGCGCATCCGGGGTTTACCTTTATCCAACCCAAGCCTCGCCGGGAGAGAAAGTCTTAATATGGGTTCACAACGGCGAGCACCCCCTTTACGAGGTATTTTGGTCGGGGAGGGCCATAGCATACGGCAGTTCACCATCCTCCTTTCAGGTCACAGTACCAAGCGTCAAAGCGGGGGATTTGGTGGCAGCTCTGGTGGTTTGGTACTCAGCAGAGCTTCAGCCGGAGGGGAAAGCCGTAGCTTATCTAAATGTGGAAGCACCCCCGGGAAACGGCGGCTCCTCGGGCGGGCAACCCTCAACCACCGCGAGCGGGTACAACTCGGGAAGCGGAAACGAAACTAAGGCCTCGAGCACAAGCACGAGCACTACCCCGACCACGACGAACGCTGCAACCATCACTACGGGCACCAGCGCAACCACCGGCTCGACCACGACCACCACCACGACCACGACTGCGACCACGAGCGCTTCCGGTAGTGATCGCAGCGGCCAGTCGTCGGAGGGGACCACAGTTGGGGCCTCGAAAAACGGCGGATCGCTGACTTCTCCCACCACGGGCGCGGGTTCTTCTTCAGGTCAGCTCACTTGGGTATCGGTGGTAGGCTTACCCCCTGGAGCCAGCGCCGAAGTCGTTTATCCAGGGGGCTCGGCATGGCTTCAGGACTTCCAGGCGGTTCAACTCGAGGCGCAGGCGGTCCGCGCTCTGCCCGTTGAAGTGGGCGGCACCTATTACTCTCCGACGGCCACGCGGCAAGGCGAAGCCCTGGTGTTCTCTTATTCTCCTACGCAATTTTGGGTCGAAACCGGCACTTACCCCGAAGGTGGCGGCACCGCGAGGCCGAATTCGGGGTGGTACCTGGCGGGCTCAGAGCTCCAGTTTTCCGCCCTCGCGGGCAAGGACTGGGAATTCCTGTGCTGGAGGGGATACGGGTCTGGTTCTTACACGGGCACCTCCCGGGAGTTCCAGCTGGAGATAACCGGCCCCACCCAGGAATTGGCTCTGTTCAAGACTTACGCTGTGAAGGGGGTCAAAGAGGCCTGAGCCGGTCGGGTCAGAAGGCTTAGCGCGAAGACGGCCAGCGACGAGGCAAATAGGAAAGGCAGAAGGGGTAAAATGGGCGTCGCCCACACCCACTCCCCCTTTATTTTTTCCTTGGCTTCTTCGATTAACTGCCTGAACGGACGGGGATCGTTTATGTCGAACGCGTAGCTCCCGTCCTCCAACCTCGGCAGCCAGAAAACGTTCAACTCGGACTTCTTGACGGCGTAAGTGAACGGTGAGGGAGCCCCTTTACCACTCCGGCCGTGGATGATGACGGCGAAGGCCCCAAGTTCGCACACCAAACCCAAAAAGAAAATCAGGAGATAAGCGGGGAAGACCCCCAGTGGCTGGGGAAATCCGAGCGCCAAGACCAAGAGGGCAAAGGGATCAGCCTCTCCCAGGAGCCCCTTCCGCGACACGGCGTAAGAAATGGGGATTATTAGAACGGCGGGGACGAGTTCGACCAGAAAGCCCCCGTAGAAAAGGGGGAAAAGGATGGCCAAAGCCGGTATCGAAACCACCCAGAAGAAGTCGGAAACCTCCCTATCTCTGGCGTCTTGAAGGGCGGCCAGGCCAGCAAAAGTCAAGGCTAAAACGGAAGGAGCGGGGAACACCACTTTTCGACGCTAGGGGATTTATGCGTTTCTCGCGGTCCATTGAATGCTTAAGTCCTGGTCCCCCAGTAGCTTATGGCAGGGAAAGTCGTTGTGGTTGTAGGCGTACCCGGCGTGGGGAAGACCACCGTAATAAACGAGGCAGTTAGGCAGGCAAAGGAGGCGGGCCTCCAATTTCAGGTGCTGAACTTCGGCGACGTAATGCTCGAGCTGGCCCTTTCCCAAGGGCTGGTGGAAAACCGCGACGAGATAAGGAAGCTCAGGGTAGATACGCAAATGGCCCTTCAGGCCGAGGCGGCAAGAGATATAGCGAAGAGGGCTTCGAGTTCTTCCGTGATACTCGACACCCACGCCATAATCAAGACGTCGCAGGGCTATTGGCCCGGGCTGCCAGAACCAGTCGTGAAGGCGCTTCACCCGAATCACATAGTCGTCGTCGAGGCGGATCCCCAGGCCGTGATCAGCAGGAGGGCCAAAGACCAGGGTATAAGAAATAGGAGCGATGACCTGACCGCCGAAGAGCTGCGGTTCACAATGGAGGTTAACAGGCAGGCGGCGATATCTTCAGCCGTTCTGTCCGGCGCTTCCGTGGTCTTCGTGAAGAACGAAGAGGGGAAGGCGGGAGAGGCAGCGGCCCAAATAGTTGCCCTGATCAAGTGAACCGGCTTGGTCGTGATAGCGGTCAGCGGTCCCCCTGGCTCAGGCAAGACGAGCGTCGCCAAGGCCATCGCAGAGACATTCGGCCTGCGCTACGTGTCGGCCGGTTCGATATTTCGCAAGGCAGCTCAAGAAAGAGGACTCGGCATCGACGAGTTCAGCCTCCTGGCCGAGGGAGATCCCAGCATAGATAGAGCAGTCGACGAAGCCACGCGTGAGGAGGAGGACCGCGGTGACGTAGTCCTAGATGGCCACCTAACCGCGTGGGTGATAAGGGAGGGCATAAGGATATACGTCAAGGCCCCCAGGGACGTGAGGTACGCGAGGATAGCCAAAAGGGACGGTATCCCGCTGGAAAGGGCAATAACCGAGAACTCCACCAGGGAGGAAAGCGAGGTCAGAAGGTATAAGGCGATCTACGGGTATGACGTAAAAGACTTGAGCGCCTTCGACCTCGTGATAGACACGGCCAACCTTTCAGAAGGCGATACGAAAGAAGTGGTGATGGATTTTTTAAGGCGTCACGAAAAAATCAAGAGGAGAAGTTGAGGATGGAGCCACCTCACAGAGGTGAGGTGTACGAGGTCACCGCCGGCAGGCGCACCGGTACTCCTTGCATTATATTATAACGAAGGACGTGGACACGCGATTCGTGTACGCCGCGTACGTTCAGGGAAAAAGGTTAAGAAGAGGGTATTCAACCTGACCTCCTCCACCCCCTCCCCCGCCCTGAAGGGGCGAGGCTCGCCTTCTTTTTTCGATCACATCCACTTTCACGGGTAATGCGCTTGACTTCAAGCACGAGGGCGAAATACCTCGGCCGCTGCCAGCGCCAAAACCAAAGGAGCGATGACCTAGATCGCATCGCTGCGACGGTATTCGAAGCCGTCAAGAATCAGCGTCAGCGAGGGAAAACAAGCGGCCACACCTGTTATCGCGGTCCGACCAAGGGCTGACCTTCAGCGCAACCAAATCATCACGGTGCGACTCGATACAAAACGGTGCGATAAAAAGCGTTTTGACTTTTCGCGGGCTTAGGGACCTAGGGCTCCTTGTAAGGGCAGGACGGTTCACCGCGATTCGAAGCCATGCCGTCGGTACGGTTATAAGTGTAAGCTCCAACATAAGCGGTGCAGAGTGACGGATTTTTTGCGCTTCAGGGAAGATGAAGGAGGGGAACCAAGGTATGGTGAAGACCCTTTGGGGAGGCCTATTAACAGGCACCTCTCCCTGGGGATCATCAACCTCGATAAGCCCAGTGGCCCGAGCAGCCACGAGGTTTCGGCCTGGGTAAAAAGGATGTTGGGGCTAAAAAAGGTTGGGCATGGGGGAACCCTTGAGGCAAACGCCGGGGAAATCCCCCCGTGTCCGGCGTGTTACCACTGGCGCTTGAAAACGCTACCAGAGTTCTCAAACCCCTCATAGACTCCGATAAGGAGTACGTCTGCCTCATGAGGCTTCACGGCGACGTCGACGAAGAAAAGATAAGGGAGACATTGAGGGAATTCCAAGGGCAAATATATCAAAGACCACCGCTCAGGTCCTCGGTTAAAAGGGTAAGGAGGATCAGGAACATATACGAGATCCAGGTCTTAGAGATCGACGGCAGATACGTACTTTTCAGGGCTAGGGTCGACCCTGGGACTTACATGCGCAAGCTCTGCGTGGACGTGGGCTACGCGCTGGGCGTGGAGGCCCACATGGAGGAGTTGAGGAGGACCAAGAGCGGGGTATTCGACGAGAAGAAATCGGTTGACCTCTACGACGTCTATTCGGCCGTCCAAGACCTAAAGGCTGGAGATGAGGGGCCGATAAGGAAAGTCGTAAGGCCCGTCGAGGAGGCCCTCGCTTCGTTCCCAAAAGTGGTCATATCGGACGAAGCCGTGGACCCAGTATGCCGCGGCGCAAAGATAAGGGGGAACGATCTGCTGAGCGCCGAAGCCGGCATAGGCCCTGGGACGCAAGTAGTGGTCATGACCCGGAGGGGGGAGGCGGTAGCTCTGGCGGTCGCGACGGTCGACGCCAAGAACATGCCAAATTCGGATGAACCCCTCGAGATCAAGAGGGTGGTTATGGATGCCGGTCTTTACCCACGGCCTCAATCGAAAGATGGACCGTCCTGATGTTACCGACCTCCCCCCTCCCGCCCCTGAAACGCGAGGGCTGTCGTTCGCTTTATTGCGCTCGAATAACCCCGCCTTCCGAGCAAAACCGGCAGGAAAGCGCCCCTCGGAAGGTGAGCGGGCTCGGCTTAGCTACCCTCATCACGGATCAGGGTGAGATAGGCTCCTCACAGCCGCTTGAACTCGAAGCACCGATTTAAGGCTTGGTAAAACTGGTAGGTTTTAATTTCGTCTCCTCCGCATCCACTTCTCGGCCTCTCAACCAAAAGCTCAAGCTTTCTCTGTTTTTCTCTCTTCCTTTCTCATGCCTTACTTCGTTAGACAAAAACTGCCGGTCGGATCAAAGCAAACCCTTCTTTTCCATCCACTCCTTGGTCCTCAGGACGCCTTCCTGGAAAGTAGTCACGGGCCGGTAGCCCAATCCCGTCAGCTTATCGATGCTCGGGTAACTCACCTGCGGTTGGGCCTCTAGCTCCGTCCTGGGGCCGGCCATCACCAGCTTGGAATGGCTACCCAATATTTCGACTATTGCCTCAGCCATCTGAGCCACGCTCATGTGGCTTCCGGTGCCCACGTTGTAGGCCTGACCCACGGCTTTCTCGCTTCCCAGGATTACCTCCAGGGCATGCAGGTAGTTGCTAACGTGATAGGGATCAGTCACGTCTCTACCAGCGTTGTAAAGGGTTATCGGTTCGTCGTGAACGGCCTTCCTTATGAATATGGGTATGGCCCTGTTAGGTTTGTCATGCTCGCCAAATATCAACCAAGAACGAGTTATGGAATACGGCAGAGATCTAGCGGCGGCGAACGCGGATATCATGTATTCGGCCACGACCTTCGTGTGATCGTAGGGCACCCTGGGGGAAAAGGGATCGTCTTCCCTAACCGGGTTCCTGGCGGGCACCCCATAAACGTTGGAGGAATTGTGAAGCAGCACCGGGTAATCGCCGCCGAAGAACGCCTCCGAGCTGGGGACTGATAGGTCATACACAAAGCCATCGAAATCTCCTTCCTTTCTCATCGAGGCAAGCTCCTCTTCGCTGATCAACTCCAGTTCCGTAATCTCGACCCCCTGACTAAGCGAGGAGCGCATATCCGACCCACCCTCCGACGAAACCGGTGAGGAGCTGGCGGGGTACAAGTAATCATCCCCCGCCTCCAAATCCCTAACCTCCCGTGGGACCAGTGATCCGTCCTCGCCGAGCACGAAGACCGAGTGATCGCCGGTAACCACCACCGAATTCTCGCCTTCTCCCCTGTACCAAAGCCTGTAAAGGTCCTTCTTTCCGAGCCTGTGCCTTATGACCGATGCGATGGGGGCGTACGTTACCGCGCCACTGACGGGGTCAACGGTTTTAGCGCTTATCCCGTCAAGCGGGATATCCCAAAGGGAAGATATGGGCACGCTCATCTCCCTGTTGCCCCACCTGACGTAAACCTTGGTGTTGCCCAACACCGAGCTGGCGTACACGAAACGCTTCACTCCAACTCTCGATGACGAATCTAGCAGATTGAGCGTCGAAACGTCGTTAACCAAGAAGGCGGAGTACGGATCCTTGATGGTGGTAGACAACGTCGTGATCGCCGCGTAGTGCAAAACCAGGTCGGGCTTCTCCTGGTCGAACAGCGAATCGACTGCCTTTTTATCGGTGAGGTCGAGCTTGGCATGACGGACTGAGAGGTCCTCAGGTTTTTCCGCCACGTCAACCCCCAGCACCTCGTATCCCCTTTCTCTAAGCCAGGCCGCCACGTTATATCCTATAAAACCCGAAGTGCCAGTCACCAGAGCTTTCAAAGCTGTATCAAGAAAAAAGTGAGGGCGGTTATAAGAGTAGAGCCCGGTTTTCGTCCCACCGG
>JAWDNK010000027.1:0-12939 GCA_046534355.1 Candidatus Martarchaeota archaeon | reverse complement strand
GCCCAGCTTTCCATGCTACCAAGTAGCACGTACTTCGTCTTCCTTAGTTCGCCCACGTTCCTGGCGTTCACCAATGCCATACCCATCCTCATCTGTTTTTGGACCGTGATGAGGACCCGCTTAACGTCCTCGGAAGAGCGCGTGGCTGGCCTCAGCAAGGGGCGAGCCATAGAGGCCACCGTAGCGCCGAGCACCAAGGACTTCACCGCGTCCAACCCGTTCCTGAGCCCACCGCTAGCGATTATGGGCTTATCGCTGACCGACCTGACCTCGAGTAACGAAGCGACCGTGGGTATCCCCCAATCGAAGAACGGCAGGGCCAGGTCGTCATCGCGCCTCTTACCCTCGATTACCGCGAAAGAAGTCCCCCCAGCACCCCCTATGTCATATCCGAACACTTTTTTATCCTCGAGCCTTTTGGCCGTCTCCATGGAGATGCCCGAACCGGTCTCCTTCAACAGGACGGGGACGCCTGCTTCATCGCATATCGCGTCGAGGCTTTCTTCTAGCCCACGAAAGTCCGGCTCGCCCTCCGGCTGTACGAGCTCTTGCAACATGTTCAGGTGGATTTCGAGCGCGTCAGCCCCTATCATTTCCACGGCCCTGCGGATTTCGCTTGGCTTCATCTTGAAGACGTTTGAACCCCCTAGGTTCGCCAAAAGCAAGGCCTTGGGGGCCCTATCCCTGACGATCCTGAATGTATACTCCACGGAAGGATCCGTAAGGGCCGGTCTCTGGCTTCCTACACCCATGCCCAGCCCCAGCTCCTCCACGGCCTCGGCTAGGTTGGCATTTATGATGTCAGTGCCCGCCTCTCCCCCCGTCATCGCCCCCACCAAGAGCGGGGCGGATAGCTTTTTACCGAGAAAATCGAGGGACGTGTCCACGTCGGAGAAACTCACTTCAGGGAGCGCCTCGTGGATCAGGACTACCTCGTCGAACTGATCCCTAAACCTGGGAGGTACCACGTCCCCACCCAACGCTATCCTTATGTGGTCCCTTTTCCTTCCCGCAACAGACGAGTTCAAGTCGCCCATCTTCAGCACCTACGGGATCAATTTTGTCCCAACGTCTTCGCCTTTCAGCGCTGAGGACAGCCTCCCTGGCACAACACCACTGACCACCCTTACATCTATTCCGGCCTCCACAGCAGGTCCCGCCTTTTTAAGCTTGTTACCTATACCTCCGGTCACGTCTCTGACCTCACCGAATTCCGGGCGATCGCGAGAAAGGCTGACCTCCTTTAGGAGCCTAGCGCCCTCATAAATCTTCGGATCCCTGTCGTATACCCCTTCCACGTCGCTCACAAAAACGAGGGAACGGGCGCCGAGTTCGACAGCCAGCTTCACGGCCATATCATCGCCAGAGGCAATCGTATATCCGAGCTCATCGTCCAAGACCAACGAGCCGTAGCAAACTGGGATTAGGCCAAATGAGAGAAGCCTAGAAAAAATTTCAGCGTTCAACGCACTTACTTCCCCTCCCTTGGCCTTGAAGACTACAAAGCTTTGCACGGCGAAGACCGGGAGGCCCGCCCGCAAAAACTCCTCTACCACGAGCGCGTTCAGAGCCTTCATGGCTTCCTCAACCTCGATCAACGCCGTTGCTGGGGCGCCGGAAGAAAACCCACTTTTCAACGAATAACGGGAGGCCACCGGATGACCGAACGAACCTCCACCGTGCACGATCAGCAGGCGCCCCAACGCCAGAGAGGCCGAAAGTTCACCCGCCAAACGCTTTATGGCTTCGCCGTTTGGAGAAAATTCCAATTCCTTATGGGTTATAACGCTGCCGCCAATCTTCAAAACCGTAAGCCCGCCGGATTCGCGCCGTTCGCTCAACGCCCCCCTCCTCGGCCTCCGTTTCAAAACTATCTGGGGAGACCGGAAGGTCTTCCTGGGCGCCCAGCTGTCCCCTCTCGCGAAGCACTTGTCTGGCCAAAAGCCAATATGCCAAGGCCAGCGACTTCCTACTCCTGTTGTTCATGGGGATTATGAGGTCAACGTAATCGACGGGGCTATTGCTATCGCAAAAGGCCACCAAGGGGATGCCTGCCAGCGCGGCTTCGGACACCACCTGGCTACCTCCCTCGGTATTCGAAAGAAGGATTACCTGCGGTTCCATGTAACCGGGGAGGTTGGGATTCGTAAGCATTCCAGGCGTGAAGCGCTCCACGAATCCCTTAGCGCCCGTGAACTCGGCAAAGCGTTGGACCGGCCTTACGGCAAAGCGGGACGCCGCAACCGCCAAAACGCTGCTTGGCTCATACCTCGCCAGCATCCTACCCGCCACCCTTATCCTTTCGTCGATCTTCTTCAGGTCGAATATGTGTATACCGTCATCCCTCACCTTGTAAACGAATCCCCTCATCGCCCTTATTTCAGCTTCTGTCCCTATGTGTATACCACTCAGCATGTAGGTCTCCTGAGGTACCAGTAATTCGCCTTCTATGTTCTGCCTCTCGGTTTCATCGGAAGACGATGACATAGTTTTGTCATCTCGCGACCTTTAAGGTTCTCCCTTTCTGGAGTACTCCACCACCTGGTCGGCCAGGTCGTAATACGTTAGGAACATCCTCCTGCAGCAATACCTCTTTATTCCCAACTCATCCAGTACCTGAGCCGGAGACTTGCCCTCCTTTATGCCTTTTTCGTAGTCCTCCCACTTGTCCCCTATGACCGCCCCACACGTGAAGCACCTAACGGGGAAGAGCACAGCAGACACCTCACCTGTAAGACTTCTGGAACCTCCTTCTGGCGCCCTTGCCACCGAACTTCTTGGGTTCCTTCTCCCTCGGATCCCCGCTTAGGGCGTGCGGGTCAAATTCCAGTAACGCCCTCTTGATGGACTCATCACCGTCGAAGAACTGGTAAATACCCCGGGCTATGGCATAAACGCTGGCCTGGTATTGCCCCATGTAGCCTCCACCCTCGCTCGTCACCTCGACGTCTACCTTGTCGCTGTACGGCCTGAGAGCCTCGTAAAGGACCTTAAGCTGAGACCTCACCTGAGAGTTCGGGTGAAGCTCCATGGGGTACCCATTGATCAAGAAGCGTCCCGCGCCCGGCCTGATCACCGCCCTGGCCACGGCCTTTTTCCTCTTGCCTGAAGCCACAACTACTTTGTTTACCGCAGCGGTCTCGCTCAAGCGTGCTCAACCCTCTTCCTGCCATAATAAGCGGCCAACTCCAAAAGCGTAGTGGAATGGCCTTCCTTTCCGTGCCAGAGCACTTCCTCCTTCTTCTCTGCCACGAAAGAGGACAGTTCCTGAGGAACCCCCTCGTATACCCTTAGCCTCTTGTACGCTTCCCTTCCCTTCATCTGGTCGATAGGCAGCATATTCCTCACGGAGGTCCTGAAATAGCCCTCCGGGGTCATGTACTTTCTGGGGCTGTACCTCCTGGGATTTATCCAGGAGTGTATCCCGTACCAGGGCTGCAGCCACTTGACCACCGAGTCTATGGGTTTAGATATGACCGCCTTTTCGACGTTAACCACGGCGACCTTCTTACCCTCAACCAATGCCTTGGCCGTCACAGAGGCCAGCCTCCCCTCTATGGCGCCAGTGGCATCAAGGACCAAATCCGGGACGAAATTTTTCAAAATCTTCACCACTTTTAATTTTCACTTCACCAAAAGCCAACCAGATGGAGCGCCCTCCAAGGAGGCTAACTCGTGAAGCGAGTAGCACCTACCACCGCTCTTTTCGATCTTTTCCCTGGCACTCCTCGAGAACGAAACGGCGGCGACGTTCATAGGGATAGCGGCCTCTCCCCAACCGAGCACCTTACCTGGGATCGCCACACCCTTGTGATCGCCGTAGAGCTTGGCCAGCTTCCCTACGTCTACGCAAACCCTAGTCGCAGAGCCTTTTTCTAGCTCCTCCGCTATAGTCTTCATCATCCCCTTACCGCTGGCGTAAAGAGCTGCGATCGAGGCGATTATTTCCGGATTAGTTGGCTTTCTCCTCACTCACGAGCACCTCCAATTGAGACAGTATATTACTTAACTCCCTATTGAGTATTTCCAATGCGGTCATGAACGTCGTCCGGGCGTCCAGCTGGCCATTCAACTCAAAGGACAACACATGTCTTTCCTTATCACCCTTGACCGAAATCGCCTCGGGGCACGCCTCAACGCAGGCCTCGCAAAGCGTGCAGGCGAGTTCGTCCCTGACCACGAGGCGGCCGCCCTCGACCCCGATGGCGCCCGTTGGGCAGGCCTCAGCGCATTTCGAACAATCATCGCACTCCGATTTCAACTCAATCACGGGGTAGTCCACCACCGAGGCGGCGCTTATTGGCTGCCATTTGGCGTGCTCCCTCCCCGTCCCAATCCTCGCCCTTATCTCCGCCCTCAAACTCTGACCGTTCGTCATCGAAATGATGGGGATCCTCGGGTGATCCGTGGCAACGCTGCCATCGGGGAACTTCAACTCAGAGGCGTAAACGGTGGTGTCACCCGTCGCCCTGACGTCGAGCACCATGTCGACCTCTGCCTTAGGTTCGAAATAGTTATCCGCGAGCTCCGCGTAGCTCATGATGGTTTTTATGGGGATAAGGGAAAGCCTATGAGCTATGTATTCGCGGTAAAAGGACGTACTGTTCTCATCGAAAATGACCTCATCGATGGCGAGGGTTGGCACGTAAGCCATCATAGCTCTGCGGACGGTATTGGCCACCGCGCTGCTCACGCCAGCCAAGAGGACTTGGTAAGCAGGGCCATCCCTTCTAAGCACGGTAAGCGACGGCCCTTTCTCGCTCATACCCTTCTACCCCTTCTGCCGCCGGGCCTTCTCGTGGTGTCATGCGGTAGGGGAGTGATGTCCTCGGTTACCCCTATGAAGAAGCCCTCTCTTGACAATGCCCTTATTGCGGCCTGGGCCCCTGGCCCCGGCGTCTTACTCCCGTGTCCGCCAGGAGCGCGAACGTAGACTTTGAGGGCGTTTATCCCCTTCTCCTTTGCTTCTCTCGCAGCTGCAATCGCGGCCTGAGTGGCCGCGTAAGGCGACGGCTTTTCCCTATCGGCCTTCACCACTTCTCCGCCGGACTTCTTGGCTATGAGCTCCCTTCCAGTTATATCTGTTATATAAATCAAAGTATTGCTGAAGGAGCTATATATCCACGCTATACCCCAATTTAAATTTTCCGTCAAATCAAATCACCTATTTTTCTTTTTCCCCTGAATTTCCAGCTTCCCCCTTAACTTTTTCTAACAAAGGTACGGGAACTTCTATTCCCTTCTCATCGTCGCGGCTTATCAGCGCTCCAGGAGATCTGATCGCCCTCCCAAAGACGCGGACGTGACCGTGAACTATGAGTTGTCTAGCCGCGAAATAAGAAATACCGGCCTTCTGCGCCACCAAGGACTGAAGTCTCCTGTTCAGCACTGCCTCAACGCCCATGGACAAAACCGAATCGGAAGTACCCTGAGGGGAATCCAAATAACCCAATTTATAAAGGCGGCCTATTAGCTCGCTTTCGTTCTTTGCCCTCTCTTCGGGCGGGAGCGCGAAGAAACCGCGCTCCATCCTCCTGTACTTCCGGGCAACGGCCTCCGCCACGTAAAGTTCCTTTTTGTTCCTCAGCCCGTACTTCCCCATGAGCTGCATTTCGCTCTGAAGAGAGCTCAGCAACCACGGGTTCGTGGGGCCCTTCCACTTTTTTCTTGGCTTTTTAATATCTCCCATCTTGATCACTTCTGCTCGGCCTGGGTAGCCGATGGGGCCGCTGCCTGCTTGAGCTTACCCTTGGATACACCGACCGAGCGCCCGAACCGGCCAGTGACCCTAGTGCGCTGCCCCCTAACCTTAAGCCCAAGAGAGTGCCTCACACCCCTCCAGCACTTTATACGCTTGAGCAACTCGACGTCACCCCTTACTCCCATCAAAAGCTCGGAACCTATGAGGTGCATGTCCTCATTTTCGAGAACGTCGGAACGCCTATTCTTGAACCACAGGGGCAATGCCGGGTGCTTCTTATCCCTTAATACGCGCTCAAGAGATTCAAGTTTGGCCTCCTCCACCTCCCCTAGCCTCAGGGATGGGTCGATACCCAGCTGCTTGCAAAGCGACAGTGCTAGGTTGATCCCAACCCCCCTTATTCTTGACAGAGCATAAGGTACCTTCACGTCACCGGGGAGGTCAAACCCCACCATCCGAACCACGTGCCTAAAGCTCGTCTCGCTCAAGATTGCGACACCCTTGAAAGCATCCTAAGGGTAATGGAACAACGTATATAAGAATTCCTCAAAGTATGCTAAGGCTGGCCACTCCATCAACCTTCCTAATCTCATATATCAGATCAGCTGGCAGCTGACCTTCTACCACGATCGTCAGCTTCGGGTTGGGGTTCAACTCCACGTCATCAACTATGGCTTGCCTTATGCTCAAATTTCTGGAGGCCACCAACGAAGCCACACCCGATAGGATGCCGGGTTTCGAGGCATCGGTGGGGGTTATCTCGATAACGCTCCAGTTGAAGTTCTTGGCCACCTTTTTCAAGCTACTACCGCTCGGCTCAAGCTGCGAAAAGATCTTGTAGAGGGTCGGATCCGACTCCATCATCCTGACCGTCGACGTAACCGTCCTGCGATCCACATGCGCCACGGCGGCCACTTTGGCCGTAGGTATCTCGATCTCTCCGCAGTATATCTTACCGTTGCGGACACTAAGCCCATACTGTATGAAAAGACGGGCGACGGCTAATTTCTCCTCTCTGGTAGCGAACCTCGAGGAAATAAACTTCCACATATATTCGCTCGCGCCCTCGCATAAAAAGTTAACACTTCGGACCCTTTAACACCACCTGTGAATCCATTTGTCCGCAGATCCCGAAATTATACCACGAGTCGAGTAGAATTCCGACGCCTCGGCGGGCCCGTTCAAAAGTTCGTTCAACGCTCCGCCCGCACCGAGCTGGTCCAAGAGCGATATGCTTAAATATGTCTATCACTAATAGTGATAGACCAAACATGTCGGAGAGAAGAAGAGATAGGGAAAGGGATTGGTTCGACGAGCTGATGGACGAATTCGAGAGGATATCCGAAGAAGCCGATGCCATGATAGATAGCATATTTGACGAGGCGAAGGGCCGCATCCGCAGAGAGGACTTCTCGTTTGGCCCCTACATTTACGGCTTTTCCGTGAGCGTCGGACCTGATGGCAAGCCCGTCTTCAAGCAATTCGGCAACGTGAAGCCAAGCAGGAGAGGTCTGCTGGAAACCAAGGCCATCGAACCCTACTACGACGTGATGGAGGACAAGAAAAACAACCAAATCAAGGTTTACATAGAGATGCCTGGGGTGAGTAAGGAACAAATACACCTCACAGCCGACGAGAATGAACTACACGTCGAGGCTAAAGGAGAGCACAAAGAATACGAGGCGGATATACCGCTCGATGTCCCCGTAGACGTGTCATCGGCCAGCGCTACTTACAACAACGGCGTCCTCGAAGTGACGCTGAAACCCAAAGAGCCGCTTCAGAAACCCGGTAACGAAATAAAGATACAATAGGTGAACGCACGGGGTGAGGGACGCGGATCCGCTCGAGGTACTAAGCAACGAGACGAGAAGAAAGATCCTCAGGTGCTTGCTCGGCGGGCCAAAGTATCAGAGCGAGCTAGTAAAAGAGGTAGGGGTGAGACAACAGGCGCTCATACGCCACCTAGCCATTCTGGAAGACATGGGCATCATCAGATCCTGGACTGAGCCCAACGCAGAAGGAGCAGCCCGCCGCTATTACGACCTATCGGCGGAGCTAATCTTCTTGAAGGAGTTACAGGAGGCCGATCTCCTGAACGATGACTACTTCCCCGCCATACTCCAGGGCCTCTTGGGCGGACCAGAAGCAATCCGCGAAGAATTGCGCAGATTAAGGAAACTGGAAGAAGCCATGAATAAGATATTAAAATCGTTACGACAGAAGGCAACTCGAGACGGCGTCGAGAGCCTCTCCAAGTCCAGCTCTCACGAAGAAGAGGTGGGATGGACTTTTTTTATCGTCGGCGTTTCCAAAACCCTTTATATAACCGAGGCAGCGGGAGAGCCTCATAGCGACCATCTTTTCTTCATAATGACCGGTGAGGACAAGAACCGTTATCGGGCGCACCCTACCGGTGAGGTAGTCCACGTTCCAAAAATACCTCGTCTTCGGGCCAAAGTGCCTGATAAGCCTCGCCCGCAACGTTCCCTTGGCGGAACCGACGTATACGTAAGAACCGGGCTCCAACTTGAATTCCCTTCCCCCGCGTACCCGGACAACGCAGCGATGCCCTAGCCGGAAGAAAAGCAAGTAAGCGCTGGGGGCGCCAGGCGCCAACGGCACTCTTCCCGCCCCTTCACCGCGTAATCTCGCCGCCGGCATCCTATCCAATCGGTCCCATCGCTCCACGTAGAAATCGCCGTATTTACCCGTGTACTCGCGCCAAGAAACCTCGTACCTCGTGACGTGAGAAAGGCGAGGACCTCTGATGACGCGATCGATGAAACTAGCTATGGCCTCCCTTTCCCCTTCGACGTATACGGTTAACGAACCATCGTCCTCATTCCTAGCAAAACCCGTCAGGGATAACTGGTAGGCGTGGCTCTGGGCGAAGAAGCGGAACCCGACCCCCTGCACCACACCGTAAAGCCGGACCAGCGCGGCCGCCTTCATGCGCGCTCTACCACTTCACCGTTAAGGGCCGACGTGATGTAATCGAGGTCGGGTTGACCGACCAACGCGACCTTGACGGCCTCCATGAGCGTGCGAACCGGGACCACCTCGATTTGCCTCTTCTTCAAAACGTCTTGCAAGCCGACGTCCCCGAAGTGCTCGTAGTTGTACTGCGGTATGATCAACTTCTTCGCGTATTTATCCCTCAGCGCTGCCTCCACCTTACCGCTGCCGCGGTAGTCCAATCCCCCTACGGGCCAGACCTCGCCCTTTGCCGTCAGCGCTCCGGTTATAACGACTGAGGGGTCAACCGGGACATCAATTAGGGCCGATAACATGGCAATCCCGATGGCGAGCCCAGCCGAGGGACCCGAGACGGGTGGAACAGAGGCGCCAAAACCTATGGGTTGCTTCTCCATGCCTTTGGCCGGCGTCACCAGCTCAACGTATACGTCGTAATTCTTGTACCTCCACGAGGATATGGAGTTCAAGTATATGAAGGCATCTTCCGCGCTGGCCTTCACGCTCTCCCCGGCTTCGCTCCCCACCACGTAAACCTTGCCGCTGCCGTTCGGATTGACCAGCACCTCTATTACGCTGACCAATCCCGTCTGGGCCGCCTCACCCAGCGCCACCAACCCGTAGGACCTCCCCACCTCGGGCTTCTCCGCCCTAACGGTTGACTCTATCATCTCTCTGGCCTCCTCCACTCCCTCTTCTTCAACCCCTTCCAGCGCCTTCTCGAAATGGTAAAGGCGCAGGGGATAACTCGAGGGCGTTATTTCCTCAAGCCTTTGCAAGTCAGCTTCGCTCACCTCAAAGCCAAGGACCTCGGATGCCCGCTTTAGGTCGGCCGCGAATATTTGCTTGACGTTTTGAAGTGCCACTTCATCTCCCCTTTTGGCCGCCGTCACGAGCTCAGCTATTGCCTCGAGCTCCTTGGCGCGCAGCCTGTTCGCATCGTTTATCGTATCCTCTATTTTTCTGGGAGAAAGCGTCTTCTTTTCGAAGACGTCTAGTATTTGATCTACCGTCAACCCCGGGGCCAGCGCATCCTTGTAACCGCGCAGGTGGATCTCAACTATCTCCCTCTTCTCATCCCGCGTCCTGGGATAGGGAAACTCGAAGTGTTTTGTGAAGCGTTCCAGCAAGGCTGGGTCTAAGACGTCCATCCTGTTTGTAGTACCTATCACCACCACACCCGTGAGCGGCACGAAACCGTCCATCTCGGTCAGGAGCTGAGAGACTATCCTATCCATCACCGGGTCGTGCGTTCCCCTCTTCGGGGCAACGGAGTCCATCTCGTCAAAGAATATTATGGAAGGGGCGTTTTTCCTCGCGTCATCGAATATATCCCTGATGGTCTTTTCCGGATCACCATACATCCCCTGTATTATGGAGGGGCCGCTTATGTTGTAAAACCAAACGTCGTTCTCGCCCGCTAGCGCCTTTGCCATGAGGGTCTTACCCGTACCGGGCGGCCCGTAGAACAAGTAACCCTTCGGGGGTATGTAGTTGGCCTTTACCGCCAGGTCTGGGTTCAGCGCTAAACCTATCTCTTTCATTATCTCATCCTTAACGCCGTGCAACCCGCCCACGTCGTTATACCTTTCCCTTGGCCTAACCTTTATGACCGATTTCTTGGCCGCCTCGGTCTTCTCGCCCGCGGTGTAAGACTTTATTTTCCTGGCTGCCGAGCGAAAGTCCTCAAGAGTCACCAGCGAGGCCAGGGAAGGCAAAGGCTTATCATCGCCTTTCCCCCTGAGCCTCTGAAGGAAGCCCTCCTGTATGGGCGCCGACTTCGCGTTGACGACCACCTGGAAAGCGTTCACCACGTCGGCCGGAGTTATGGAACTAACCCCCAGGGCCCTGAGCGATTCCTCAAGGGCGTTAACGATGGCCGCTGGAGAAAGAGTTATGCCGTACCTCTGGCACTCCTTCTGCGCTATCTTCACGAGCACGTCCTTGCTCATGGCGCTGTCCAAGTCGATGACGCCAACTATGCCCCTTCTCCTGAGGGTTTCCGTCAAGGACTCGTATTCGTTGGTCGCGATCAAAACGACCGTCCTGTAGTTCCTCTTTTGAAGCTCGTCGAACTTCTCCAAAAGCACGGTCTGCACCCTCGTCTCTTCCATCCCCACCTCCGACGAGGATTGGAACTTCTTGCCAAACGCCTGAAACTCGTCTATGAATATAACGCTGGCCTGCAGGAAAGCGGCGTCGAAGAACTGGCTCAGCCTCTGCGCGCTGCTGCCGTACCACATGCTGTAAACCTCCTGCGGCCTAAGCGTGGGGTAATTGATTATCAGGCCTTGCTTCAAACCCTCTTCGAAGGCCTCCCTTTGCACCGCCTCGCAGAAGAAGCTCTTACCAGCCCCAGACTCGCCTTTCACTATGAATATCTTAGGTGGTGGGATGGGTGAAGCCTTCCTCAGCTCCCTGTTCCTGAACACGTGATAGTGAACGCCGACCATCACCTTGGCCAGCTCAGCCTCCCTACCTATTACGTCCTCCCCCCTCACCATCGGGAAATCCGGGCGCTTTCTTATCTTTTTAGCCCTCGCTTCGACCAGCTTCTTCCTTTCTTCTGGGCTCTTCTGGAGGAACCTGTAAAACCTGTATTGCCAAGAAGTCAAGTAAAGCAAGGGGGCGAAGACCTGTCTCGCGCGCTTTCTCTTATACCACCACGCCCTCTCGAACTCTTCCTCATCTTCGTCGTACGCGGGCTCGCTCAACCATTCACACCTCTTCGGACCTCAACCGATCCTCACCCCTAAAAGACCCATACTCCAATAAATCAGGAGGAGACTGAATATAACCAAGAGTGCCACCCCCACCCACCTCTTCTTGCTCCCCTCTTGGGACCTGCTCTTCCAATAGGTATCGGTCAACGCGAACGCGTCCACGTATATCATGAGGGCCGCGAAGACGAGGAAAACGGCCATGGAGACTATCGAGGGGAACTTAAAAGAAAACACAGAAGAACTACCCTTGGCGTCGCTCATCTCAACGACGCTAGCGGTGAAGCGGTAGGCCGTGTAGTTGGCGGAATAGTTCTCCGTCAGCACGGGGAGGAACCAAACCCCGCTGGCCAAGGGAACCGGGGTCGCAGCCAGGTGGGTGTAGGCGGTGTAGTTTTGCGTAACTATGCCGTACTGCAAAGTGAAGGGGCCCTTCGATACGAAGGTAACCGTCAAGTTATAGGTACCCGGACCGCTGGGTATCATCACCACGAGACTGCTGTTCAAGTATTGCGGGTACTGGGCTATTACGTGAAGGTCGTAAGTGCTGGTCATGTTGTAGGGTAGCACCGTGGCTCCCAGATCGTAAACAGGAGGCGCCACGAAAACGGCGACGTAATCCCCGTAATTGAGCTTGATCGTTTGGAAAGATATGCGGATCGGCTTTAGGGGAGAAAAAGCGTTAACGGGGGAAGTACTCGTGGCCAACGCCAGGCCCACCTGACCGGCCAAAAACAGGCCCAACACAAAGGCCACGAAGAAACGCTTTGCCTTCGTCTTTACTCTGAAATAAATAAAAAATCTTACTTAAGCTTATTCCAGACCCCTCAGGTCCGCTCGGGGAACGGATCCCAAGCCAGGTCCGGGTCTTCCCTCATGCCCTTCTTCGTTATCCCGTCGAGCAGTATCCTCTGCTCGTAGGAAGCGACGTTCTTCCTGGTAGATATGACGGCGTCCGGGTTAACGGAAACGCTATCGATGCCCTGCTCCACCAAGAACTTGGTGAACTCTGGGTAAACGCTAGGGGCTTGCCCGCACACGCTCACGGTCTTGCCATAGTGGTGAGCCACCTTTATGAGCTGCTTGATGGCCCTGAGCACCGCCAAGTTCCTCTCGTCAAATATGGCACCCACGGTACCGTTGTCTCTGTCGGTCCCGAGGATCAGCATGGTCAAGTCGTTGGACCCAACGCTGAAACCGTCCACGTACTGGGCGAACTTATCGGCGAGAATTATGTTGCTCGGGATTTCGGCCATCAGCCACACCTTGAAGTCGGGACCACGCTTGAGGCCCTCGGCATCCATGATCTCTACGACCTTCCTCAGCTCGTCGACGGTTCTGGTGAACGGGATCATGACCCAAAGGTTCTTGAGGCCGTACTCCTCCCTTACCTTCTTTACCGCTTGCACCTCGAGCTTGAAGCCCTCGATATACTTCGGGTCATAGTACCTGCTAGCTCCCCTCCAACCGAGCAGAGGAGATGGCTCCTGGGGTTCGAATTCCTCACCTCCCTTGAGGTCCCTGTATTCCGAGGTCTTGAAG
>JAWDNK010000026.1:0-13019 GCA_046534355.1 Candidatus Martarchaeota archaeon | reverse complement strand
TTTTCATCCCGTCATTTTGCCCGAAAGGGTTAAATTCGTAACGCTATGCTGTTTGTGCAGCTTGATTTAGGTGCGCATCATCGCGTAATTCCCGAGCCCGCGGGAGGAGAGGTGGGTGGCCTTGGCTGACGTTCCCAAACAACGCAAGAACTACATCGAAGTTTATCCGATTGAAGAACCCTATTCGTATGCGGGTATAAGGCGGGAAACAATTACGAATTCTATGCTTTACGAGGTAATAGAACCCAGCCTTAACGCCGATGAAGTCAAAGTCATAGACCAGATAAAGAAGTACTTAATGGAGGAATGGGTAGTTTCCCTTGATCAGCTAACCTTGGATAGGGTTTCGGCCGTGGGACTACTCAAGAAGGCGGTGCTCGACGTGATTAAGCGCAACAAGATCAAGCTGAACCAGTCTTTGCTTGACAAGTACTACTATTTTCTCGTAAGGGATCTGATAGATTATGGCAGGATATCTCCCCTTCTGAAGGATCAAAACGTTGAAGACGTGGTTTGTAACGGCGTTGCCATTCCGGTATTCGTTGTGCACAGGAAGTACGGTGAGCTACAAACCAACATCGTATTCAACACCGAGGACGAACTCGACACCATGGTTGAAAGACTGGCCTTCATGGCGAATAAAGACGTCTCCCTGGCCAAACCCATAGTTGACGGCATACTACCCAACGGGAGCCGTGTGCTGATAACTTACAAGAAGGAGGTGTCGGGTGGAGGCTCGACTTTTACCATTAGGAATTTCAGGCCGGAGCCCTTGACTATAATCGACATGATCCAGGGGAATGTGCTCGAGCCAAGAGAGGCCGCTTATATATGGGAGCTGCTGGAAGCTAGAAAGTCGGTCGTGATCATAGGCTCTACTGGGGCGGGCAAGACCACGTTGCTCAACGCGGTGCTTGACTTCATCGACCCTCAAGAGAGGATAGTCACCATAGAGGAGACCCCGGAGTTGAGGCTGGAAAGGGAAAACTGGGTATCCCTTCACAGCAAGGGAATAGAGGGTGAGCAGTCCAGCATCACCCTCTTCGAATTACTAAAGGCGAGCTTGAGGCAAAGGCCCGACTACATAGTCGTGGGGGAAATAAGGGGCGAAGAGGCGTCGGTCTTCTTCCAATCCATAATGACTGGGCACGGTGGCCTTACGACCATACACGCGGATAGCGTCGACTCTATGATCAACCGTTTGATAAGCCCGCCCATATCCGTTTCACCGTCCCTCATACCCGCCGTTTCTGCAGTAATTCACATAAGCCGCGTGGTGACTCCCAAGGGGTACGTCAGGAGGGTCAGCTCAATAGACGAAATAACCGGTTATGACCCATCGGGTAATCGCGTCAACTATCAAAACTACGCCACATGGAATCCCTCCAGGGACTCCGTCGATTACGGCAACAGTTTAGTCGTCGAAGCCATAGCCAATTCCGTGAAGAGGCCGCTCAAAGAGGTGTATCTGGAGATCGAAGACAAGGCCGAGGTGTTGAAGTGGATGCTTAGGACGCACAGGACGGATAGGAGCGCCGTTGTTTCCGTGATGCGGGGCTATTACAGCAATAAGAAAGAGGTCGTCATAAAAGCGCGTTTGTCCAATCAGGCAGGTGAGCTTTCTTGAAGAAAAGGCTAACCGAGCTATTTAAAAAGAAGATCGATGTGACGATCGAAATAGGGGGTGGAGATAACTCGAGCACTCGCGTCCCCGTCGCGCCGGAGGATGTTGGTGAATTTGGGTCGTCCAGGCAAGGGGCGGAAGAAAGCCCACAAGCGGGTCTCGATAAAGCGGCCTTTCAGGCAGTAGGAAACCCGTCGTTGGTAAGGGCGGCCAACTGGGCGAAGCATAACGCGAATTTCCTTTCCTTTTTAAAACCGCTGATAAGGCAATACGGCCCGGAGTTGAAAAAGGCTGGCATACACGTCGACGAGGAAGACTTCATGGGGCTATGGGCGTTGATAATATTCTCATCTGCTTTGGGTTCTTTCGTGGCTTCGGCAGCGCTTCTCTATTGGTTCTTTCGCGGGTTGGTTTTCTCGTTGGTGATGGGTGCATCGATTGGGCTGATTGGATTCGCGGCAGGTGTGGGGTTGCCCGCCTTTTACATTTCGTCCAAGAAATCCTCAAGGAAGGCGGAGCTAGAAGCCGTGCTACCCTTCATAGTGGAAAGGTTCGCTAGTTACGTGGAAGCCGGGGCTCCTTTGAGGGAACTGATAGCCTCGTTTAACAACAGGCGGATATACGGGGTTTGGGTTGATGAAGTGAATAACATAATAAAGGAAATCCAGTTGTTGGGCTTATCTCCTTCCGACGCGCTTATGAATGCGGCCAAGAGGTCCCCCTCCGAGAAACTCTCCAGTTTCATATCCAGTTTCGTGCTCGGCGCGAAGAGTAGCTTAGACTTGAGGTCTTTCATAAATGCCGAGAGGGCGGAAATAATGAAGGATAAGCAGGCTACCGTCGAGAGGTTCTTGGAGAATCTGGGGGCACTGACGGAGAGCGTTATTTCGCTTTTCGTGATCCTTCCCATAACGATATTGACCATGGGGATGGTGGCTTCCACAATAGGGGGAGGTTTCTTTGGTTTAAACCCGACAGCGCTGATAGTGGTCACGAGTTTCGTGCTGATGCCCCTCATGTTCATGGTGGCGATGGAGAGCGTCAAATCGATCACGCCAAAGATTTGACCCGCCCTACATCCGCTTAAACAAGGGACGCCTGACCCGGTTAACGGCTAAACGCAGCCATCCGAATGGCGTCAGGTCATCATTTGTTTTCTTTTTCGATCATCCTTGCCATGGTCCACCTGATCGTTGAAATTATCTCACGGGTCCTCCTTGGGTCGTTTACGTTCCTTATCCATATCTGTTTTATGTTGTTATCCTCATCCACGGAAACGTCGTAAGACAGCCCTTGGCCGGTCGGAATTTGACCTTGTTGTTCTTTCAGCTTATCCTTCTTTTCGTAATCCCTGAGCACTTTTTCCACGAAGAAGGATTTAAACGGTGGAGTATCCTGGTTTAGCGGGACCAGCACGTCTATCTTGATTTCGTTGTCGTGCTGGAAAATAGCCGCAACCTTTTTTTCACCAATGGTTATTTGCGTTGTGGGAGTTTCCGTTTGTGCTGCTTCGGGCTTGGGTTGAGCCGTTTCCTGTGGGGGTTTGGGGCTGGACTTTTCTACAACGGGTTGTGCAACGGGCGGCGAGGGGTTTCCTTCCTCTTTGATCTCCGTGGAGACCGGTTTTTGTTGAGTTTCTCCCTTGACTGCCGAAGCTTTCTCGATTAAACTTATGGTTGCCTTTAGTCCTATAATCTCGTTCTCGAGGTCTTCTATCTTCTTCTTCATCCAACTGAGTACTCTGGCCTGCTCTTCGTCGCTTTCCATACGATACCAGGTAACCGGGTCGCGTAAAAATGTTGCGGGTGCGGTTGTTCTCGACTTAGGAGCTTGTCGGACACGACCCGCCATATATCATCGGAAATCGCTCTTTTGTCCCGGTGGCCGTCTATTTCGATGAGTTCACCCCTGCGCACTAGCTCTTTGTACTTTTCGAAGGCTTTTTCTTCGATTTCCTTCCCATCGGTGAGTTGAGGCTTCCGCCTGGAGCGCGCTAGGCGTTGCGCTGCCAGTTCAGGTTCCACATCTAAAAAGAAGGCGAGGTCAGGTTTTATGGCAAATTTGTTGAGCTCGCGAATGTAGCTCTCCGGTATTCCCATTCCGCCTTGGTACGCTAGGGTTGAGTAAAGATATCTATCGCAAATGACGAATTTACCCTGCTGAAGCGCGGGCTTTATGACAGTTTCGACGTGCTGGAAACGATCTGAGGTGAAAAGAAGGGTTAGCGAATTATGAGGGACCTGTTTTTCTTTGCGCAGGATGTTTCTAATGCACTTTCCGACCGGTCCCTCGCTAGGCTCGGCAGTGAGCAACGGCGATAAGCCCGCTTTGGCAAGGCGGTTGCGCAGCATACGGGCCTGCGTCGTTTTACCAGAAGCATCAATACCCTCTAAGACTATGAACGCTCCTTCCATCCCAGTAGAGTGGCCTGCGGTATATGGGTTTTTTGACTGTCATCAGTTCTTCCTTGAGTGGTCTCGTTCTCCACCGTTTAGGCGAAAAGGGCTGGAGGCCTTTTATCCGAGAAGCGATTCAGATTGGGTATCCACTTGCACGCGAGCTCGAAGCGGTTGTATGCCGTGGTTGACCACTACCTGGAGCTTGCTCGCGCGAATTGCGAGAACGAATTGGGAAAGCAGTACATCAGGAGGGCTTCGAACATATGTGAGCGTTTCGATTTGCCCAAGCCCTTTTACCTGAAAAGGGGATATTGCCCTACCTGCGGCGTCCCCCTGGCGCCTGGAAAAACTGCCAGGGTCAGGGTCAACCATGGTAAGTTGGTCGTGACTTGTCTCGTATGTGGGTCCGTCATGCGTCGGACTTTTCCCAAGCGGACCAAGATTTCACCTCACGAAGATCGCTTTCCGCAACCGCTTGCGGGTAAACCTTAATAGGTGGGGGAGTAATCTTAGTGATTAAACGATGGAATACGTGTACGCCTCGCTTTTGATTCACCAGGCAGGAAAAGAGGTCACAGAAGAGAGCTTGAAGAAGGTGCTTGAAGCAGCTGGCATACAGGTAGATGACATTAGGGTAAAGGCAACTGTAGCAGCCCTTAAGAATGTAAATATAGACGAAGTTCTCAAGAGCGCTACCGCTGCTCCGGTGGCCCCGGTGGTTGCGGCTCCCCAGGCCAAGCCTGAGGAGGCGGCGAAGCAGCCGGAGAAGAAAGAAGAACCCAAGGAAGAAGAGAAAGAAGAAGAGGAAGCAGCCGAGGGGTTGGGCGCGCTCTTCGGATAGCAGTGGCTTTCCTTGGCAAATCGGTCGATCCAAAGGGGTTTTGTGGTGATCCCGTTTGGGTAGAAACAAGCCTTTCGCCAGAAAGGCGAGGCTCGCCAAGGCCAACAGGAGGACCGAGCCAGTGCCAGTTTGGGTAGTCCAAAAGACCGACGGGAAAGTTCGTCGCACTAGGAAGATGAGGAGCTGGAGGAAGAGCCCAAGGCTCAAGCTTTGATCAACAAGCGAATCTTTTCAGCCCGAAATTAGGGATTATTCGTCCAAATGGGTTTTGTAAAGGGTAGCACTTGTTCGTCTGCTTCCCGCTCAGACTTCCGCTCTGGAATCTCAAAGCGGCCAATTGCCTATGCCCTTGCGACCGCGTTTGTAGCGAGGGCGTGCGAGAGGAGCAGTGAGCGCTTCGCTGCAGGGGGTTGGTGAAGCGCTGGGCAGGGGTCGGTCTTTTGTGGATAGTTAAAGCGATCGCGTTTTAACTAGATTTAAACGCTACCGGTAATGTCAACGCATGCGCGATCTGTTGCTTTTGTTGGTGTTTTTGACCTTGCTGGTGGCCCAAGCAGTGGCCATAGATCAAAGCGGGACTTACGCTATAAGTATGAACATGGACATAAATCCCGCTTCACAGGATTATCTTGCAAATAACCTGAGGTTGGCAGAGGCTGAGGGAGATCGCGTTTTCATACTGGTTTTGACGACTCCGGGTGGGGATTCGGCCAATATGCTTAACATGATAAGCGATATAAATAATTACGAAAAAAATTACAACGGAACTTTTATCGTGTATGGAGTATCGCCAGGGGTTTTCAGCGCTGGTTCGCTGATATCGGAAGCGGCTAACTACATATATCTTCAGAACGGGTCGAGTTTTGGTGGAGCGTCGCCCATCTTTTCTTCGCCTGAGCCGACTTACGTCGTCCAAAAAATAATGGGAGCGTACGCAGAGCTGGCTTCCTCCGAAGCCTCTAGTCACGGGAGAAACGGGACCGCGGCGGGTATGATGGTTTCCGCGAACGTGTCGGCTACTGAGGGGGGTCTAACGTATACTTGGGTTCAAGCCGTAAGGCTTCACGTGGTGAACGGCTACGCCGACAACTTATCTCAGCTCGTCTCGTTGCTGAAGGCCCAGCGCTTGATCCCGGTGGGGGCCGATGTGAAGGTGATCGGGCCCAGCTTAGCTGATCAGTTTCGCTACGACCTTAGCAATTCAACGCTGGACGCACTCCTAGTGGACCTGGGCTTCTTCGCGATCCTCGTCGATCTATATCACCCCACGGGGGCCTTAACTTTGGTAGGTGTCATCTCTTTGATATTAGGTCTCTACGGCATGGGGGTCGTGGGAGCGTCACCGGTGGCACTCCTGCTCTTCGCCATAGCTGGGGCATTCATGTTCTTGGAGCTAAAGGCAGGTCACGGCCTTTTTGCCGCCTCTGGGATAATCATATCCCTTATCGCGTTATTCCTCATATACGGCGAGGTGCTCATCGTCCCCCCGTCCGGTTTTCCGTCAACGCCCTCCGCTCCCGGCTACTTCACTCGCACTTCCGTCTTTTCTTTGATCACCGGCGTGGAGTTTGGGTTGATGGCAGTAACGCTAGGCCTGGGGGTATTCTACCTGGATAAGGTAAGGGAAGCTCTTAAAAGCAAGCCCAAGCTGCTGAGCACCGAAAGGTTGATCGGGTCTACGGGTAAGGCAGTGCAGGACTTCATCGGAGGTAAGGGCGTTGTTGTAGTGGCATCAGAAGAGTGGTCCGCGGTTTCCGATGATAAAATCCTCAGGGGTGATGAGGTAACCGTGGTAGGTGTGGAAGGCATCATTCTCCGTGTGAAGCTCAAGCGGTCCGAGGGGAACTACGATACGTCAAACCAAGCCTCGGGATAACAGCGTTATACTTAATAGCGCCCGACGGATTAAACCCATGCAAAAGGGCCTTTCCGTCGTAGGTCTTCGCGTATCTGTTAAGAATGGTAAGCGCATTTTAGATGGTGTCACGCTTGAGCTACCGCCTGGAGAGGTTCGCGTCGTAATGGGGCCTAACGGGTCGGGAAAAAGCACCTTAGCGTTGACGTTGGCCGGTTCGCCAGATTTCGTGGTGGAATCTGGGGAGGCCACTTTGGATGGGGAAGACTTGCTTGGGCTTCCACCCGACGCCCGCGCCAAGAAGGGTCTGTTTCTGGCCTTTCAAAAGCAGATCGAAATACCCGGAGTTCCCCTCAAGGACATGCTATGGGAAGCGTTCAGGGCCAGGTGGGAGGGGGAAGGCAGGCCTTCCATAGTCGATTTCAGGAAGAACCTTACGGCTGTTGCACAATCGCTGTCCTTTCATCCCTCTTTCCTTGAAAGGGGTATAAACGAGGGCTTCTCGGGGGGTGAGGGGAAGAAGTCGGAGGTATTGCAGATGCTAATGTTGAAACCAAAAGTGGCAATACTGGACGAGATCGACTCGGGTTTAGATGTTGACTCCCTAAGGGTGGTGGCAGCGGCCGTAAACGGTTTCTCCAAGGATTGCCGTTCAGCGCTGATAATCACCCACCATTACGATATCTTGAATTATGTCACGCCAACCGTGGTTTACGTGATGAAGGAAGGGAAGATAGTCGACAAAGGTGGCCCGGATCTGGCGAAGGTAATTGAGCAAGAAGGGTATTCACGCTGGGAGGCGAGTTGAAGTGTCCAAGATCTTCCAAGAAGTGCGTGGGCTGAACGAGGGTGTAGTCAGGCAGCTGTCCAATGAGAAGGGGGAACCGGAATGGATGCTCAAAAAGAGGCTTTATTCTTTATCCGTGTTCGAGAGCAAGCCGTTGCCAACTTGGGGGCCTGATCTGAGCGGGCTCGATTTGAACGATCTCGCTTACTACGTCAAGCCGCCGGCCCAGACAACTCACGACATTAACGGGCTTCCAGAGAACCTGAGGAAGACGTTTGACGCACTCGGTATTCCAGAAGCGGAGAGGGAATTTCTAGCAGGTAACGGGGCGATGTATCAATCGGAGGTGATATACGAGAGGATGAAGGACCAACTGATGAAGCAGGGGGTTTTATTCATGAGTACCGACGAGGCGGTCAAGGAGCACCCCGAACTCTTGCAAAAGTATTTCATGACGAGATGCGTTCCGCCCACTTATCATAAGTTTGCCGCGTTAAACGGAGCAGTTTGGAGCGGCGGAACCTTCCTTTACGTCCCCAGGGGCGTGAAAGTGCAGATGCCAGTGCAGGTCTTCTTCTTATTCGATCACCCGTCCATGGGGCAGTTCGAGCACACGGTGATAGTTGCAGAAGAGGGTGCTTCGGTGGAGTACATCGAGGGTTGCTCCGCCCCAGAGTACCTTAAGGGAGGCCTCCACGCGGGTGTGATGGAAATATTTGTTGGCAAGGGAGCCCGCGTGAGGGTGACCACTATTCAAAACTGGAGCAAGAACGTTTACAACCTCGTGACAAAGCGCGCCATAGTAGAGGAGGAGGGGAAAATGGAATGGGTTGAGGCGTCCCTCGGTAGCAAGGTTACCATGCTTTACCCTGCCAGCGTTTTGAGCGGCAGGGGAGCAAGGGCCGAGCACCTTTACGTGTCTCTCGCTTCGGAGGGACAGGTCCTCGATACGGGGGCGAAGATAACCCACGCAGCCCCAAATACATCTGCGTACGTTGTCTCTAAGAGCATTTGCAAGGGTAATGGTAGGGCGACGTACAGGGGATTGGTGCGCGTAAACCCAGGGGCCAAGGGTTCCGTGAGTTCTGTCAAGTGCGACTCGTTGTTGCTTGACAGCGCTAGCTCCACCGCCACGTTCCCTGCGGAGGAGGTTTACGATGAGGATTCAGACGTCTCTCACGAAGCGTCCGCGGGTAAGATAGCCGAAGAACAGCTTTTCTATTTGATGAGCAGGGGCTTTTCTAGAGAAGAGGCAGCGGCGTTAGTGGTACGCGGCTTCATGGAGCCCGTGACCAAAAAGATACCTCTAGAATACGCGGTTGAGTTCAATAGGATCGTGGACCTCGAGATGAAGGGGGCGGTGGGCTGAGATGACAGACCTCGAGGAGTTCAGGCGTGAAACGGAGTCAAAGTACCTCGCTCTTCCTCTACCTAAGTGGAAGCAAGAAGTAGGCGGAAAAATAGTTTATCGTGAGGAGCTCAAGTATTCCGATTACGCGATTCCCCTTCCTTCCGTGTTCCCGAAACCTGACACGGCCGGATTTGCCCTCGTTGGAAAAGGCGATTACGTCGCGAGGCCTCTTTTGGAATGCCAGGGCGATCCTTGGCTGTCCGGGGAGCTTTTCAGGTCTTCTGACGACAAACTCGAGCTATTGGCTCTGGCGGGGTGGAAGCATGGGCTTTTCTTGGACATACCGCCCGGCTCGAGCGCGTTCGTCAAAGTCGAGTTAACCGAAGCCGCACCCTTCAGGCTCATAATCAGGGTTGGGCAGAAGGCCAGCCCGGAGATCAAGGTGAGGTACTTCCAGTCGGGCAAGTCGGTGGGATTTGGTACTTCTCTTTTGCAGCTTTACGGCGAGGAAGGCTCTCGCCCTACGCTGAACGTGCTCGGAGGGTATTCGCGGGTAGAGTTTTCCGCGCTTGAGGGGCGGCTGGGCCCTAACTCGAGCGCGAGGATTACCACTTTCATCTCATCAGGCGACTACGGGCGCCATGTAGGTCGGCTGTGGCTGGACGCTGGGTCAGAGGTAAAAGCCGTAGTTGGAGAGTACGTCTCGAAGAATTCATTTGGAGATTCCCTGTTTAGCGTATCGCACCGCTCGGCTTCGACCAGCGATGTCGATATGAGGGCCGCGGTGCTTGGGAAAGGGGTTCTGAGGGGGGTCACGAAAATAGAAAGGGGTGCCGTCGGCAGTAAGGCAAACTTACAGGAAAGAGTTTTAATGGTCGGAAGTGAGGCTAAGGCCGTGACTTCCCCTTCGTTGGACATTTACGAGAAAGAGGTTCAGGCTAAGCATGGTTCTTGGGCAGGTAGAATAGGGTCGAACGAGCTGTTTTACCTCAGGAGCAGGGGCTTGAACGAGGAGCAGGCGGTGGCCCTTGTGCTCAGGGGGCTTTTCGAGCCGCTTTTAAGCGTTTTTCCGGCTGCTGATGTATTGGGGGATACAATCGATGGTTGAGGGAGTCAATGTCGTCGAGAGGATTAGGCGCGACTTCCCGATCTTTTCGAGAAGGGAAAACGGAAAACCCTTGGTTTACTTGGACAGCGCTGCGACAAGCCAGAGACCAGTTCAGGTGATAAACGCGGTAGTTGAGTTTTATGAGAAGATGAATTCTAATGTGCACCGCGGACTTTATGCCCTCAGCGAGGAGGCCACTGAGGCGTACGAGAACGCCAGAAAAAGCGTGGCCTCCTTTCTTGGGTGTAAACCAGAAGAGTTGATTTTCACGAGAAACGCGACGGAAGCGCTAAACCTCGTGGCCTTTTCTTGGGGAAGGGCAAACCTAAGTAAAGGTGATGTGATCGTTACCACCCAGATGGAGCACCACAGCAACATGCTCCCTTGGCAGATGTTGGCTGCCGAAAAAGGCGCGAGGCTTGAGTATGTACGGATTACGGAAGATGGTCTCCTTGACCAGGCCTCTCTCGAGGAAAAGCTTTCACTAAACCCGAAGATTTTGGCCTTGACGCAAGTTTCTAACGTGCTGGGGACGATCAATGACGTCAAAACGATAGCAAAGCGGGCACATGAAGTGGGCGCTATCTGCTTGGTTGACGGCGCTCAAAGCGTACCGCACATGCCAGTCGATGTCAGCGATTTGGGTTGCGACTTTTTGGCTTTCTCCGGTCATAAGATGTTGGGTCCAATGGGCATAGGGGGACTTTTCGGCAGGTATGATTTACTTGATTCGATGCCACCTTTCCTCACGGGGGGTGAAATGATAAAGGAAGTTTCGTTGAAGGGGGCAAGTTGGAACGACGTGCCTTACAAGTTCGAGGCCGGGACCCCAAACGTAGAAGGGGCGATAGGGCTTTCGGCGGCCGTCAGCTACTTGAGGTCGCTTGGGATGAGCTGGGTGAGGTCTCATGAGGTCGAGTTGACGGCTTACGCGCTTTCTCTATTGGATCGCGAAGCCGGCGTTGCCGTTTATGGCCCGAGGGAAGAGGACCGGAGGGGAGGTGTGATATCTTTTAACGTGAGCGGCGTGCACGCGCATGATGTCGCGCAGATACTCGATAGCGAGGGTGTCACCATACGTTCTGGCCATCATTGCGCGATGCCAGTCATGGAGAGGTACGGCATACCGGCGGCCGCAAGGGCTAGCTTTTACGTTTACAACGACGAGGGTGACGTGGACGCGCTTTTACGCGGCATAAGGAAGGTAAAGAGGGTGTTCTCAGTTGGACGAGGATATATACCGTGAGGTCATACTCGATCATTACAAACACCCCAGCAATTTCGGGCACCTGCAAAACCCCAATGGGAAGTATAGGGATTCTAATACCAATTGCGGGGATACCATACAGATGGAGATCAGGTTGGTCGGGGACAAGCTGGAGGACGTGAAATTCACTGGCGTCGGCTGTGCCATATGCATAGCTTCAGCCTCTTTGCTCACGGAAACGGTGAAGGGGCGTAGCGCAGACGAAGTTTTGAAGATGGGTGAAAAGGACATCCTTTCCCTGTTGGGTTTGTCGAGCATAACCCCAGAGCGCGGTAAGTGCGCGATGTTGCCGCTCAAGGTACTGAAGATGAGCGTGCTGCAGGCACAAAAGCAAGCTTAAGCGTGGCGGATTTCTCTCCTTATGGACGTAGCTGACCCTTCAGAATATGAGCTTAGGGTTTTGAAAGAAAGGGGCTTTGTCAGGAAGAAGTGCAAGGTATGCGGCACCTACTTCTGGACTAAGGATCCCAATAGGGAGACGTGTGGCGAAGCGCCATGCGATCCTTATACCTTTACCGATTCCAAGAAGTTCAAGTCGAGCTACACGCTTTCCTCCATGAGGCAGTACTTCCTCGGTTTCTTCGCCAAAAGGGGTCACACGGTTATCCCCCCCAGGCCTGTGGTTGCCCGTTGGCGCGATGACCTTTACCTCACCAGCGCTAGCATAGTTCTCTTCCAACCGTACGTCACCAGCGGCATGGTACCACCGCCGGCCAACCCGTTGGTCGTATCTCAGCCCTGCGTGAGATTCGTCGATATAGATAGGGTCGGGCTGACTGCCGGCAGGCACTTGACCATATTCGAGATGGGGGGTGCCCATGCTTTCAACAGCCCCGATGACAAAAAGTACTGGAAAGATGAGACCGTGGGATATGGCCTTGATTTCCTGGAATCTCTAGGCGTCCCCGAAGATGAGATAACCCTGAAGGAGGATTTTTGGGAGGGTGGGGGAAACGCGGGGCCTGCGTTCGAGGTGATAGTGGGGGGCTTGGAGCTCGAAACCCTTGTGTTCATGAAGTTCGTTGACCGCAACGGCGAGTACGTAGAGATGCCTATGCAGGTGGTGGATACCGGCTACGGTCTAGAGCGCTTTGCCTGGATGTCGCAGGCCACGCCCACGGCTTTTGAGGCGATTTTCCCCGGACTGCTTCCGAAGTTCTTGGACTTTGCAGGGGTGGAAATGCCCGGGCGCGAACTCTTGACTAAAATGACTAAGGCCTCGATATACGCTTTGGGTGATCAGGTGGAAGCCGACCAATTGATGGCCAAGGCGATGGGTATGAGTGACGAGGAGTACGCTAAAAAAGTTAAGCCATTTCAGCAGGTCGGTGCCCTCCTCGATCACACTAAGACCATAGCCTTTTTGCTTTCAGATGGCGTTATTCCCTCGAACGCAGGAGAGGGTTACTTGGCCCGGCTGATCATGAGGAGGGCGCTGAGGCTTAAGTTACTCTTGGGGATCAAGGCGAGCCTCAGCGAACTGGTCGCCCTTCAGATAGGTTATTGGAAGGGTGATTTTCCCTCCCTTGAGAGAGATGAGGTTCGCTCGCTGGAGCTGGTTGACATGGAAGAGGGCAAGTACCGTGATGCCCTTCAAAAGGGGCTATCGGTACTGGAGAGGCGCATGAGCGACGTTGCAAAGGGTAGTGTTGACGAGGACCTACTCGTTAAGCTCTACGATTCCTATGGCGTACCCGTGGAGGTGATAGTTAAAGCCCTGTCAGAAAGAGGTATCAATATCGACGTCCCGAACGACTTCTACTCCAAGTTGGCCTCGCTCCACTCCA
>JAWDNK010000025.1:0-14044 GCA_046534355.1 Candidatus Martarchaeota archaeon | reverse complement strand
AATTGATTATCCATGTCCTACAGGAAGGTACAGAAGACCAGCAAAGGCACGTTCCTGATCTCCTTGCCCAAGGATTGGGCTTCGGCCTACGGTCTCGAAAAAGAGGACGCGCTTTTGGTAACCGAACAAAAAGACGGCTCCCTAGCCATCCATCCCCCGCGCAAGAAAGCGAAAGAGATATCGGCGAAGCTGAAGTACGTGCCGTACATTTCTAGGTACGTAACTTGGTGTTATCTGATGGGCGTCGACTCTCTGGAGGTAGTCGGAGATGGCCCGCTCAGCAAGGGACAAAGAGATGAGGTCAGGGAAGCCGCTGAGAAGCTTGCCGGGTTTGAGGTCCTCGATGAAAGGGACGACGGTATTACCCTAGGGACCCTGCTGGAGGCGGGGCCGGGATCGGCGGAAAAGTACATAAGGAAAGAGCTTTACGTCACCACGGGAATGGAAAGGGAGGCCTTAGCCGCTTTTTTCACCGGCAACGCAGAAGCC
This sequence comes from Candidatus Martarchaeota archaeon, assembly GCA_046534355.1. GTDB lineage: Archaea > Thermoproteota > Thermoprotei_A > Marsarchaeales > UBA168 > UBA168. The sequence goes on along the minus strand of JAWDNK010000025.1, from coordinate 13,555 downwards.
GCCAAGGCCGTAGAGGAGAGAGATGACGAAGTTGATAGGCTCTATTTCCTATTGGTTAGGCTTTCCAGGGGCACCATCGCCAATACCTACATTTCGGAAAGGCTAGGCTTAGACCCCATGACCGCGCTAGACATCAGGGAGGCCTCAGAAATCCTCGAGAACTTAGCGGATTACGCCGTCAAGATATCGCGGATGGTCGACCAAAAGCGCAGCGTGACTCTTCCGTACGAAGTGAGGGAAAAAACGAGCCGCTTCATAGACGAGCTGATTTCCGTACAGGAAAGGGCTTTGGATTCGGTCATAGAACACGCGTTTTCCTCGGTACCCACTCTCCTCGATAAAAAACCTGGGCTCTTCGAGCTCTTGGAGTTCCCCATCAATCAGCAAAAGTGCGATCTGGTAGCGCTCCTCGACCTCAAAGGAGTGCTCTCGCAGATGCTCGAAAGGAGCTATGACCTCGTGGACCTCGTCGCTCCCTCCACCGCCAAAGGAGAAAGCGGAGAACTGATTTTTTACCGACATGTCATGACACCCCAAACACTGCCTACTCAAGGGGCTGCCCAGCACTCGCCTTTAAGGCGTCTTCTAAGCCACGATGCGGATCGATAAGAGTTAATAAAACTGAGCCGGGGTAAAGGTGAAAATCGGTAAAAGCCGAGCAAGGCGTAAAAGCGGGCTCTACTTTTATGGGAAACATGAGCAAAGTAGGCGAAGCCGTGTTACCGCTACACGGTGGGAAGGCCCCCTCTTATCTCGTGAGCAGGATGAAAAGGATGGCCGATGCCGTCGCCTACCTAATCGTGAACGAATATGGTACCCAAACTTTTCTCAAAAGGATCTCGGATCCCCTGTGGTTCCAGGCCCTGGGCTCGGCGCTGGGCTACGACTGGCACAGCTCCGGCGTCACGACCGTCCTGACCGGCGTGCTCAGAGAGGTCCTGTCTCTTGACAAGCACGGGCTGATGGTTATAGGGGGAAAGGGATCCCAGATGAGACTAGTGCCAAACGAGATCCAAGCGATGGCCGATGTCGGTCTGATCAGCGGCTCCGCCGAGGCCGAGCTCATCCGCGCCAGCAGGCTGGTGGCTAAGGTAGACACGGCCGCCGTGCAAAGCGGCTATCAGTTATACCACCACGCCGTCTTCGTTGACGAGAGGGGCCACTGGGCCATAGTACAGCAGGGCATGAACGAAACCGATCGCACCGCCAGGCGGTATCACTGGATTGAGACTGATCAGTTCGTGGATTCGCCACCGGAAAACGTCATTGGCATCCCAAGAAGTTCGGTGTTGAACTTGGTCGAACACGAATCCGCGGGCGTTCGCAAGGCGACGCTGGACGTCGTAAAAGAGCCCACCGAAAAGCTTCGTTCCGTGATAGAGTCCAGCGAACACGCCACGCTCGACAGTTTTTCTGTCGGTAACCCCTCGGGAAAAGCAGGAGCCGAGGTAGTGGTTTTCCCGCGCCGCGTGGACTGGCAGGCGGTTAAGGCCCTTTACGAGCACCCACCTGCCCGGTTCGAGGATCTGCTGTTGACGCCAGGGATCGGTCCAGCCGCCGTTAGGGCGTTGGCCCTACTATCTTCACTGATATACGGAGAGAGACCGAGCTGGAGAGACCCAATAAAGTTTTCGTTCGCCGTGGGAGGAAAAGATGGCGTACCCTACCCCGTCGACAGAAACGCGTACGACGAGGCCATCAGGGAAATGGAGGAAGTCGCGAGACAAGCCAGGCTCACAGATGATGACAAGACTTGGATGCTGAAAAGGCTTTCAAGGTTTGCGTCCGAGGGGCTACACCGATGCTTGGCGGGTTCTGCGATGTGCGGTACCCTTTGAGCCAGGCCGCCTACGGTTTTTGAAAGGGCTCATCCATGGCACCGCTGCGATAACCGAGCAAATCCGCGTCGACGTATGTATAGCCCAGCTCTCTGAACTTCGCGTAAACCCTTTCGGCCAATCCCTTTTCCACCAGCTTCGGCAACTCATCCCTTCCCACTTCGATCCTCGCGACCTGGCCGAAATCCCTTACCCTCACTACCCGAAAGCCCAGCTCCCTCAAAAACAGCTCAGCGGCACCCACCCTTTTTAGTCCTTCCAAGGTTATGCGGCTCCCGTAAGGGAACCTAGATGCCAAGCATGCCATGGATGGTTTGTCCCAGTTTGGAAGACCCAGCTCCTTGGCCATGGTCTTGACAGCTGATTTGTCGAGACCCAGCTCGGCCAGAGGACTGCGGACGCCGACCTCCGAAAGAGCCTTGGCCCCCGGCCTCCAAACCCCCGAAAGATCGCTGGCATTGGTCCCGTCTACGACCACTTCGTAACCGCGCTTCTTGGCAAGTCTAACCAATTCGCCCATTTCACCCCTCTTGCAGTAGTAGCAGCGCAAGCGGTCGTTCTGGAGTACCAACTCCGACACCTCGCTCTTCATCACCTCGTGCTTTATTCCGACCTTTTTGGCGAACGCTACAGCTCCTTCCAACTCCCCAGGCGGCAAAAGCGGCGAATCAAACGTGACCGCGAGCGCCGCATCCCCCTTGGCGCGGTGAGCGGCGTAGGCCACCAAGCCGCTGTCGACACCTCCCGAAAAGGCCACCATAACCCGAGAGAAAGGACCGAACCAAGCGACCAATTTTTCAAAGCCGCTCGCTGAAACGCTTCCTTGCATGTGTAAGATGCCTTAAGCGCGGAATTAAGCATATCGCCCAAGGGCAACGCCGGCCAAGTCACCCAGTACCTCCACGTAAACAGTCACCGAGGGATTAGAAAGATCCACCGGGATACCGCATTCCTCCTTAAGCCTCCTGCCGACCTCGACCTCGACCTCGTGCTCCGACAAAGCAGTGGCGCGGCACTTAGCCTTCACCCTAAAAGTTGAGACTTGCTTCTTCGACATCAACTGTTTGAGGGCAGATGAACAGGCAGTTGCAATCTCTTTGAGGTCGCTACTCGTGACAGCGGTGAAGATCACCACCCTCTGCACGCTCGCCGACTGCAACCTGCCGAGCACGGCAGCCAGAAGTCCTTTGGCGGCCGTGCCGCGAATGATGACGTTACCGCCCACTGGGGATTGAGCGGCCCGAGCGGGCACGTTAAACCTAGCGAACAGGTCCTCGATTTCCTCTATCGCCCGTCCCTCCGAGCCCGGCTTAACGGTGACCAAAGCGAGTACATCTTCATCGGCGCCCCCGCCTAAATCCCCATTCCCCTTCTGATTTCCCTTGCGCTTACCCCGATCCTCATCGCCGTCATTCTCTTTTTTATCCCGGCTTGCGGGCAAATGTATTCTTTTTCCTATTCGCGCCTCGCTTTTAACTTATCGGGGGTTAAGGGGAGCGGAAGCCCTTCTCGAAAAGAGGGCAGTTCACCAAAATGCGGCAAAAATCCCGGACACACCTAAGTTCCACCGCATTGTGCAATACGAAGGACCTAACCCAGCACCTGACCACCGAAACGATGGGGCGCGACCAGAACGGCTTACAACTAGCGAAAAACCTCGAGTGGCCTATCCTCAAAGGAGAGTGGGCCCGCGGAGACTTGAACTCCGGGCCACCGGATTATGAGTCCGGCGCTCTAACCATGCTGAGCTACGGGCCCACGGAATTTTGGCGGGGTGACTTATATGCTTCACGCCTGCGCCCCGTTCCATCCGGTGCTGCTCTATTCCCTATTTCGGCTTCAGCGCGCCAAAGACCTCACATCGCGTCGGATTGGCCTGGCTCCTCAAGCACCTTAAAGGGGGAGGTGAGCAAACGCTTTTTCTCCCTCTTCATGCGCCTCAAGATCCTGCGCGGAGGTCTCTCGACTTTCTCCGACGACCCGGCGAACCACACCGATACCTCACGCGCGGAAGCGCTCTGATGCCTAAGGCCATGTCCAAAGCCCTGCCGCTAGACGCCAAACATCAAGCACTTAAGCTCGAGGGAAATCATGCCCAATCGTGAAAAAGATGGCCAACGAGTTCAACCTGCTCGTATCTTGCCCCAGGGGAAAAGAGGCGATGGCGAAGGCCGAGGCCTCCGCTTTTCTATCAGACCTGGGGGATACTTCCCCCGCCATTTGGCGCACGCGCTTTTCCGGCCTCCTATACGGCCGCACCTCTTTGGACCCCTTCGACGTCGTGAGAAAAGCTAGACAAGAGGCGTTAGAAAACCCCTGGGAATTCCGTTACGTCACCAAGCTCGTCCCCGTTGGATCGACCTGCAAGGCCAGCACCCAAGACCTAGTGGCAACCGCGGCGAGACTTCGTGACCAAATATCCCGGTGCCGTACATTCAGGATAACCCTTTCTAAGAGGGGGTGTGACCTCACGGCCGACCAGGTCATAAGCTCAATCGCCCCCCTCTTCAGCACGAAGGTGGACCTGGAAAACCCCGAGTGCGTACTGCTGATCGAGGTCATAGGCCAGGACGCCGGCATTTCGGTGATAACCGAACCCGTTTTTTCACTTCAAAGGTGCGTTAACGGAAACGAGAAGCTCACCAAGATACGAGTTTAAAAAGCGTTTCACTCTATGTAAAGTCCCATCTCCCTGGCCACCTTCTTGAGCCTTGCAATCCTGTCTGGAGTTGATGGGTGCGTGGAAAGTAGGCCGCTCAGGCCGCCCCTGAACGGGCTGGCTATCCACAGCGAGCTAGTAGAAGGATTAGCCTTCATGGGCGCTCCTGCCCTTATGTAGGCCTCGATCTTGGTCAAAGCGCTTATCAAGTAGTCAGGCCTTCCGGTTAGCCTTGCGCTTGCCTCGTCGGCGTAATACTCCCTACTCCTGGAGATGGCCATCTGTATGAAGAGCGCCCCTATGGGAGCCATCAGAGTCGCTCCCAGCAAACCGAAAGCTTCTCCTTCCCTTCTGCCCCCGCCCCCGAAGCCACCGAAAAGAAGCGCGAACTCCACCATGTAACCCAAGTAGGATATCGCGGTGGCTATTGATGCAGCCAAGGTCGCTATGAGGATGTCGTGGTGGATTATGTGGCCGGTCTCGTGGCCCAACACACCCTCCAATTCGTTGTCGTTCATGGTAGCCAGAAGACCGGTAGTCACTGCGATAACGGCGTCCTTCTCACCTCTACCAGTCGCGAAGGCGTTCGGTTGAGGCGAGTCTACGACCGCTACCCTTGGCTTCGGGATGCCAGCCCTCTCCGCCAGTGAAGCGACTATCCTGTGCACCCTTGGAGCCTCGCTCTCCGACACTATCCTGGCGTGAGACGCCCTAAGGACCATTGAGCTGCTGAAATAGTAGCTTATAAAGTTGAACAGCAGGGCGAAGAAGAGGGCCCCGGTCACGGCAGCGATCGGGGAAGCCCCGAGTATGAACACCCCAACGGCATAGCCTATCACGAAAAGCAGCGCCCCAAGCATGAAGAAGAGCCCGACCAACTTGGCTGCAAATTCGGCTCTCATTTTATCTCATGTTACACTAGGCTTCCGCATATTTAAATTTATCGCAACAAAACCCCAACCCGCGGTCACTTGGAAGAAACTATTTTGACCACGGACCTATTCCTCAGCGGCTTGTCCTCTGGGAGTCTTTGCTTGGTGACGGCATCTATGGCGTAAAGATATCCCTCCCCTATGTCGGTGTGTATCTTGAAGGCGAGTTCCCTGGGCGTGGTCGTCCCCTTAACTAGATAAGCGTCCGGGAGGACCCTACCTTTGGAATCGGCGTACTTATTGGCATCTTCAACGGGGTACACCACTATGGCCCCGTACTGATCCAGCACAACGCGGTTTATGCTTTCCTGGACACCCGTACTTCCCCACTTCTTCAGCATTTGGTTTATCCTCCTCAGGGCGTCCTCCTGCGCGGTATTCAAGACAGCGCCCTCTCTTATCTTGAAGGAGCTATCTCCCGGGAGGTAGGTGATGAGGTTCTTCTCAGCCGCCATCCTTAGGGCAACCTCTGCCTCTGCAATGGTGGGTATGACGGGTACCTTTAGTTCCTTTTTCATCCTTTCAATGTTATCTTCGGCCTCGCTTATGTCGGCCTTATTGGCCGCCACGACCTTGGGCTTCAGCTCGTAAACCCTCTTGGCGAACTCCAAAAGGTCCTCGTCCCTCCAAGACGAAAGCCTTGAACCCAGCAGACCGGAGCGCTCGAGCGCAGTCTGAACTTCGGCGCGGGTGACGGACAACCCCGCCAGTTTCTCGGAGAGTACGTTAAGGGGATCCCCGCGAGTCGTCTCCGAAGTCCTGACGCTCTTTTCCCAATCCCTCTTCATGACCGAAGCTATCCACCGAGTTATCTCCTCCTCGATCTCTTGGACGTCCTCAATGGGGTCCCTGGTGCCGGGTGCTACCCTGTTGCCATCCTCGTCCGTGCTACCAGCGGCGTCGACGACGTGTATCATGGCATCGGCCTGCCTTATGTCGTCAAGAAATTGGTTCCCGAGCCCCCTTCCCCTCCAAGCGCCCTTCACGAGCCCAGCCACGTCAAGCATTTCCACCGGCACGAACCTATTACCGTCAATGCAACGGGAGTTCCTGGGCTCGTCCTTAACCCCTAAGTCCCTACAAACGCAGGGCGTGCGGACGGCCGCCATGCCCCTGTTGGGCTTGATCGTAGTGAACGGGACGTCATCGATGGCCACGGGGATCATCGTGGCCGCCTTGAAAAAGGTCGATTTCCCGACGTTCGTCTTACCTATGACCCCAACCAGCATGAGAGCAAATCGGCATTCACTTAAAAGGATGGGTTAGCGATGGGTGAGTCCACGGGTTCTTCGTGCAACTCTTTTAGCATACATGCTTTTATATGTGCATAATTATCACCTTATGGGGAAAAAAATCTTGGTTGCCGCCAGCATACCCAAGGCGTCGATCGAGTGGATGAGAAAAGAGGGATACGACGTCGCCGTGGTTGAGGGCGAGCCCCCGCAACGCATGGAAGATTTCGACGCCGTATTCATAAGGGGTAACGTGAGGGCCGACAGCGCCTTCTTGAGCAGGCTGAGGAAGGGTTGCTACCTGATAAGGCTTGGGGCAGGGTTAGACAACGTAGATCTGGATGCGGCCAAAGACATGGGAATACAGGTATTCAACACCCCGGGCTCCTCCTCCGTTTCCGTGGCCGAACACGTGATGGGGCTGACGCTCGCCCTTGCCAAACGCATCCCTGAATGCAATTACTTAGTTAAGAGCGGGAGCTGGCCAAAAAAAGCCTGCGGAGGGATTGAGCTGCGCGGAAAAACGATGGGCATAGTTGGGTTCGGCAGCACCGGCGCGGAGTTGGCGAGGCTAGCCTCGGCCTTCGGGATGCGCGTGTTGGCCTACGACAAGTACAGGAAGATAGACGGTAAGGTAGCTGAAGCAGCCGTCTACGAAGAGCTTTTGACCAACTCCGATTTTCTGAGCTTTCACGTGCCGCTCACCGAGGAAACCAGGTCTATGTTCAACGCCTCTCACCTGGTGCTGCTAAAGCGCGGCGTCTTCATAATAAACGCTTCAAGGGGGGAAGTGGTGGACGCGGAGGCGCTTTTGGACGGCCTAGCCAAGGGGATCATCGCGGGTGCGGCGCTCGACGTGTTGCCTCACGAGCCTCCCATGACGGAAGCGGAAAAGCAGCTGCTAAAAGACGCCAGGGTAATATTTACACCGCACGTAGCGGGAAGCACGGAGGACGCAGAGGACAGGGCAGTTAAGATGGCATGCCAAATTTTGGAAAAGGGTTAACTACTGTCGAGAAGTGGCGGGCAAGCCCGAAGGAACGGGGTAACGCAGCACAGGACATGACAGGATACAGCGTAATAGAGCATGGCATAAGCTTATAGGTGTTTCAACGGCAAACTTATGCCCAGCATGGTAGAGTTAAGATCTCAAACATTTCAAAGGGAGGTCAAGGGAGACCTCAAGCAGTATTACAAGGCTAAGCTAGTGGAGTGGAGAAACGGGCCTAACGTGGTAAAGCTCGATAGGCCGACTAGGCTGGATCGCGCCAGAGAGCTAGGCTACAAGGCTAAACCGGGCATCGTGGTGGTCCGCTCAGTTGCTAAGAAAGGAGGTTTCTTCGTCCCCCGGCCAAGGGCCGGAAGAAGACCAAAAAACATGGGTGTGAAATTAATAAAGTATAACATAAATGCACAAACTATAGCTGAAAGGAAGGCCGCAGAAAGCTTTCCCGGCATGGAGGTACTTGGAAGCTACTTCGTGGGAGAAGACGGAAAACACAAATGGTACGAGGTAATATTGGTCGATCCTCACAACCCAAGCATAAAGAACGATGGCGAACTGAACTGGATATGCAACCCAGCCCAAAAGAACAGGGTATACAGGGGACTCACTCCGGCGGGTAGGAGGAGCAGAGGGCTCAGGCATAAGGGCGTTAGGGACGGCTTCTTGAAGAGGGAAGCCTGGAAGAAGAAGGAGTACATTTCACAAATTCGGCGCCTTTGAGTGAAAGAAAGGCGTTGGTTGCTCTTTTTATTTTTTGATTTTCGTCCTCATCTCGCTTGGAAGGCTCGCTTCCTTGCGATAAGAGCGCCGGGGAAGAGAGTGATGGGGCCTGGGGAAAGCCGAGAATGAAACATAGCTTGCGGCCAGTGCTTACTCAGCCCTTTCCGGATCCGGTTCCGGATCCGCGAAGGCCGGGCACCCATTTCAGGGGTTGTAGGCCAAGGGGCCGTAACCAGCACCAGACAGGTAAACTCCGAGCGCAAATATACCCATCAGCACTGCCACGGATAACCAGTCGATTTGGCCAAATGCCAACTCGTGGTAATATGTCCTATACTTGTTGGCCCTAAAACCCCTGAGGTCCGCGGACACCGCTATGTTTTGCGCGCTCTTCAGCGTCCATATTATTATGGACGCCGTAGCCATCAACACGGCCTTGACCTGCTGGAAAAACTTATTGAACAATACCCTGGGGTCCCTGCTGTTAGCCGGTCCGAAATCGAAGCCCCTTACCCTCATGGCGTCGAGTATTGTCATTGCGCTTTCCAAAATCTTAGGTATCGCTATTACTGCAACCACGAGCGCGAAGCCCAACTCAACCGGTACTTTGGACTTCTCGAGGGACCTGAGTATGTCGGCCGGTGAACTGGTAAACACGAGAAGGAAGCCGGAGGCTATGGCGGCGGCCGCCCTGAAGGCTATTTGAAGGCCGTAGAAAAAGCCCTGGGCGGATAGGCCGTACGCCCCTATTATCTGGAACTGAACTGGGAATGGTACTATGAACTCATCCAGCCCAAAAAGCTCGGTTAGCAGCGAGGGGTTGGTGAAAAGCGCCTCGGTCCAAGCCGTACCCAAAAACGTTGCGATCGTCAAGGGAAGCACTATGCGATACTTTGAGGAGGGATTCACTGTAAAGGCATAAAGGGAAAGCATGGCTATCAAGAAAATCGCTGAAATCCACCAAATCGTGAACGCCGAAACCGTGGTTATTATTATAGCCATTAGTATTTTCACCCTCGGGTCCATGCGATAAAGGAAAGAATCGCCTCCTACGAACTGGAAAAGGGACATGTAACCCCTGAAGCCTATTACCTTCCATATGAGGTAAATCGTGAGGACCGGTCCCATTGTTATAAGGAAAATCGCCACGAGCCATGCCAGCACGACGTTCATGCTCGCCTAACCCCTCCGAAGAAGGGCGCTGGCGTCCGGTAATCGGAAACCACGCACCTGAAGCCGGTGCCCATTTGTAATACCCGCTGCTATGCGCTAATAGGCTTTACCCCAGCGTCCTCGCCGACCCCCCTGCCAACGCTAAGAGGGACGATTCGTCCTTCCTCAGGCGCGCTCCCGCTGCCCTTCGACCGGCTACCCTCCAATTAGCCTTCAAAAGGGGGATCAGCTCGCTCACCCTCACGGCCGGCGGCCTCAATCCCAAGGCGTAGGTCAACTGAAATACCTGAGGGGGTACAAGCGACCACTCAGGGTGTTCCATGGCTGACGCGAAAACCTGCCTCGGCGACCCGTCCGCTACGACCCCTCCTGAGTAGAAAGCGATCACCCTATCGCTGTGATCGGCCGCTTGCTTCATGTTGTGGGATACGGCTATGGCCGCCATCCCCCTCTCCTTCACAAGCCGCTTCACGAAGTTCATCACCTCTTCACCGGTTTCCCAGTCCAGCCCTCTAGTCGGCTCATCTAGCAACAAAATCTTGGGCTCGTTAACTAGCACGCTTGCCAAAGACAGAAGCCGCCTTTGGCCGACGCTGAGCCTGTGCGGGTTCTCGCCCGCATAAGCTTTCAGGCCGAAGATGGATAGCATTTCCATGGCCCTTCTTTTGGCCTCCTCTGAGCTATACCCCAAGAGCCTAGGCGTGAACATGACCTCGCTGAGCACCGTGGTGTTAAACAGCATCTGGTCGGGATCCTGAAACACGTAACCCACGAGGGCCGACAGCGCCTTCCTCCCCATGGAGGAAGACGGCCGACCCAGTAGCCTTATTTCCCCTTTGTTTGGCTTCTGAAGACCTGCTATCAAGCGAAGAGCCGTGGTCTTCCCCGAACCATTCGGCCCCACCAAAGAGACGAACTCTCCAAAGTTCACGCTGAAGGATATCCCCTTGAATATCCAATCCTTGCTCCTTTCATACATGAACCAAACGTCATCGAACTCAACCGCTTTATCTCCCATGGGAGCGATCGGATCGCTGATGGGTAACTGAGCACCCTTCAGGGAGTTCGCGAAGCCCTTCTCGTAGTCCAAAAACTCGTTAACGGTTAAAGGCGCGCTCTTCCCTCCCCCCAGCAGCTTGTACAAGTAGGAGACCTGGGGCTCTTCTATGCCGTACTTGTTGAGGTCCTCCAGCAACGCTTCCCTTATGGGCTTATCTATGGCTATGGTCTTGTTGTCTATGAGTATCAGGCGGTCCACCAAACCCAGCACCCTCTCCACCTTGTGCTCCGCCATTATGATCGTCATGCCGAAATCGTCCCTTAGTTTCTTGAGCGTCGAAAACACTTCGCTGGTACCCAAGGAGTCTAGCATGCTCGTGGGCTCGTCCAAAACCAGAATCTTGGGACGCATGGCCAAGGCGTCAGCTATCACCAGCCGCTGCTTTTGGCCACCGGAAAGCAGGAATGTCGGGAACTTCTTCTTTTCGCCGAGGCCCACGAGTTCGATGGCTTGGTCCACGCGCTCCCTTATCTCTGAGGGGGGCAAGGCCAGGTTTTCCGGGCCGAAGGCGACGTCGTCTTCAACCACTAAAGAGAAGATCTGGTCCTCCGGGGTTTGGTAGACCGTGCCTATCAGCGTACTCAAGTCTTTCAGCTGGGATTTCTGAGTGTCCTTGCCGAAGACTTTGACGCTCCCCTCGACCTTCGCGTTTATGACGTTTGGGATGACCCCGTTTATCGAATTCAGAAGGGTGGACTTGCCGCTACCCGTCCTACCAACCAAAAGGACGAATTCCCCCTCGTCGATCGAAAGGTTGACGTCCTTGATCGCCGGCGCTCCTCCTATGTTGTACCAAACGCTGAGGTTCTTAACGCCTATGGCCTGAGGCATCTACGCGATAGCAACGCTCACCCCTTAAAAACGTTAGCGACGGAACGCGATCCCTCCTCGTTGACGGATCATTGCTCGTCACTCGGAGGTATCCGTGCGAAAACGGTGAAGCAACAATGACGCCTTTCGAACGCCCGCTCCGAGAACGGACAGCCAGGCAAACCTTCGGCAAACGAATCACCCGCAACTACGGGCCCATAACCGATGCACCAGCTAAAGCCATTTCATCTTCACGTCACAAACGGAAACGAGAATCGACCCCCGGCCTCCCCAAGGTGAAAGCGACAGCACACCCTCGTACTCGCCCGCTCTCCAACCCACCGGCCCACGCGCACCAAAGAGTCGACTCTTCCTCAACGCACCTGTAAATCCACTCAATGCGCCCATCTACTTGGACAACCATCGCGATTTTTCGAAGCTGTTAGCCAAGTCTATGGCGCTCACGGGCACTTGCACCATGGCGAAGCGGGAAGAAACGAGGGACTTACCGCCAAACCCCTCGCCTATCTGCAGGGCCCTTTTTGCGCCATCCGGCGATCCAAACCCCCAAAGGGTCGCCGATTCCTCAGACCTTGGCTCTATAACGTAGAGCGGAAGAGAAACGCCAGGCATACCTACCAGAGAGGGAAGGACGGCGCTGAGCGAGAGCTTGAACGAATCACCCGTGAGAAGCATCACGCTCCCCGTTTCCGACGGAACGGTTAACCATTCATCGGACACCGAGAAAAACCTCGAGATGGAGCTGAGCAATTCCTCGCTTGGCTCGTACTTCAATTCTTCCCCGTCGGCGAGCCGCAGCGCTTCAGCCGCGGCCTCAGGGGAGCGCGAAGCTATCTTGCCCTCTATTTCAGAGGCGGCCGAAAAAACGGGGCGCTCGACCTCCTCCAGCTTGTAACCGAAACCCCGCGACGAAGCGTACTCCTGGAACAACTGCTGAGGCGAGGCAACCTTGGCCGATGCGCCCAGAAGGGAGGGGTTTCCCGTGAGGGGAGGGACTGGCGGGAGCAAAGACGCGTACAAGTCATAAGCGGTGGCCAGCGAGGGGATCTCAACGGAGGGTGATCTCAGAATGGGGTCGGCTTCCCCAACCGATACGGAAAGGGCGTTTCCGAAAAGGGTTAAGTCCAGCGCGGTAGACGCGAGAGCGCCCCGAGCGACTAAGTGGGGCACCGCCTTTTCTCCTGCCCAGGGCGCGTAATCGAAGTAAAGGACGCCTTCACCACCGATGCCCGAAAGGTGAAATGCGCCGACCACTAGGATTAGGTTGTTGTCCTTTTTTCCTTCGGGTGCGTAGCCGAAGCCCGTTCCGTCACCCCCATCGTCATCGTCCCCATAGTTACCGACCCCGGAAGTCGCTTCGCCATCTACATCGGGCTCGACTCCGGTCTCAGCCCGCGCTTCATCGCCGGCCTTGGGGACGCTTGTCGAGCCCTCAGTCCCTTGGACGGCCCCGCTTTGGTCTAAGTCATAAGCGATGTCGAGATCGACGTCCAGCCCGCTGGCAACGGCGCTGTGAAAGAGCACCGCCGAGGCTACCACTGCGTCCAGGAAGGGGGCCGCTATGATGTGCAGTTTTTTCGCGTTATAGAGCCGCCCGAGAAAAGCCTCTCTAGCTTCTTCCATCGACGACAAAGCCTCCTCTCCGCTTAAAAGAGTAAGCCGACCTAAAACGCAGGCGTTCTCCCCTTCCCCGAAAACTCAGCGATAACGGCCTTCATAGGCCGCTTTAACTGGCGCATCGCGAAGCTGGGATAGCTTACATTTTAATCGCCCTTGGTGAATTCGCGTGTACGTGGCACAATCCCCTCCTCAAACTCTAGTGGCCCCCGTAACGGCGAAAGCTGTCCGGGCGCCGCGGACCGAGAATTCCAGTTCACCGCCATCATTTGAAGCGCTCATCCCAGCGGTCCGGCGGTTTGTGCCGCTGGCAACCGCAGACGGGCGCCCCTACCCGCATCAATCCAATGAGGCATGAACAAACGGTATGACCGTCCGTGAGCCTCCGCGTTTCGAGGCCCGGTTACGTGAACTACCCCGCCCTTACGGACGGGGCTTCCCGGTTCATCGATACGCTTACGCCTGGAATACCGCGGGTATTCCATCC
>JAWDNK010000024.1:0-14205 GCA_046534355.1 Candidatus Martarchaeota archaeon | reverse complement strand
CTTAGATGATGTGCTAGCCAGCGCAAAGCGCGAATTCCCCGAAACTTACTTGGCAACCGACCTCAGCGAGTTTTACGTGGCATCCGCCGCTGAAATCGATAAAGCCGATTAACTGAAAACTCTGGCTTCATTTGCTGAGGCTGGCGACCGCGAGGCGCGTCCTAACAGTCCAAAGCTGAAAGCCGTATCCTTTTTGCTTGCTTCCATTAAGCGCCCAGTTCTTTCTTTATTTGTTTATTTATTTCCTATGCGTTCTCCTCGTACGTCCTTCCCGCTTCGCTCTTTACGCCGTAGTCAGCAGTTTCAAAATTGATAGCTTTATGTATAATTTTGGGTATGAACGATTTGTATGTGCATGGGCAGTGGGGTGGTTGCAAAGACCCAAGACCTCCTTTAGAAAGGGAGGGTGGGGTACGTGCACATACAGAGGAGGAGGGGGACTGAAGGTGGAGGGCGCTTCCCAGCGCGATTGGTGCGACCGCACGGTCCTACCTTCACTCCTGGGTGGGTGCGTCCTGACGGGGGCGGAGCGGAAGACTCCCGATGAACTCGCGAGGGAGTTGAGTGAAGTTGTGAAGCCCAAGCTCTACGCGCACCACAGGTATGCTGATGCGTACCCGCGTGCACCTGCGTAGAGCGAAACCCGACGACTACAGAATGCCTGCGGTAAGTCGTATGACCTCCTCCCCGCCCTGAAGGGCGAGGTTTTACGCCCCTTTGAAACCCCATTCATAAAGGCATCCAGTACTTCGATCGCACTTGCTCCACCCGCATACCGGACAAGTCATACAACCCTCGGAAACTATTAGCGGGCTACCGCACTCCGGGCAAGTTGGATTACCGTATCCCCAAGAGTCCTTCTCTTCATCGATTATCTTCTCATTTCCTGTATCCTCACCACGCGTCTCAATCGACTTAGGCTTTTCGCCTTCTGGCTTGCTCGAAACGGGAAAAAGCGGTTTTTGTTCCCCTTGAGTTTTACCGGCCTTCATCTCCAGGTACCTGTTTATTGCTTTCCCGATGGCATCCGGCACGGACAGGACCCTTTCACCCTCTTGCCATACGGGTTCTCCTCCTCTTATACCAACGAGCTCCTTAACTATTGCGCTCGGGTCAGCACCGATGCGAAGGGCCAACGAGATCAACCTACCAATGGCCTCTGTGAACGCCGCGGTGGCAGCACCACTCTTCCCCAAAGTGGTGAATACTTCGAACATGCGGCCATCCTTCTCGTTTATGGTAACGTAGAGGTTACCGGAATCCGTTTTCATCCTTATAGTCATGCCGGTTAAGACCGCGGGCCTCGCTTCCGGTAGTATACCGACCACAACCGCCTGCTCCTTCTTTTCTTGCGCGGCCGTCCCGGTCGGTGGGGACTGCGCGGTTGACGCTGAGGTACCCGAGTAGAGCACTTGCTCGCTCCTACTCCCATCTCTGTATATGGTGATACCCTTGCAGCCGAGTTCGTAAGCCTCTAGGTAAGCGGTGGCGACGTCGTCTACCGTGGCCGAGTTCCTCATATTAATCGTTTTGCTCACGGCGTTATCGACGAATGCCTGCCAAGCGGCCTGCATGGCCACGTGATAGTGCACGTCTATTTCTAGGGCCGTCTTGAAAAGCCTCTTCACCTGCGCCGGTACCTCCGCGTCATCCCCCACTCTACCAACCTTGGAGATCCTCTCCATCAGCTCCTTAGAGTAGAAGCCCAACCTCTTGGCGAAGTCCTCGAAAAGCGGATTTACCTCTGGAAACTCGCCGACGCTCACTTTTTTCACGAAAGCAACGGCAAACAGCGGCTCAATACCGGAGGACGCACCTCCTATCATAGAAATCGTCCCCGTGGGTGCTATGGTTATGGTATCCGCGTTCCTTATTCCGTTTTGTTTGATACCCAACTTGACCGCTTCCCAATCCAGCTTTGGCCTACCGAGTTCCAACGGTTTGCCAAAAACCCTTCCCGAGAACGGCAACTTGGGGTTGTCGCCATCGTAAACGCTCCCCTTGAAGGCTGGGAAGGGGCCTCTTTCCTTGGCCAACTCGATGCTCGCAAGCTTTGACTCATAGTTGATGAACTCGGCGATGCTGGAGGCGACGAAAAGGCCTTCTTCCGAATCGTAAGGGACGCCGAGCTTTATCAGCATATCTGCCCAGCCCATAACCCCCAGCCCTATCTTTCTGGTCTTCTTGGTCATTTCATCGATCTCCTTGAGCGGAAAGGCGTTGGCGTCTATAACGTCGTCGAGGAACCTGATCGCCTTTCTCACCACCGAAGACAACCTATCCCAGTCCACCCGAGGTGAGTCGGGATAGCCGATGACGAAATGACCCAAGTTTATACTACCAAGGTTGCATGACTCATAAGGGAGTAAGGGTTGTTCGCCGCATGGGTTTGTGCTCTCTATCTCCCCAAGTTGTGGGGTGGGGTTAAACTCGTTTATGCGATCCAAGAAGACCATACCCGGGTCTCCGGTGGACCACGCTTGCTTGCAGATCTCGTCGAATATTTTTTTGGCGCTGACTTCCGCCACGACGCGACCGTTACGCGGATTGACCAACTTGTAGGTCGAATCGCTCTTCAGCGCGCGCATGTACTCCTCCGTAGCACCTACGCTTATGTTGAAATTCTGAAGCGTTTTCATATCGGCCTTACAGGATATGAACTCCTCTATATCGGGGTGGTCGACCCTAAGTATCCCCATGTTGGCGCCCCTCCTTCTCCCTCCCTGTTTTATCTGTTCGGTGGCCGCGTCGAAAATCTTCATGAAAGACACGGGGCCGCTGGCCACTCCCATCGTGCTCTTCACTATATCGTTCTTCGGCCTAATCCTAGAAAACGAGAAGCCGGTCCCTCCGCCACTTTTGTGAATGATGGCCGTGTATTTGAGAGAATCAAATATACCCTCTATGGAATCGGGCACGGGCAAGACGAAGCAGGCGGATAGTTGCCCCAAGGGCGTGCCAGCGTTCATCAGCGTCGGCGAATTCGGGATGAAGTCAAGAGAGGCCATCATTGCAAAAAACTCGTCGGCCAGACGCCTTACATCTTCGTCCGTCGCGCCATAAAGCTTCTCGGCGCTAGCCACGCTTTCGGCCACCCTTCTGAACATGCCTTCGGGGGTTTCCTTCAAGTTCCCGTTTTCATCCTTTATTAGATACCGTGCCTCCAGAATTTTTATGGCGGTATCAGTCAGCTGGATCTGACCACCCATAGTAAGTAAGAAGCCAACCCCGAATTTATAACCGTTTTGCGTTCATGCGCCCCACCGACAACCAACAAGACCGCTAATTGGCCTTTTAAGGCGTGGGCATCCCGCCGCGGAAGACATATATCCACGGTTATCAGATAGCGTGGAATTGACCGAGCTATCCCCCGTGGCGTTCAGGAGTTGTAGGCCAGAGGATTTGGACGAAGTCATCAAAATAAACGAAATATGTCTACCGGAAAATTATCCCCGGTCTTTCTTCGTTGAGCACCTCGTCAACTTTCCGAAGGCGTTCATAGTCGCCGAAACGGAGGGAAAGATAGTGGGTTACGTTATGACCCGCGTAGAAAAGGGTTTTTCTTTCTTCGGCATGAAGTGGGTTACAAAAGCCCACATAATTTCGCTGGCAGTGTTGCCCCAGTATAGGAGGAGGGGGATCGGCACGGCCCTCATGCGCAAAGCCCACGAGGGAGCGCGCGAGTACGGCGCAACCGAGATTTACTTGGAGGTGCGCGTCAACAACCAAGAGGCCATAGCCCTTTACAAAAAGCTATCATACGAAATCAAGGACGTTAATACCAACTACTACTCCGATGGAGAGGACGCATACATCATGGTTGCTCGTCTTTAGGTGAACCCGTTGAAAGTATTCGACGTTGGCAGCAACACCGGGTTCGCCTCTGAACTGGCTCGGTTGATCGACCTCAGAGCGCTCCCAGTTGAAAAGAAGGTTTTCCCCAATGAGGAGATCTACGTGCGCTTAACCGAGGATGTCTCCGGAGAGGATGTACTGCTCGCCGGTACCACCTACCCAAACCCAAACGAGAAGATCCTCGAAATCATGCTAGCCATAGATGCAGCCAGGCGCGCGGGTGCCAAAAAGATAACCGCGGCGATTGGGTATATGGCGTACGGCAGACAGGATCGCGTTCAACGGCAGGGCGAAGCGGTTAGCGCCTCGGTGGTCATCAACGCCTTTTTATCAGCTGGGTTGGATGAACTGTTCATTGCCGATTACCACAACCCGGATCTCTTGAAGGCCTTCCCGATGAAAGCGCATAACGTTAGGGTTGCCAGAGCCATCGGGGAATACGCTAGGAAGACCTACGATTTGGTGGACCCGGTGGTCGTATTGCCAGGTTCCAAGGCCCTCGAGGATAAATACCTTTTAAGGGCAAAGGAGGCGGCTGAGGGAGCGGGAGCCAAGCATTACACGACCTACATAAAAGAAAGGGATCCCGTAACGGGCCTCGTAACCACTAAGAAAAGGGAATTGGGAGTAACGGGAAAAGACGTACTCTTGGTCGACGACGAGATCAGCTCGGGTTCTACGGTCATCAACGCCGTTAAAATGCTAAAAGAGGAAGGACCTTCAAGGATAATAGTTGGCTGTACCCATGGGATATTCGCCGACGGCTCGCTGGAAAAGATAAGGTCGCTCGGCGTCAACGACATAATTTCTAGCGACTCGATACCTTCCCCCACATCCAAGGTCCATTTAGCTCCCCTGTTCAAGGAGGCCATGGTCAACACAGGTATTACCCTAAGCGGTGGCGCATAGGTAGCATTCAGCAAATCCTCAAGCCCTAACTCGACTTCTAGCCCTCGGTTCGTCTCCATACTCCTACCCTTATCGTGGCGAAGAGCCGACAAAAGGCGAACGCAGCGTGCTCGCTTCACAAATTTAGACTTCCGTCGGCCTCAGCTCGCTTTCTTCTTTCGCTCATTCATTTTCCTTCCTTCCTTTTTCCCCGGATTTGCTTCCCCTGGGTTCTGCTTCGCCTTTCCCTCGCGCCTAACTTCGAAATGATTTCCTCATGCATAAAATGATTTGATTTTGACCTCCTCCCCCCTGAGGGGGGAGGTTTTCCGTTCTTCTATCAAGCACTCCCATCTGACGGCTTCGACAAGGCGACCTTGATCTTTTCCTCGGGGAGATCAAACTGGCCGTCAAAGCGTAGCAGTAGGCCGTAGGCCGAGTAGAGATATTTGAACCCCCTTTCAGCGGGTTTCTTGTAAACCGGCAGATAATTCGCGGCGAAGAAACCCTCTCCTTCCTCGTTAACCTCAAGGGTAACCCTTTCTCCAGCGCTTAAAGAGAACAGCTTCTCCGGTTCGTCCAAGGTTACCGAGCCGTTTTTTCCCTCTAACGTCACCTTCTTGATGCCGTTCACCGGCTCTCCCACCTGCTTTACAATTAGATCAAACTTCAACTTAATTTCTTGGGATAATCCCTTATAAGCATGGACCAGAAACGTTCAGGTGAAACGCATGAGCTTTATCAGCACGCACAAGTTTGCCTCTGACATCACGGGCTTCCAGGACCGCAAAGTGAAGGTCGTGACCACTACCGGGAAGCAGTTCGAAGGAACGCTAAAGTCCGTTGACCCAGACCGCTTGCACGTTTACTTGGAAGACGCCAAAAACGAAAAGGGGGAAGCTTTTCCCGTGGTCTTTTTACCGGGCACTATAGTGGAGCAAATAATAGTCGAGGAAAAAGCGGTGGACCTTAAGGCGTTGGCTGAGATCTTGGAAAAAACCTTCCCCAGAATGGTAAAGGTCGATGAAGGTGGGAGCCTCATAATAGTGGCGGACCGGGTGCGCGTGACCACCAGAGGGGTTTCCGGTGTCGGGCCAACTGCCGAGAAAGTCAAAAAGATTTACGAGGACTTTTTGAGGAGCCAATCGCAATAACGGCAAGCTTTTTATTTTTGTTCCTAAATCTTTTTTTATCTATTTGCCTGTTTGTTTGAACGCTCTGACGTACTCGAATTTTTCTTCAAGGTGGGGTGTCAGACCACTTAACGCACCTAACCCCTCCTCGCCACCTCAAATGGCGCGTGCCGTGACCCTTGGTTGCTCACCTAACTGCATCCCAGCTTTTCTAGTCGTAACTCGGCCGTGGATCTAAAAACCCGAAAGCGTTTTTTGCAGTTTTCTCTTGAAAATGATCAGGCTTGGATATCAAGACTACCAGAGAGTTTCTCGCCCCCTACGTTCAGCAGGGCAGAGAGTACGCTGTTCAGTGCAAAAGCGGGAGGCGGTGGGGAGGAAATCCGGTGCTCGTGCTTTTGGACGCCGCATTGACCTCCACAGGGTTGAGTTATTTCAACTTTGTGGAGCCGAGAGTTAAAAGGTTCCAATCATCACTAGCAGCAGGACTTACCCTATGGAAACTGCCACCGCTATTGGAAGAAAAAAATTGGTTCTGCGTTTCCAACAGGTGCCGTGATGTCCTGCTATCGGGTGTCCGCAGCTTTTCAACTCCGGGTGATGAACTAAGAGATGAGTGGGAAAGCATGAAAGAGTGGGCTGCGTCGGCTAACCCCTTCTCCAAGACCGACCCCTTCTCAAGCACTAAGGGAGTGGGCACTTTCACCGTGCAATATCTCCGCGGGCAGTTGGGCTTCGACGTACCCATACCCGATAGAGTAGTGGCCGGCTTCCTATCCAAGGTCCTGGCAAGAAATTTAAAGAAAGAGCGCGAGGTGATGGCCGCGATTCAAGAGGTCGCCTCTCAGTTGGGGCTGAGCAACCTAGAGCTGGTTTGGAGCATTTGGATTTATGCTGACTCGAAAACACCAAGGAGACCGAAAACGCGAGACAAACGGCTGGGTTTCAAAGGTTTAAAGTGCCAGCCTCGCTGGGTGGTTATTAAAGCCCCGTCGCGCGTGACCACGAAGGTGTGCTCTGCCTGAGCCACCGGCCTGCCATCTACCTCGAGGAGCGTCGGATACTCGTAGATCACCTTCTCGCGTTTCAGGATTGAAATGGCCCGTTCTAGGCGGGATATCGGTAACACGTCTAAGATCCACCTTTCCGCGAACGGCAGCCGCTTGAACCTTTGGTTTATCTCTTTTATCAAAAGGCTCGCATCGGGATCTTTTACTCTCTTGTCCTTGTTGATGACGTAAATCCCACCGGGTTTCCAATCGACTACCTTAGATGGTCTACCCTCAAACGTCACGAACGGTTCGATTGCGTATACCTTTCCTTCCTCGAATTTCCCCAGATCCCACTCTACCCGTACGTTGGGTATGCTGACCTCGCCGTGTAACTCGTAATACTCGATTGAATGCCCCGTGAGATTCGCGACTGCTTGGTAGCCGTAATTCTTTAGCACCCTTTCAACAACCTTACCGACCTCGTTTATGGGTACACCTGGCGCTACCACCTTTATAGCCTTGTCAAGGGCTTCCTCCGCCGCGTAGACCAGGTCGTCATATTTTTCAGAGAGGGAGACGGTGACGGCCGAGTCTGCGATGAGCCCGTTGTAGTGCGATCCCAGATCAACCTTGACCACCGAGTCGTCCGGTATCGTCAACTGGTCATCTAAGGAGGGGGTATAATGAGCTGCTACTTCGTTAACGTCTACGTTAGTGGGGAAGGAGGGCAACAAGCCCGCCGCGCGGAGATCATCTTCTACTAGCTTAACCAGCTCCGTGTACTTCAAACCTGGTTTTACCCAATCCTTGCATTTCTCCCTGGTCGCGGCCAAGGCCTTACCTGCCTTCAAATATCCCTGCAGCGTCTCTTCATCCATATCGATACTCTTTCACCCAGATTTATCCGCTTTTTGGCAGGCTCGGGCGCAATCAAACCGCCAACATTCCTATCCCAATTCCATGAAAGCACCTAGACCACACCCAAAAAGCGGCGTCAATACCTTATATATAAGTTTAATTTATCATTTATGGAAAAAGAAGGCGATCAGGCTTTCTCCGTCGTCTCGGCCCTGGAGAGCGTGAGGCGGTTAACAGAGAAGAAGATGGGACCGCCGCGCAGCTTCGGCTGCGGTCACCTGGTCTTGGCCTTGCTCACGATACAAGAACTCCGGGAGACCAGCAGGGGAAACTTGGCCTCCCGCCTTGGTCTAGGAGGAGGTGCAATAAAGACCTTAGTGGCAACGCTGAGGGAGGGAGGGTTGGTAGAAACGAAAAGAAGGGGGAACGTCCTCACGCCGAAGGGCGAGCAGATGGTATCCGCCCTGAAGAAGTTCTTCAAGAGGGTTTCACCGGCAGAGCTGGAATACCTCAAAATGGGGGAGTTCAACGCGGTGATCGTAGTGGACGGCCGGCCTCTGAACAAGGTGGACCCCTTGAGGCTGCGCGACGTAGCCGTGAGCAAGGGAGCTACGGGTCTTACCACTTTGACTTTTGGCGAGGACCTCGAGATACCCCCTGACGGTATAGGATTAAAATCGGTCTCAAAGGTTGACTACGAACGCTTGATGTCTTTCGGCGTAAAAAGGGGAGACGTAGTTTTTGTGTGCGGTTCCAGTTCCGTTGCCTCCGCCGAGCGCATAGGCATCGAAGTGGCCCTTGAGGCAGCCCTGAACCGGCGAACCCGATGCGCTTCGAGGAGGTTTTCTGCCAAAAATGCATCTCAAAGTCGGCGCTGGCAGATTATGCCGTTAACCCGTACGTGGGATGCCAGCACCAATGCGTTTACTGCTACGTGCCATACATCACGCGGAACCCCGATTGGAAGACCTCGGTCAAGGCTAAGGTCAACTTACACGCGAGGCTGGCCAAGGAACTGGCATCTCCGAAGATCAAACGCGGATCAACTTTCTTTTTGGCCTCCACGACAGACCCCTATCAGCCCCTGGAAAGCAAGTACGGACTTTCTTCCGATGCCCTCAGGCAATTGACCTCGGCCGGAATGAGGGTAATAGTTCAGACCAAGTCGCCTCTCATCCTAAAGGACATCGATGTATTAAAAGAGAACTCCGCCGAGGTAGAGGTCGGGTTTACCGTCTTGGGCATGGATGGGCGCTTTAAAGATGCGCTGGAGCCAGCTTCGCCCAGTATCGAGAGCCGGCTTAAGGCCATCGAAAAACTATCTGAGGTAGGCGTGCGCGTTTACGCTTTCTTGGGCCCGGTCATACCGGGCTGGACCGATGTGGACCTAAACGAACTCCTCATGGTACTTCGCGAAGCCGGAGTAGCGGAGCTGAGCGTGGACAAGTTGCGCCTGCGGCCGGGCATGGCAGAGGAGATAATAGCCAAGATGCCAGCCAGCCGTTTTGCCAGCGCCCTGGAACTCGCACAAGCCTCGCAGGCCGCTTACGTCGAGGCCTTCAAGAGCGTTCGTGATTTCGCCGAAAAGAATCACATGGTCTTTTCGGCGCCGTTTTCCTATCGAGGTTAACGTGACTCAGAACCGACCTCCTCCCCGCCCTGAAGGGCGAGACCTGTCGTCCTTGTATCCCCTCTTGGCCGGATACGGTGATGCAACTGTCTCTGAGGAGATGATCCGAAAGGGCCGCGTTTTTTATCGCTCAGCGGCCTCATTTGTTTCGTTACCTTTCATTCTATTTCCTTTCGCGTTGGCTTCTCCGCTTCCTTTTCGTCCTCTTTGCGCCCTTCCTCGTCTCCTTTCCTTTCTCCTTCTTCTTTTTCCTCTGCTTCAACGTCGCCCGCTGCCCCGGAAAGGCTCCTATTAGCGGCGCGCAAAGCACCAGTCAAAAGCGCGAGCTCCCACTCCTCTGGATCGCTCCTGACCAGAAGTCTCCTCATGGTGAGCCAAGTCTCATCCCACTTCCTCTCGGGATACCCCGACTTGGCCATCATTTCCGAGAATTGCTCCAGAAAGGCTTGCCTCAACCTGATCAGGGGTTTGTGTTGCTGAACGCGTACCCCTCCGGAATTCGTAAACAGATAATGCAGGAGCACGGCGACCGCGTGAGATAGGTTCAGAACGGGATATCCCTCGTATGCCTCTATGGTGACCGCGAAGTCGCATTTCACCAACTCATCATTAGTAAGGCCTCTGTCCTCCCTCCCAAAAACGAGACCTATCTTTTTACCAGCGTTGAGGTACGGCAAAATAGAAGAGGGAGAATATGTCTCCCTCAATACGTTCCTCTTGCCACCCGTCCTTGCGGTTGTCGCTATGGCGTAGTCGAGGTCGGATATGGCATCATCTAAGTCCCTGTAAAACTTGGCCTCCCTGAGCAGTTCCCTCCCCCCCGAAGAATAACGCAACGAAGCGGAAGCTACGCCTAACGGCGCGTTGATTATTCTCAAACCACCGACGCCGAAGTTAGCAGCCGCCCTCGCAGATAAGCCGACGTTGAACTCCCCAGTGGGCTGAACCAACAGAACGAAGACGTTCTTTAGGTCTTTCATCGTCAACGTTTTCGTGCCAACCGCGGCCTATATGGTTTAACCCAATCCAGCAGCTGACCTCCTCCCTAATGGGCGGGGTTTGTCATTCGTCTTATCACGCGTGCGTTGCGCGATTTGCGATAGGGAATGGGAGGGCGGATTCGGTGCGAAGCGGGTGAGGGAGCACCGAGGGGGCTCTTCGCTCTATAAACGTAAAGCGCTTCAAAGAAGAACTGCTTCTCTAGCATTTTTTCGGCCGGCACGCCCCGCCTCGAGAGGGCGGACAACAACGCTTGGGCGCTGACAGAGGACGAAACAAACAAGATGGATCCGTGCGGTCTAAGGTGGGAGATGGAGGTCAGCACGAACTTGTACGTGATCTCCCAACCACCCCTTCCTCCGGTCCACATGGGCGAGTCCTCCTCACCGGCGGGCAAGTACGGGGGATTGAAAAGTATCAAGTCAAACTTAGCATGCGGATTGAGGCAGGATAGGAGGTCGCAGGCCAACGCATCAATACCAGACTTGGCGGCTGCAAGCGAGGCCTTTTCGCTCAAGTCCGTTGCCAATACCTCGGAAGCCCCCCTGAGCTTTGCTTCCTTTGCAATAAAGGCAGAACCCGTCCCCACCTCTATTACGCTCTTGCCCACGAGAGATCTGGGCAAAGCCTCTAGCAAGAGAAATGTGTCCTCGGAGGGCGGGTAGACGCTCAAATAGATGGCCCCGGTTGGATTTTATGGGCGAGATCCAGCACCTCCTCGGGTTGGAGTTCCCTTACCCGCTTTTTGGCCAAATCGTTTCCGACCTCCCGCACCGCGCTGGCCTGGTCATGGAAAAGCTTCAGCTTGCAGAGGGCCTTGGGCAGCAACCTGTTCTTTTGAGAGAAAAGGGCCGCCGTTAAACCCTCAACCCTGCGTAAGTCTTCCTCGCTTGGTTTCACGGGTTTTGGGACTAAATCGATAACCGTCGACCAAACTCTCGGAGGAGGTTCGAATGCCTCAGGAGGTATGTCGAAAAGCGGCCGCGCGGAGGCGGTTAGATTAAACATAACGGAAATCCTTCCGTAATCCTTCGAAGGCGGCATCGCGATCACCCTGCTGACGAACTCCTTCTGTAAGGCCAGCACCCCCCTTTTGAAGCGAGCCCACCTAACCAATTTAATCAAAAGAGGGGATGAAATGTAGTAAGGCACATTGGAAAAAACCAAGTCAACCTCGGGGAAATCTACC
The DNA here is from genome assembly GCA_046534355.1 of Candidatus Martarchaeota archaeon. GTDB lineage: Archaea > Thermoproteota > Thermoprotei_A > Marsarchaeales > UBA168 > UBA168. The sequence continues at coordinate 2,661 of JAWDNK010000024.1, read as the reverse complement.
TTCAGCGCGTCTCCCAGCACCCATTGCACGTTTTTCGGGGCTCTCTCCCTTGCAACGATCATCAACTCAGGATCTTTTTCTATGGCGATCACGCGTCCCGAGCGCTCAGCTATCAACCTAGTTATGCGCCCGTCACCGCTCCCTATCTCCAAGACCGACTCGTTTTCAGTCGGTGACAGGGCGTCCAACTCCCTTTGAATGTAATCTTCGTCCACCAGGAAGTGCTGGCCAGCTCTCATTTTTCGGGAAAGTTATGGTGCACTTTTTTAAACCTTGAGCAAGCCATGGGCGAGGCAAGGCGAGAAGCAAGAGGGGTGGGATATCCATAAAAGCGCCGCTGAGTATACTAGCCGCGGGAGTGCCCGAGGGGACAAAGGGGGCGGGCGTAATGGCCCAAACTTAAGATCCGCTGCGGATAGCTACGTGGGTTCGAACCCCACCTCCCGCATAGAAACCCACGGCATCCCCGTGATTCAAGTTAAAGAACCGAAAAATTCGTCAGTATATGCGAGCCTTGCCGTGTGTTGGCACGATTTAAGGCACAAGGCCCGGTTTAAACGCTAAAACTCCAAACGCTCGAGCCACTAGGGTTAAAAAGCCGTATACCTGAGCTTTATGCCAAAGCTCACGGTTAAGATCGAGAAATCCGACCCGCAAAACCTGGAGTTCGACCTCGAGGGAAGCGACCAAACGCTAGCCAACGCCTTAGTAGACGAGCTCAGACAGGACCCCCATGTAACGTTTGCAGCCTACAGGGTCGCACATCCGCTCCTAGGGGTGCCCACCATTAGGGTTTCCACCGACGGTTCTGAGACGCCATTAGAAGCGGTAAAGAAAGCTTCGGGCAAGCTAACCGAAGTCTTCAAAAAGTTAATGGAGGACGCGAATGGCATCGAGCGAGGGAGGACATTGGCTCCGCAGAGACATCCGCGCCATCCCTTTATATGAGAAGATTGCGTCACGACTCCTCTTACAAACGCCGTCACAAACAGTTTCAAAATAAATAGTTTTATATAGGTGTGTGTCATATAGTATTCTGTGCCTGAAAGATTATATACCTTGAAAGAGGCATGTTTGCTCCTCGGTCTTCACCCAAGGACTATTCAGAAGTGGGATAAGCAAGGCAAAATCAGGGTTGTTAGAACACCTGGCGGTCGCAGGAGAATACCGGAATCAGAGATCAGGAGGTTGCAGGGTGAAAAAGGCATGCGGAGCGTCATTGGATATGCAAGAGTTTCTTCCAGCGCGCAGAAAGATGACTTGGAGAGGCAGGTTGAATACTTGAGGCAGAGAGGTGTACAAGAAGTGATTACCGATATAGGCTCAGGCTTGAACGAGAAGAGAAAGGGCTTCCTGAGGCTTCTCGACCGGGTGCTACACAACGAGGTTGATAAAGTAGTTATATTGTATGAAGACAGGCTAACGAGGTTTGGTTTTGACACGTTGAAAAAAGTGTTTGAAGCACATGGAACAACAATAGAAGTGCTAAACCAGGCAGACGCAAAACCGCCACAACAAGAACTCGTCGAAGACCTGATCACAATAATATCTCACTTTTCCGGTGAACTGTACGGAATGAGGAGCGGTAAGCAAAAGGAGGTCGTGAAGCGTGCTAAAGAGCTATTCGCTCAAGCATGAGCGCGGAGAGGAGCTCTTCCGCTCCTCAAAGCTTACAGGGACGCCGTGAACGGCGTGCTCGAAGAGCTTTGGGAAAACGTAGAGTGGAAAAAAAGGAAGGTTAACGGAAAGAAGCAGCGGAGAGTACAGGAGGGAGCTCAGGGACAGCCTGCTTGAGGATTGGCCTTACGCAGCACACTGGGTTGACTCAGCCTTAAAGACAGCTTACTCGATATTCAAATCGTGGAGAAAGAACTACGTCAAAGGAGAGAGAAAGAGGAATAAGCCCACGGCGAGAAGGCTATTCGCGAGAGTGAAGCAAACGCTCGTCAAGCTTGAAGGCGAAAGGCTTAGGTTAACGATTAAACCTGGCGAGCACGTTTACATCGACCTGTCGAAAAGGTACTTTCCTCTGCCTAAAGAAGTGTCCTCAGCGGGCCTTGGCGAACCCGTAATCACGCTTGAAAAGGTGCACCTACCCGTGCACTACGAAGACAAGAGCCAAGAAAAGCCAAGCGTGGCTTGGGACTTCAACCTGCTTTCTCTGGACGGCTACTCACCCGAGACGGGTTGGGTTAGGATTGACACCTCGAAGCTAGCATCGGTGCACATCTCATCCTTCGAAAAAAGAAGGAGCGCCCAGAGGAAGGCTTCAAAATCGAAGAAGGCGAAGAGGATACTCGCTAAGTACTCGAAAAGGGAGAGGAACCGTGCTAGAAAGCACCAGCTAGAAATCGCTCGCGCCATCCAGTCCGTTGCAGGTTTAGTGGGCATAGAAGAGATCTCAAAGCAGGGCATGTACACGCGTTCGCGCGTGTGGAATCGGAGGATTTCGAGGAGCGACTGGAGGAGCATTTCAAGGATACTAATGGGTAAGATGGGTGAAGCTAAAGTGAAGGAGCTCGACCCCTACGGCTCTTCTTCTTTCTGCTCCAGGTGTGGGTGGGAAAACAAAGACCTGAATGGAGCGGATACCTTCGAGTGTTTGGGGTGCGGGCTCAGAATCGACAGACAGCTAAACGCCGCCATCAACCTCTACGCGCG
>JAWDNK010000023.1:0-14663 GCA_046534355.1 Candidatus Martarchaeota archaeon | reverse complement strand
CCGGCACGGCCTTGCGAGCCCTAGTGGTCTACTCGCTTTCGAAAAGAGAAAAATCTTTGCTAGCCGGACGCCATAATCGGTCCAATTTGGCGTCGACGCGGTGGGCGGGTGGGCGGGCGGGTGGGTGGTCGCTCAAACTATGAGGCCTTGTAAGCGCCTGTTCTCCCTCTCGTAAACTTGTTGCTGTTCTTTGGTGAGGCTCGGCTTGACCTCGTTTAAGGCCTGCATGAAGTCTTCCATGGTCACCTTACCGGGCTTCCCCTCTTTTCTGAGCCTTATTATGGCGCTTTGCCTGACCAAGGCGTATATGTCTGCGCCGGTGTAACCCTCGGTTAAATTCGCGAGCTTCTCTAGGTCGACGTCCTCGGCAAGGGGAACGCGCTTGACGTGTATTTTGATCACTTCGAGGCGGGACTTCGCGTCGGGAGGCGGAACGTAGATCACCTCATCGAAGCGACCAGGTCTCAGGAGCGCTGGGTCCAATATGTCTGCCCTGTTTGTCGCACCCATGACCACGACGTTCTTTAACGGCGAAATCCCATCCATCTCCGAAAGCAGCTGATTCACGATTCTCTCGGTGACGCCGCTGTCGAAGGATTGCCCGCGTACTGGGGCGATGGCGTCAAGCTCATCGAAGAATATGACGCATGGGGCGGATTGCCTGGCCTTTCTGAAGATGTCCCTTATCGCCCTCTCGCTCTCGCCGACCCACTTGTTCAGCACCTCTGGCCCCTTAACGCTTATGAAGTTGGCCTCGCTCTCCGTCGCTACCACTTTGGCCAGAAGCGTCTTACCGGTGCCGGGGGGACCGTAAAGAAGTATCCCCTTCACGGGCGTGATCCCCATGTTTTGGAAGTACTCGGGGTGTTTCAGAGGCCATTCCACCGCCTCTTTGAGCTTTTGCTTGACGTCCTCTAGGCCTCCCACGTCTTCCCAGTGGACCTCCGGGACCTCCACGTAGAATTCCCTCAGGGCGGACGGTTGTATCACCCTCAAAGCGGCCTCGAAGTCCGAGTACTGGACCTTTATCTTCGAGAGCACTTCGGTGGGGATTATCCCTTCCTTCAGGTTTATGGTCGGTAAGACCCTCCTAAGGGCGCTCATGGCGGCTTCCTTGACTAGGTTTGAGAGATCGGCCCCCGTGAAACCGTGCGTTATATCGGCCAGCTGATCCAAGTTTACGTCATCCGCCAGCGGCATATTTCTGGTGTGCACCTGCAATATCTCGCGCCTTCCCTTGGCGTCGGGGATGCCCGTCTCTATTTCCCTGTCAAACCTACCGGGCCTTCTCAGGGCGGGGTCGACGGCGTCGATCCTGTTGGTCGCGCCTATTACTATGACGTTCCCCCTGCTCTTCAGACCGTCCATGGAGGTCAAAAGCTGAGCGACGACCCTTTTCTCCACGTCCCCGCTAACCTCTTCCCTCTTGGGGGCGATGGCGTCGATCTCGTCTATGAAAATTATCGAAGGCGGTTTCGCCTCGGCTTTGTTGAATATCTCCCTTAGTCTTTCCTCGGACTCTCCGTAGAACTTGCTCATTATTTCGGGGCCGTTAATGGTGAAGAAGTTCGAATTGGTCTCGTTAGCTATGGCCCTAGCCAGAAGCGTCTTACCGGTGCCGGGGGGACCGTAAAGAAGTATCCCCTTGGGTGGGTCTATGCCCAAGTGCTTGAAGAGTTCCGGGTGTTTGAGGGGCAGTTCGACTATCTCCCTGACCTTTTGTTTGGCGTCCTCCATGTCACCGATATCCTCATAGGTGATCAACGGGGCGGCGCCGCTGGGCATGCTAACGGCTTCGTTGGATATCATGACCTCGGTGGAGTCGGTCACTATGCCGCCGTTTGCGGGTATCGCAGAAGTGGCGTAGAGCCTTATGGCTTGTCCCATAATCGGTACTATGACCATGTTTCCAGGGGCCACCGGTTTACCCTGCAGGGTTGCCGCAACGAGGGCCCTGAAGTCCGTCCCGAAAACGATCTGTTCAGTTGGCGCTAGGGATATCCTCGTCAAGGGCCTAAGCTCAACCCTTTTGACCTCAACCAGATCCCCTATCCCGGCGCCAGCGTTTTCCCTTAACACCCCGTCAATTCTTATTATGTCTGCGCCTTCATCTTGAGGGGAGGCGGGCCAGACGGTGGCGTAAGCGGTTTTGCTGCCCTTTATGGAGAGGTAGTCGCCTACCCTTGCACCAATGGCCTGCATCGATTTGGAGCTTATGCGGGCGATCATCCTGCCCACATCTCTTGCCATCGCCTCCTGGACGGTAAGAAGCACGCTTCTATCGCTCATAAGTTCAGCAAGCGGTAGCCGATAAACCTATCTCCCTTTTATTGCGAGCCGATGGGGTTGTTTTCGGCCAAAGAGCGACCTGAGGACAGGCTTAAGTTTTTTTCCTGCTTATTACCCGCGTTGGACAAAATAATGAGGTTTTACGTGGGCACGACGCTTTCCGCCATGGGCCTGGGGTTTCTAGTCCTGCTCGGCTTGGTCCTCGGGAAGGAAGCGGCGGTCAAGTTCTGCCCCGATAAGGCGTTAGCTTGCTTATTCATAGTTGGCGGCGCCTTCGCCGGTTTCGCCGCCGGTCTCCTCCTCACGGTCTTCATGGCCAACCTGCTCAAACCTGGAGCTCAACCTAGTGGAGCGAGCGAAAACGAGAAAGCCGGTATGGGAAAGGCCAAGGTTTTCCGGTCTGGTCGCGTCTCTGGCCACCTTTATTTTCCTTTCGAGGATTTCATAGCTTTGGACGTCCACGAAACCAGCTTCCCTTAGTGCCAGGACCGTTTTTTCGACCTGATTGAAGGTGGGACAAAGGCAAGAGCAAGGAGAGGACGGCTTAAGCGTCGATTTTAGCCAGGGCGTCACTTCCCAAGGTGAAGGTAAGTCGAGCGCCACGGCATCCACGGGTTCGCCCGAGTAGGTTTCTACCCTTCCCAGGATCAACTGGACGTTTTTCACGTCTACGGCTTCCAAGTTCTTCTTGGCGGTGGAAATCGCTTCTTCCCTTATGTCATATCCTATCACTTTCCCTCCCTCGCCAACTGCGCTGGCCAAGGCGAACGTCAGCGCGCCGCTTCCGATCCCTCCTTCTAGGACGACCGAGCCGGGTCTTAGGCCCAGATAGCTCACTATGATCGCCGCGTCTTTCGGGTAAATTATCTGCGAGGCGCGGGAAAACTTCCTCACCAGGTCCCTTACCAGTGGTCTGAGAAGCGCGAATGGTACCCCACCGGAAGTGGTCACCACATCCCCGTACTCCTTACCTATTATGTCAGAGCCTAGCACAAACCCCTTGTGCGTATGAAACTTCAAGTCAGGGGTTGCCTTGATCACGTACCTAATCCTATCGTTCATATAGAGGAGGACCCAATCCCCTTCTCTTATCATGGACCTTCGCGGTAATGGGTCGCACGCTATTAAGGGATTCGTGTCAGGCGTGAAAGCTGGTGAGCACGCGGTGGTATACCCGTTATATATTAAAGGGGCGCGGCTTGAGGGGGCTAAAATTCCACCGTGAGGGAAGGGAAAGGAAAGGAACGGAAGGGATGTATAGCTTCTCTCTGATGAAATTTGAGCTGCCTGTACGTCAGTTGATTTGCCCGTTAGCCGCGTTGGAGGGGAGTGGAGGAGGTGACCGCGACCCCTCCTTCGGTGGGAAACGCTTCCCGCTTTCCGCCACGTTAAGCGCGCCACAAACCGGAAAACCCCACACGGCGGGCGGGTAGTTCACCGTTGCGAGGTCTTGTCCTCGTATCTCCTCTTGTGCTAGCGCGCGAGGCTGGCGTTCCTTGCCCTAGAAATGGGCTTCGTGGTATTTGAACGTCGCACTCGGAAATTCGAAGGGGACCAATCGATTGCTCTTGGCGCCCACATGCGGATTGGTTAACACCCTGCAGCTCCAAGCCGCGGAAGGTATTAGGAGGTCGGGTGCCGTTGCTAGTAGCTCTTCGATGGTACCCACGCCAGAGCACACCGCAACGGACACGGCTCCGGCCGAGCGCGCGGCCATTACGTCGTAAGGGGTATCGCCAATGTACACCATATCATCCGGGCTGACTCCCATATCAGAGGCTGCCTTCAACAGCATATCCGGCGCCGGCTTTCCCGGTATATCATCTGCCGCGACCCAGGTATCAAAAAGCTCTCCCAGTTGAGACCATTGGATGAACTTGGCCACGATCTCGGCGGTGGCGTTGCTGACCAGTGCGAGCTTTTGGCCACGCGATTTCAAGTCGGTCAGGCATTGGCGCACGCCATCGAACAACCTGGCGTATTTTCCGTAATACTCATCGTGGCTTTCGTTGAACCAGCGCATGGCTTCCGATATGGCGGTTTCGTCCTTGCCCACGATCGTGGCCGCGATTTCCCGGTCGGTCTTCCCTATCAACTTGACCAGTTCTTCCCTTGGGAGAGGTTTTAGGCCCAAGGACTTTGCGTAATCGGTGAGTTGTCTGACGACGGCGTCTTCGGAGTCGACCAAGGTGCCATCCATGTCGAAAGCGATTGCCCTAATCATTTCGATTTTCACGGAGGGGCAGATAAGCCTGAGCGGTACTTGCGAAGCCGGCTAATTTTAACCTGCTTTTTCTTGGGTTGAGAACGGTCTTCAGAAACTCGCCTCGAGTACCGTTTCACGTTTTGAGCTACCCTCATGGCCTGTCTGGCAATTCGCATTCATATGGTGCCGATCCGCGATAAAAGAACGGCAAACATCTCCCTTCGAGGGGCTGGGAGAGGCCAGAGCGCTTTACTTTCGCTTTGAAGTAGGCGAGTTTCAGCTGCCGCGAAGTAGTTTATTTATACGAGTGCCCGTAATATATAGGAGAAAATATGGAAGAATTTTCCATAAGGATAGAGAACGTGGTGGCCTCCGTATCCCTCGGGGGGACTATCGACCTATACCAAATAGCAAGGGCCATACCTGGAGTCGATTACGACCCCAAGAGGTTCCCCGGCTTGCTATTTAGGTTATCCAAACCGAAGACGGCAACCCTCATCTTCTCTTCTGGTAAGATGGTTTGCACGGGGGCCAAGAGCTCAGCGGGCGTTTTTGAGGCCGTGGATGAAATAGTGCGCACGCTAAGAGAGAAGGGAATCGAAATAAAGGGGCAACCCGAGGTCTTCATTCAGAACGTCGTCGCGAGCGCTAACCTGATGTCTGAGGTGAACCTGGAAAAGGCCGGTTTACAGCTGGACAACGTCCTCTACGAACCAGAGCAGTTTTCCGGCCTCATATACAGGATGACCGATCCCAGGGTTGTTCTGCTGATATTTGGTTCTGGCAAGATGGTTTGCACGGGGGCCAGGAGCGAAGAAGACGTTTACAAGGCCGTTGAAAAGATCTACAATAAGCTGAAGGAAATAGGGGTTCTCATGTCGAAGGGAGGGGCCAACGCGGCGCAATCTGGATCCTGAGGGGCGGTTACCGGAGGGCGTTATGAGAACCCGTTGGGCGGTTTAGCGACGCGTTCCGAGGGATGGCCGAAGAGGGGTGGCGAGTCCGACGGCGGGGTGGGCATATACATTTAAGTGACCGGATGTTTTACTCATGAAGGTGAAGTACGTGGAAGCGGCGGCGCTTTGCCACGCCACCGAGGACGAGGCCAAGGTTAGTCAAGCACTTACCTTTCTTACGGGTTCGAAGAAGGTGCTACGGGATGCCTTGGCCGGGGTCTACGGAGAACCCATAACGTTGATGAAGGTCGTCGAAAAAGGCCCAGCGGCCGAACAAATATACTGGCGCATAATAAGCGACACCTCTAACAGAGAAAAGATCTTGGATAACTTGGATATGAGGTTGGAGGGTTGGAGGCTTCACGTTAGGCTGGACAAACAGGGACTCGTCAAGGGTGAGGTGAGCGTGGCCTCCGGAGACAACACGGTGAAGGTGGTCATAGGTGCCGGCGGGAAAGCTGAAAAGGGGCTTGACGCGAAAACCTTCTTCTCTAGGACGCTTGTCGGTCAGGAGGTGAGTCACGTCGAGGGCGGTCGAGCCTGACTTGAGGGGAGGGGGCAAAGAGCTTTTGCTTGCGCTTAAGAGGAAGGGTTATCGACTAGTCTTTGCCAGGGTCGGCGTCCTTTCCGACGAGGACCTCAGCCTTGCGCGGGAGTTGGGTATCCGCGTTTTGCTCAAGGATGCAAAGCCGGGAGCGGACCTCTTGGAGCTCGAATACGGCCCGAGGGCTGCCGACGTGTACACGATGCCCCGCGTAAAGCGCTTGGGTCGGCTTAAAATCGGAAGGGTTGCGATGGAGATAGACCTCAAGGCGTTTTACGGTGATTTGTCTGGCTTGAGAAGGTTCATCAGGGCAAACCCCAGGGGTAGGTTCTTCTTCACCGTCGGCCCGTCCAACGCGGCGGAGGTAAAGGACCCCAGGGATCTGGTCGCTTTTCTGACCGAGGTGTTGGGGATGGAGGAAAAAAAGGCGATGGAAAGCGTGGTGAGTTCCCCTTGGTGAAGGAGAAACGCAGATACTTGCTCATTAGGGGTAGAGTGAGCGACACACTTGATGAGCTCAAAGTTCTGTTCGGTGAGGTTGGTTGGGGCGAGGTGAACCCGGTCGTGGTTTGGGAAAAGGGGGATTTACAGATAGCGAGGGTCAGCAATAGGGGCGTCAGCAAGTTCAGGGCAGCGAACTTTTTGACTGCCAATGACGTATTATCGGTGAGTGGTTGTATCAGAAAGCTGAAAAAAATTGCGCAGGGGCTTTCTGGCTAGCTTTGTGAGAAAGCTTTGGAAAGCAGTTAGGCCGGTGAGAGCGCGAAGCTCGGGTAGGTTGGTTTCTAGGCTTCGCCCTCCTCTTATTTGTCTGGTAACAGTTGGGTACGTTGCGGCAAAACCCGTCGACGGAAGTGGGTCGCTCCCTGCGACGGCTTCGTTCGGTACGCCCCTAGGGTCCATCTAACCTTTAAAGTTGGTAAGCAGCGCTTATAAGCTGGTCTCATTCATAATTGGGCATGAAGACGCCGTCCCATGGCTGATCTAAAATGAGAATGATGTCCTCGCGACGGACTGACCCCCACGTCGCAGTTGACGTGAGCGGGGTGTTTGGTAACGGACCGGGTTTGGGTAGGAGGCGTGAGTTTAGGTACGTCTTGATTTCGCAGGATATGACGGTGGGCGATATCAAGGCACAGGTTCTGACTCAACTCAATTTTCCCTCTCCTGAGCTATTCGTGTTGCGTTCAGGTAATGAAGAGCTGGTGGATTCGACCCGGCTCTCTGACTTGGACGAAAGCAAGCTCCGCAAGCTAAACTTGCGCTGCAAAGACGTCGAAGCCTTCCACCGCGCGCTCAGGGAAAGGGGACTGCTGCGACCGAATTTTGTTTCGTTTTGTAACAGTCCGAGAAATCCAAGGAAAAGTGGGATTTCGCTCTCCGCTTTTGCCGCCTACCCCATTGAGAGGTTTTAGACTTCGTATTCTGGTTGAGCCGTTCTTGAAGCGCGGGGGATATCTCGAGAGAGCTGGCGGCTTGCCCGATTCTTCCCCAAAGGCTAAAAAGCGGTCGGGAGGGGCGTTTCATGATCGACGTAAGGCTGTTGCGCGAAAATCCCGAGCTCATAGTTAAGGACCTGGAGAAGAGGGGAAGGCAAGACGCCAGGGCCCTAGTCGAACAGCTGGTAGCCCTCGACAAGAAGATAAGGGAAAGGGGGGTAGAGCTGCAGGAGTTAAGGCATCAGAGAAATGAGAACGCCGATTTGGTGGCCAGGCTCAAGGCTACGGGCGCCCCGGAGCAAGAGATAGATGCCCGCCTAAAATTTGGCTCCGACCTGGGCGACAGGATACCGCAGATCGAAAAAGAAGTTGAGGAGTTGAAATCAGAGTTCGAGCAACTGTTCTACACCGTACCGAACATAACGCACGAATCGGTCCCGTTCGGAAAGAGCGACGAAGACAACGTAGAGGTGCGCAGGTGGGGCAATCCCGTGGCTTTCGGTTTCAAACCGAAGGACCACATGGACATCGGTGAAAGCTTAGGGCTGATAGATACGGAAAAGGCCGCCGAGGTCTCGGGTGCCAGGTTCGCGTACCTGAAGGGGGACTTGGTGATGATGGAGTTTGCCCTCGTCACCTTTGTGATGAAGTACCTTGTGGAGAAGGGGTTTCAGCCCATCATACCCCCCGTGCTGGTCAAGGAGAGGATGATGTTCGGTACGGGCTTTTTCCCGCTGGGAAGAGAGGACGTCTACAAGGTTGAGGGAGAGGACCTTTACTTGGCGGGTACAGCGGAGGTGCCTCTGGCGGGGCTTCACATGGACGAGGCGCTAGCCGAGGAAGAGTTGCCCAAGAAATACGCGGGCTTCTCTTCTTGCTTCCGGACCGAAGCGGGGGCGCACGGGAAGGACACGAAGGGCATTTTTAGGGTGCACCAGTTCGACAAGGTTGAGATGTTCGTGTACTCAAAGCCCGAGCAATCTTGGGACGAGCACGAAAAACTGATAGGTACGGCAGAGGGGATCTACCAGGCTCTCGGCATACCTTACAGGGTGGTCAACGTTTGCTCGTCGGAGCTAGGTCCTTCTGCGGCCAAAAAATACGACCTGGAGGGGTGGTTGCCAGGACAAGGGAAGTACAGGGAGCTGGTTTCTTGCAGCAATTGCACGGACTATCAAGCTAGGCGCTTAAACATAAAGTACAGGGGGAAAGACGGGAAGCTGCATTTGGTTCACACCCTCAACAGCACGGCTACCGCAATTGGCAGAACGCTGGTGGCGATCCTCGAGAACTATCAACAGGAGGACGGTAGCGTGCTCGTTCCGGAAGTGCTGAGGCAGTACATGGGGAAGTCGAAAATCGAGCCATCGAGGGATAGAGAGAAGCGAAAGGGAAGGGAAGGGAAGGAAAGGAAAAGAAAGGAAAAGAAACTAGACCGGTTTAAATCGAAACACGTCCATCGAAATCACGTCTATCCCATCTCACCTTAACATACCTTTCTCAGATCGGCTCGGATCAGTGCTCCAGCCTGGCGAATACGATCGCCTCGAACGGGATATAAGCGAGGCCTACGGGAAAAAGCGCGTCTTTGGCAAAAGGACGAAGAGCCTCGCCCCTTGCGGCGGGGAGGAGGTCAGCTGCCTACGATACGTTATTAAATCACGACGCCATTTCCCTTATGAAAATCGGTATATTCACCGCGTTATACGCGGATAGGCCTTTGGAGGACGTGCTGAAGTACGTTTCTTCCCTAGGTTATGAGGCAGTAGAAATACCGAGCGGTAAGGGAAGCTCTCATATAAACGTCGAGGAGGTGATCAAGGGTGGCGCCACTGCCTTCAAGAAGAAGGTCGAGAGCTACGGGCTGACCATATCAGCCCTTTCTGATCACGCTGAGACCCAGTTGGTGCTGGGCCCTCTTGATTCCTCGACTGACGACGTTTACAAGGGGACGCCAGAGGAAAAAGTCAGGTATGGAGTGGAGCGTGCCAAGATCACCGCCGAGGCGGCCGCGGCCCTCGACGTCCCCGTGGTTACGGGATTTGTTGGAGCACAGAATTGGGGGCAGTGGTACGTTTACCCGCCGAAAAATCAGGAGCTATACGAGCAGCAGCTCAAGACGTTCGCCGAGAGGTGGGGGGAAATCATGGATTACTACGCAGCTCAAGGGGTCAAATTCGCACACGAGGTCCACCCTCAAGAGCTTATTTATAACCCTTACACCGCGAGGAGGGCACTGCAGGCCATAAACAAAAAAGAGTTCGGCTTTAACCTCGACCCCAGTCACCTTATCTGGCAGGGCGTTGACGTGGTTAACTTCATTCACGAGTTCGGTGAGAGGATTTATCACGTTCACGCGAAAGACGTGGAGGTCGTCAAGGAGGCGGTTGGCGTCGACGGCGTGCTCTCGACCGGGCCTTGGACGAGACCGGGGAGGGGGGTTAGGTTTAGGGTGCCCGGCTGGGGAGATGTCCCTTGGCGCAGGTTTATGACCGCCCTAGTCGAGGTCGGGTACGATTACGTACTTTCTTACGAGCACGAAGACCCGGTGATGTCAAGGGAGGATGGGTGTGAAAAGGCCATACAGTTCCTCAAACCGCTCATCATAAAGAAGCCCCTGGAGAAGGTTTGGTGGTGACCCCAGGAGGGCTCGGTTGACGGTTTAGGGGCCCAGCCACCGGAGGCAAGCCTTTTATTACCCCCATCGAGTTTGGATATGTCGTCCAAATCGCCGAAGGCCCTCGATGAGCTTCCAATGACGGCCTTCCAATGGAAGGTGACCCTACTCTCCTCCATGGGCATGTTCATGGATGGCTACGTGCTGACCATATTTTCTACTGCGTTTCCCATACCGAAGTGGGGTCTGAGGGCAGTCTTTTCTCCGAGCGGTGTTGAGGCCGGCTTAATGGCCTCGGCCAGCTTGATAGGCATGTTCATAGGTGCGCTTTCGTTTGGTCACCTGGCTGACGAGTTCGGTAGGAAGAAGACATACACCTACGACCTATCTCTCACCGCCGGTTTTCTGCTCTTGACCGCTCTCGCCAATAACTGGCTCGAGTTCTTTGTTTTTCAGGTGGGGGCAGGGATCGGCATAGGCGCGGATTACCCCATCAGCTCCTCTATACAGAGCGAGTTCTCACCTAGGGAAAAAAGGGGTATGCTGTTAGTTCTGAACATATTCGCTTGGACCATAGGTAGCATAGTTTTCCTGCTGCTTTCCATTCCCTTTTACGCGCTGGGCCCCGTTTCTTGGAGGGTTATGTACGCTAGTTCTGCCGTGATACCCCTTCTGGTTATAGCTTCTAGGAGTTCCTTACCAGAGACCCCGAGCTGGTTGCTGTTGAAGGGTAAGAAGGAGGAAGCCGAAAGGTCCGCCGAAAGGCTTGCGAGGGAGGCGGGGGTCAGCCCGTCCGAGGCCGTGGCGGGGCTGACAGTGGACGCGGGTCCGTCGTCTTTGCGGGAGCTTTTCTCGAAGCAGTTCTTGAGGTTAACCTTGTTTTCTTCGATCGCTTGGTTTTCCTACGACTTCGCAAGCTACGGGGTGTGGAACTTCACTCCAAGCATCTTCGCTTCGACCAGTTCTTATACCATGGCCATCTTGGCCACGCTGTTAGAGGAAGTCCCCGTTTTCGTCGGATTCGCGGTTTGCGTGAGCCTAGTGGAGAAGAAGGGAAGGAAATCTCTGCAAGAATTGGGATTCCTCGGCGCCGGGGTATCGCTCGTGGCCTTCGCCTTATACGCGCGCTTCGTTCCCAACGCTATGTCCTACACCGCCCTTGCCTTTTCCGCTTTCGCCCTCATGCACGTGTTCCACAACATCGGCCCTACGAACCTCACTTACGCTTACCCCTCGGAGGTGTTTCCGACCAGGCTGAGGGGAACCGCTCACGGTTTCGCCACGACCGTGAGTAGGCTGGGGGGAGTCCTGGGGACGGTTGCCGTGGCCGTGGGTTTCTTCTCTTATAACATATCGGTGGTCCTAATGGTGGTCGCCGTCTTTGAATTCCTCGGATTCGCGGTGACTTATCTTTGGGCCCCCGAGGTCAAGGGTAAGAAACTGCTCTGAGTCACGACAATACGGCCTTTGGGTAGCGATGCGGGCGGATTTGCGGTCGCGCCCTTTTGTACCCCAATTCCCTTAATAATTTCACCCTTTCGGCTTTGTCCTCCTGGCTTTCGACTCCCAACGGTCTTAAGCCGTCAGCCACGCCTAGCACGGCCACCGAGTCGCCGTCCTGCGCCAAAAAAACCTTAACGGGGTTGGCCGTGGCGCAGTATAAGCTTACCAGCTCTGGGACGTCCCTCAGGTGGCGCAACAGGTTAATGGGGAAGGCGTTCCTGATTATGATTAAGAACGTATGGCCTGCTCCCATTTCCTTCACGCATTGTACCGCCGTGGATATGAGCTCTTCGTCGTTTCCATCGTAGCGGACTAGCCTTTTCCCAGAGCTTTCGGCGAAGGCCACGGCAAATTTGACCCCGGGGACTGCGTTGGTGAGGGCCTCAGATATGTCTTCTACCGTCTTTATGAAGTGAGATTGGCCGAAAATCAGGTTGCACCCCTCGGGGATCTTGATGTCGTAGGTTTTTATTTCCATGAGGAGAGGAACGGCTTCGGTTAAAAACGTTCCGCGGGCCGTCGACGCGGACGGCCTCCGGTGTCCCCTTCCGGTTTATGCGCCCCGAAGCGCTTCCTTTTAAGCGTCGGCCTTTTTGGTTCGGCCTTGGCATCTGGCGGGATTGGCCGGCTTGAGGTACTCGGAGAAAGGTTGCTGCTCCTGAGGAACCCTTATTCTGAGTTTTCTTTCCGCTCATCTTCCTGGCAGCCCCCTTACCTCCCTGACCACGTCCAGCTGAGGAACCTCTCCAGTTACGAGGGTTTCAGCACGGTGATGGGGGGAAAGGGTCGGAAGCTCTTGGCGGGCTTCGCGTTTTCGCCCGCCAGCCCGCTTAAGAAAGTAGAGTTTGACGGGCAGACCGCATTCCTTGATCACGGGGACTTCGCTATAGAGTACTCGCTTGAGAAGGGAGGACCCGGTCTCAAGCTGTCCGTGTCGGGGCATGCTTCATGGCTTGCACCGATTTTGGAGTTGAGGGACGTTTTCGGGGAGACCTTGCCCGCTAGGGTTTACCCCGAGGCGGGGGCGGTGAGGGTAGACGCGGGCGACTTCGGCTTTCGGTTGTCGGGAGGCAGGGAATTCGAAGTAAAATCCCTGGACCTTGATTTCGAAGCGTTTTACCCTGAGGGATCGGGGTTCCGCCGCGGTGACCCCCCGCAGCCGATACCCGAGAAAAAACGCGTTCAAGTGCTTTTTGAGGTGAGGATAGGCGATGGCGGCGTCTTAAAGGTGGTGCCCTTTCCCTCGGTCTTGATACCGTCGCAGTTAGCCCCCGATGCAGATGGCGCCGTACCTCCTCCCTCCCTGTTTAAACTGCAACTGCCCGCGGAGGTTATGGAGGCGCTGCAGCGGAGGTTCTTTGCGCTTTCCCGTTTCGGAGTTGTATGCGGGGCGTGCTGGCTCCCGGACGCCGGGGCTTGGTGGTTCAGGCAGGTTTGGTCTAGGGACCTGTTCCAGGGATTGCTTTTCAGCATCAAGGCGCTTCACGAAACGCCCTGGGGGCGCTCCCTTCTTTGGAGGGCAGCGGAGGCCGGCATTGGCAGCTACTCGCCCGACTTGGGTTTACCCAATAGGCTCTGCGTTGGTCCTCAAGATGGCAACGCCGACGGCCTTCCCCTCATGCTGCTTTTTTTGGCCCGGTTGCTGAAGCTCGAGTGGCGCGAAGCTTACGGGAGGGCCACATTTTCCGTTGCCAAGTCTTTCTTGTTCTCCGGGAGGCGGCGGGGCCTCATCAGGGACGATTGGGTGGTATCGCAACCGTGGGGTTCCTGGTGGGACTCTCGGATATGGGTTGGGGGAGCGCTGCGGTCGACGCGGCTGCCGGATGGGTGGGAAGACGTAGGGGGGCGGTACGCGCTTCCGGAGGTAAACGCGCTCTTCGCCTCGGCGTACAGCGAGTTGGCAGAGATCGCCCCTCTTTTAGGTGAAGATCCGGCTCCGCTACTGGAGTTTTCGGCCAGCTTGGTGGGGTCCCTGAAGCGGGTTAACAAGGGTTACTTACCCTCCATTTATGACGTCGAAGGCGGAAAGGGGGATTATACCCCCAGCTCGGTGGCCATAATGGCCTACGCGATCTTGCAGGGCATCCAGGACCTGGGTTTCCAGGGGCTTTGGGAAGGCGCGATCAGCAAGTTGATGGTTAAAAAAGAGGTCAAGGGGCTGAAAGCGTTTCGTGGGAACAAATTGGCCTTCGGCGTGTTGGTCAGGCCCGGGCCCGGGCCTTACTTCGGGGATCGGGAATACCACGGGGCCGTTTCTTGGCCAAGAGATACCCCATACCTCATAATGTCCTTGAAGGGGAGGAGAGATGACCTGGTTTCAGAGATATTGGTCTCTAACTTGGACGCGACGGTGAGCGACGGGGCGCTCTTCTTTGTGCCGGAGTTGTACAGTCTCGACCGCGATGCCATCGTACCCGTTAAGAACCCAGCTCAGTTCTGGTCGAACTGGGTTGATCCTTACTTGGATTTCGCGGGGCTAGTCGCCGATTTCTACTCCAGAGCGGGCAAAGGGGGTCAGGGGAATCGAGCGAACCGAACCTGGTGAAGGCCCTGGCCGGGCATCCCCCTTGGCATACCTCCGCGTACGGGCAAGACGAGCATTGGGGTGGAGTGCGCCTTTCCCTGAACCGCTTGAATCCCGTCCTCCAGATCTCGCCCAGCTGCGCGCGGGTGACGTTCCCCTCTGAAAACCGCTTTTCCATCAGCAGGTCGCACCCGTATACCTCGCCATCTGAATCGATCACAAAATGACTTACGCCGGCCGGACACGTCCGGTAGCCGTAGCCATAGCGGTAATCGCGCCCCGCGGATAAGTCGGAAGCGACCCGGTCGAAATCCGGCAGGTAGAAGCGGAAACCATTTAGGGTTACTCTGACCCCCGCGGCCTCCAAATCTTTGATAACGGCCTTGCCGGTCTCGGGACTTAGCTTGAACCCGTTTTCCCTTGCCCTTCCAAATGGCTGAACGCTGATGAAGTTGATCTCCTCCACGCCGAGCTTCCTGGCGAGCTCTAGGATCCCCTTCACCGCGGAGGCGTTGTAATCCATAACAGTGTAGGAAAGCGATACCGCCAACCCCTCTGTTCTGGCCGCGTTGACTGCCTGGATCG
>JAWDNK010000022.1:0-15343 GCA_046534355.1 Candidatus Martarchaeota archaeon | reverse complement strand
CCCGTTGTAAGGGGCTATCCATCCCCCACCTTACGGAGGCGGACTTTCGCCCCTTAACCCCATAAGGTTAAAAGCGGGCGAGAGTTAACCCTCGCCGGGGTCACCTAGCCTGGCTTCATGGTGCCAGACTCATAAGGCAAAGTTCAGGTCTAAGAAATCTGGTTACCCGGGTTCGAATCCCGGCCCCGGCAGCCCAATTCAAGAAGCAACCGGACCCTCGCGGCGCACTATTCCTATACGCTTCGCGCGCATTAACTCGGCGAGAGTTGGAAAAAGGGTTGGTGGAAGTCTACACGGGGAATGGGAAGGGCAAAACCACTGCGGCACTCGGGTTAGCGCTCAGGGCAATCGGCAGGGGTTACCGCGTGCTATTCGTGCAGTTTATGAAAAGCGGGGAATTCGGTGAACACTTGGGGGCCAAGGCCCTTTATCCGAGGATTCAGTTCGTACAGGCTGGGAAACCCTACTTCGTGATCAAGAGGAGTGAAGCAAGCGATGAAACAAGAAAGGCGCTCGGTAACGCGGTGGTATTCGAAGACGGGCACCCTCCAGAAGACTATAAAAAGGTCATAGAAGAGGGTATGGAAAGAGCGGAAAGAGAAGTGCTTTCTGGGGAATGGGACGTCGTCGTGCTCGACGAGATAAACGTAGCTATACACATGGGGTTTCTCGACAAGAACAGAATTTTGAAGTTGATCAGGGAAAAACCGCCCTCCGTCGAGCTGATATTGACCGGGAGATACGCCGATCCGGCCATTATAGAGGCCGCTGACCTGGTAACCGAGATGAAGGAAATAAAGCACCCTTTCCGCAAGGGCATAATGGCGAGAAAAGGTATAGAATTTTAACGCTGAAACTAAAAGGGCTTCAGATGTATATTCGGGCGTTTTAGCTTCTAGATACCCTCGTTACGTTAGCCTCACTTATCAACTCGGGCGAAGTTCCCATGTCTTTTACCTTTCCTTATTTATACTTCATCGCTAAATTCTCTTTCCCTCGTATCTCCTCTTCCTCTTTCCGCTTCCGCGGTTTCGTCCCTGCAAAAAACCGCTTATGGGAACAAACCCCCGCACAGACCCCGCAAGACCTGAATTAATGGACTGGACGGGATTTGAACCCGTGACCCCCCGCACGCCAAGCGGGTGCTCTTCCAAGCTGAGCTACCAGCCCGCAGCCGCGCTTTTTTAAGCCGGCGCTTAAAAGCCTAATTTTTCAAAGGGTGCCTCTGACCTCCTCCCCGCCACGAAGGGCGAGGGTTTCCGAGGCCTTAGGTGTTACGCGCCTTTACGGGCGCTACCGGGTTGTGGACCACGATGAAAGATAGAGATCTCTTCATTGATGAGGTTACCATACCGGTAGCCTTCTTGAGGATGTTCGATGCACCGTTTAAGTCGCTGTGCAGTTTATGTCCTTTAGGGCAACTGATGACTCCCCTTGGGCCTCTCTTGACTTCCACCTCGTGGTAAGCGCAGTACTTCGAATTGTTGTACTCGACGACCTCATATACCTTCATCCCGTACTCCTGAGCCTTCGACTCTATGACGCCCATCAGTTTGCGGTAGGACCACATGTTTACCGTGAACTCGTTGCCCTAGTCTTGAGCGACGTTGAAGGGATAGCCCAAGTAGACCGTTGAAACGCCGAGACCGTGAAGTTGTTTTAATA
This sequence comes from Candidatus Martarchaeota archaeon, assembly GCA_046534355.1. Lineage (GTDB taxonomy): Archaea > Thermoproteota > Thermoprotei_A > Marsarchaeales > UBA168 > UBA168. The sequence goes on along the minus strand of JAWDNK010000022.1, from coordinate 13,678 downwards.
AGTGAGAGGCAAAATTTCTGTAAACGAAAGTAGTTTAGCCACCCGAAAATAAAAAGCGGCAAAATCGAAGAGGGCTATCGCGAATTATAACCTGAGCGCCTCTTAGATCTGCCAAGGAAGCCCGACCGCGTTTGGCGCTACGCTACCCCGAGGTATCATTCCCGCCGCGAGCCTCGACCTTAGACGGTTGAAGTAGGCCCCCGTACGTCGAGATCAGCAGTACAAACCTTGGCGCGCAGGGAAAATCCGATCTCTAGTCATTAGGGCAACTTAAAGTGAAGACGGTAAGACAATCACCGATAAGGGTAAAAACTCCTACCCGTATGCCTCATGCGCAAAATCGCGGTAGCGACCACTGGAGGTGACGCCCCCGGCATGAACGCCGCCATAAGGGCAATCGCTAGGCTCGCCGAGTCCATGGATTTAAAGCTCATCGGCATCCACAGGGGGTACTGTGGACTGATCGAGGAGGACTTCGAAGAGCTAAATGCCCGCTCGGTGAGCGGCATAATCAACCTGGGAGGTACCATCCTTAAGACCGTGAGGTGCCCAGAGATGGAGACCGATGAGGGAGTAAGGAAGGCCAGTGAGAACCTGAAGAAACAGGGCATCGAAGGCATGATAGTGATAGGCGGTGACGGTTCTTTTAGGGGGGCCTGGGCTCTTTACAAGCAGTCTGGCGTACCCGTGGTCGGCATACCCGCGACAATCGACAACGACATAAACGGTACCGACACGACCATAGGTTTTGATACCGCCGTCAACACTGCCCTAGGGGCCATCGATAAGATCAGGGATACCGCGACCTCCCACGAAAGGGTCTTCGTGGTCGAGGTCATGGGTAGGCGCAGGGGGTTCTTGGCACTATCAGTCGGCCTGGCAGCAGGAGCAGAAATAATCCTGGTCCCGGAAATCCCGTTCTCCATCGATGAAGTCGAGGGGGAACTGGAGGAGGGGCGCAAGCGGGGCAAGCGCTCCAGCATCGTGGTGATGGCCGAGGGTGCGGGCGACTCTAGACTACTAACGGAGCGCATAAGCAAGGACCTTAACTACGAGGCTCGCTTGAGCGTCCTGGGCTATATGCAAAGAGGCGGTAACCCAACCGCTACGAGCAGGATCTTGGCCAACCGTTTCGGGGAATCCGCACTAAACCTAATAGTCGATGGAAAGGGCGCAAAAATGGTAGGCATAGAAGGGGATAAGATAGTTAACAGGCAGATAACCTACGCCTGGGAGACCCCGAAGAAGCTGGACACGTCGCTTTACGAGTTGGCAAGGAAGCTCGCAGTATGAGCGTTTAACTTTATGGGGGTTAAGGGGGCGAAACTCCTTTGGAGATAGGGGATGGATAACCCCCCCACGAAAGATTTTTTATAACCTGTTGAAGAGTATCTAGTGCCTTGGGCACAGTGAGGGGAATGGCCGGGCTTTTCCCTAAAACGCGGGGCGGACGCCCGGTGATGAGAACTCCCCTGCGATGGCGAAATACCTTAGGTATTTCCCGCGCAAGCGCGTCGTTGAACCGGGAAGCCCCGTCCCTAAGGTGGGGTAGTTCGCTGACCCAACCAACTGGTCGACTTTATAAACGGTAACCAAGGCTTGGCCATGAGGCTCATCCCTTCCACACGCCTATTATGAATCCTATGATGAAGAAAATCGACGAATACGGTATCAAGCTCGCGACCTTTTGTGCCGCGGAAAGCGCCTCAGGCCCATAGTACTTCAGGTAACTTAATAGCGCCGCCGTCGAAGCTGGATGTATATATCCGACCGCCAACAAAAGCAGCACAAGCGCAAACAGTAGTAAACCCAGTGAAAGGACTTTTTTTACGATAAGCCCCACCAGCAAACCAATCACGAATGCCAGCAGCATTCCGCCAATTCCAGCGGCCGTCGGTAAGTAGCTCACGTTAGGCGTTAGACCAGACCTTTTAAATCTTTTTACAATGGAACGCCCACGCACGAACGCGGTGTACCCTCGACCTCACGGGCCTAACCGGCTTATTCATCCATAATAGGGGTTTGGCTCGCTTGAATAGGCCTCCTCGGGCTTGGCTAACGCGTTGCATCGCATCGCATCGCATCGCATCACAACGCACCCGGTCAGCTTTCGACGACAAATTGGCGATCAAGGCCAAGCTGATTTCCACACAAGGGCTTTCCGCCATCCTGATTACAATTCCATTTCAATAATTAATTCAAACTTCAATACCAGATCTAATCCCGACTTCGCTGGTCGGTCATTTCAGACAGTCCGTTGATACCCTGCCGTGAGATTTCAGGCCGTTGCGTTGCGGAGATTCGACGCAAACGGTTGCCTGTCTAGCGCTGCGCTCGCTTAACCGAGCACCACGTGAACTACCCCGCCCTCAGGGACGGGGCTTCCCGGTTCATCGATACGCTTACGCCTGGAATACCGCGGGTATTCCATCCCGCATCGCGGAGGCGTTCTCATCCCCGGGCGTCTCCCCTACGTTCCATAGGGAAAGTCCCTCCCTCTTCTCTAGGTTTGGAGGCACAGATATCTCTTTCTGTGACGCAAAAACGTTTCTGTAAGGGGGCTATCCATCCCCCACCTCACGGAGGGGGACTTTCGCCCCCCTTAACCCCCATAAAGTTAAACACAGAAAACCGGGCTCTTCTAATGAATAAAGGGTTCCTAATCCTCAAGCTACTCATTTGTTAAGACGACCGAGGATTTCTTTTGCTACATCAACACGAACTACGCCCATGGCAATCATTTCATCGGCGACCCTGTCCACTTGGTCGCCCACAGCCCCGGCCGTGACCGCTATGGTCCTGGCCGCGAGCCTCATGTGCCCCTTCTGAATCCCCTCGGTCACCAGGGCTTTGAGGGCGGCAAGGTTCTGAGCCAAACCCACCGCAGCCATCACCCTACCCAACTCAACAGCCTTGCTCACCCCCAGCAACTTGAGGGAGAAAACCGCCGCTTCGTTACTCCTAACACCCCCACCTACCGTGCCGACGGGTATGGGTAAGTCTATTCTCCCCACAAGGCGATCACCTTCTACGTGCCAGCTGGACAGAGGCCTGTATTTGCCCTCCCTGCACGCGTACGAGTGAGCTGCCGCCTCCAACGCTCTAGTGTCGTTACCCGTAGCTAGCGCCACCGCACTCACTCCGTTCATTATACCCTTGTTGTGGGTGACCGCCCTTTCCTCGGACAGCGAAGCGAACTGGCTCGCCTCTTCAACCGACCGAGCCACCTCTTCCCCTCCCAAGGCCTCGAGGGGCACCTTGGCCTCCGCCCAAGCCAGGCGGCGCTCCACGCGATTGGATAAAACCCTTAGCAATGCCTTTCCCCCAGTGGCAGTTTCTATGATGGGCGCCACAGCCTCAGCCAGACGATCCAAGGCGTTGGCACCCATGCTATCCGCGGTATCAACCCAGAACTTCACAACCAAATAGTTTCCAAGCCTTTCGGTCTTCACTTCCTTGAGACCCCCTCCCGCTGCAACCACCGACGGCATTTGGGAATCGGCCAAGCTCTTCAGTTCCCGGTAGTAGTCCTCGGGATTGAAGTCATTCTTGGCCCCCTTTATGACTACCTCCGATAACATCAGCTGTTCTCCTGCACCGGTGAAGAAACCCCCACCGCTTCTCGCCATCTTGGCGCCGTTACTGGCCGCCGCCACCACGGAGGGCTCTTCCGTCGCCATCGGTATCAGATAATCCTTGCCATCGATCAGGAAATAGTTCGCCACGGCGAAGTTGATCGGGAAGAAACCTATGGAATTCTCTAGCGGTAAAGGTGGAGGGGGGTTCGGCAAAGGCAGGGATTCCCTGTTTACCCCCATGAATTCGGCGACGAGCTTGATCCTGTCTTCCTGAGAAAGTTTGTAGAACCCGCTTATATCCGAAGATCTGACCATAATTCGTAACAGTACTTACATTTAGAGGTTCTCCGGCCTGACCTCTTCCCCGCCCCTAGGGGCGGGGTTCCCGAGGCCTTAGGTGTTACACCCCTTTACGGGCGCTACCGAGTTGTGGACCACGATGAAAGCCAACAATTTCTTTACCGTTGAAACTGTCGCGTTGGTGGTCTTCTTGAGGATGTTCAGAGCGCAGTTTAGGTCGGAGCGCAGTTTATGCTCCAAGGGGCAGCTGACTACGCCTCTCGGTCCTCCCTTGACTTCCCCGCCGTGATAAGCGCAGTACTCGGACGCGTCGTGCTCGACGACCTCGAAGGCCTTCACGCCATGCTCCTGGGCCCTCGACTTGACCGCGTCCATTAGTTTGCGGTAGGAGCAGATATTCACGGTGAGCTCGTTGCCCTCCTCCTGAGCGATGATGAACGAGTAACCGTGTAAACCGCGGAGCCTAGTCCGTGCAGTTCCTCTAAGGGATGCGAAGCGAGGTTGCGGTAGAGGTGAAGCAGCTTGCTCGTCAACTTCTTGAAGAGCCTCCTCTTCTCCCCCTTTAGCTCCGAATGCGCGCCGTACTCGTAATGTTCCTGGCTTTATCTGCTAAGGATTGTACCTTGGCCTTTCTCTTCTCAAGGTAGAAGCAGTCCTCCTCGGTCCTTACGCCTTTGTAGAGCAGCCAGGTGCCGTCGCCGACGAGGACGCTGGCCAGAACAATAATTCCCAAGTCTATTGAAGCTACCTTCTTCCTTTTTGGGGGATTCGACTTGTATTGAACTCTTTTCGCCGTGGACGATTTTTGACCCGTTACCCTCTTCTTCGTCTCAACACCTACTTCTACAGGGATTGAGGCGTACCAGGCGTTCTTGGTCTCGTCGCGATATACCTCTAACCTACCCCCTTTGCCAAACCACATCAGCCTGCCGGCGAACTTGACCTCGAGGCCGAAGTCCTTCGGGGTCGGTTTATGGCCCTGCTCGTCCACGACGTACCCGTCCTGCCTCACGACGAGGGGCGACTTCCCCCTCCCGGTCCTCCCCCTACTCCGGTAACTCGGCATCCCCACGCGCTGCGCGTGAGGCGGTAGATTTCCTTGTTTCTTTAGCCTAAGAAGAGAAGAGAAGAGAAAAGAAAGACGAGTAGGCCTCGCCCTTCTTCTGCACGGCGGCCCGTGCGTTGAAACCCAGTTTGCCCTTGTACTTCTCGCGATGCGCGCTCCACGCCCCCTCGAGATCCACCTCGCGCCGTCGGAAGAAACCCTGCCTCCCCTCGCAGTAGAGCTCGTCGAAGGGCTTTGCGGAGATGCTTGTTAACCCCCTAAGTTTCCTTTCCTGAAAACCGTTTGGTAGAAGATGCACGACGTTTGTTCTTTTGTTGGCGCATTTGGCTTCGTAGAGTAGACGCCCTCCCTCCTCAGGTATCGCGGGATCAGAAGTCGGCCCCCGCTCCCCATCTTCTAGGAGTTGAAGGGAAGAGGGCATCTCAAAAGAGGACACGCTTTCTTATGGTTAAAAACCTTTGCCCCGCCCTAAAGGGCGAGGTTTGCCGCTCTTTCTATCATGGTAACACGTCCAAGGCAAACATCCCCACGCTCAAGGATGAGGATTGCCACCGCTTTAAGCCCCGATGAGGTTAAAAATATAAACGCGAGATTCTATCTGAATCAACATGAAAATCACGTATTTAGGGCACTCGTGTTTCGTACTGGAGAGCAACAACCATAAGATGATAATCGATCCATATCAGGGTGGTGCCTTCGAAGGCTTCGGTTTTAACCTCAACGATTTTCCAGACGCTCTAAAAGGGATAGAAGGCGTCGCCATCACGCACCATCATGCCGATCACGATTACGTCGAGCCATTCAAAGGCGCGAAGGTGTTCGACGGAGTCAAGAACATCGGAAAGGGAAAACAGGAATTTATCCCGGGTTTCACGATTTCATCATACAGGACGGACCACGGACCGGGCAGGGGGGACTGCTCGGCTTTGCTGATAGAAGCAGAGGGGAAAAAGATAGCTCACCTAGGGGATACTTACTCGCTTCCCGCCGATACCTCTTTAGCACTGACCGGCGTGGATTTCCTCATGATACCCGTTGGAGGACGCTTCACCGTCGGCCCCGAGGAGGCTAGCCAGCTTTCCCGTTCCCTCTCCCCGGCCCACGTAATACCCATGCATTACGCCGTAAAGGGTAAAAGTTCCCTCGTTCCCTATTCTCTGGATGACTTTCTGAAGGTCTCCTCGGGCCTAAGCGTCCTGGTAATGAAGGTTGGCTCTACTAGGGAAATATGATTTTTTCTCTGCATTTGAGGTATCCGAATTTCACGCTGTGGCAAACAACTATCTTTTCGCTTCTTGGGAAGGCGTGGTCACCTCTGCGGGCAAGCGATTGGTGAACTTCAGCGGGCATCAGTTCGCAGCTGAGAATAAACCTTGCAACCCCATCCGGAAAAGTCCAAACTGACCTCCTCCCCGCCCTGAAGGGCGAGGCTTGTCGTTCGTCTTATCACTCTTCTTCGCGCCTTCCTAAAAGCTCGTTTATCCTCTCTAAGCTCCTGTATATCGATTTTATCCGTTGTTTTTCTATACCGCGATAAGACCGCTCGGATATTTTCTTAGAAGCAAACCTTAGATCTAATTCGAATAAGTTGTTCATATCGACTATTATCATCTGTAGATAGTCCTCGGCAGACCTCACCGCCGCCACGTCGCTCTTATCGGTTAACCTCACAGCGAGACTATCCAAGCGATCCTCTGCGGATTGCAGCCTCTGCTTAGTAGATGATATCCAACGGTTGACTGCGCCCAGGTCTCCTTTTCTTATCGGGAGCTGTTTCCGGGCTTCGAGCACGGAGGTCACCAATCCGGATACCGAGGATAACTCACCGACCACTCTTTGGCTGAGCTGCTTCGGTGCACGCAAAGCGGGGTTTTGCGAGCGGACCTTACGATAGTACAAGTAAAGCAGCGCACCATCAGCGACGACAAAGGCGATTATGACAAACGTCAGAATGAAATCCAGCAGGGTAACGCCAGTTTGATATCCAATTATCACAAGCCCATCAACCGAATCCGGTTTAACATCCGTGGCGTTGAGGTACACCTCCTGGTGGGTGAGACCGTCGTAAGTGGTAACTTCCCAACCCTTGGGTACGCCCGTAACCGAAATCGCCGGAGAGTAAGCAAATATGGTTACATTCCCAATACTGGCGTTGTAAAACCAGGGGTGATAAAGGAATTTAGATAAGAGCAGGAACGCCGGCTTATACGTGTAAGAGGCATAGACCTCCCAACTCTCGTTGGCATACAGGGGGGAACTCAAAGTTACGTTCGCTATATTCCCGGTGAAGGTGGTTTTCAAGTAACCGGTATAATCGTAAAACGTCGGATGAGTACCGTTGGGCACCTCCAAGAGCAGATAGGATAGACCGTTGTTTCCCGCCCTGAAGTATATCCCGTCCCTGACGTACACCCCATAGGGGGTAAACGTAATCTGAGAATTAAGCTCGGTTAATTGGGCATTAGGTGTAGATATGGCAACCGCTTTCGAAGCGGCACCAGAAACCGCAGATACAAGACCTGGCGCGTCCATAAACGCAAGCACCAAGACTAAGAGCACCAAGGGAAACTCGGCGTATTTCTTTGCCATAATATTCAAAAACACTAGGAAAAAGGTTTTACCCTACCTCCGCTTATAACTCGCGGGGATGCCCGAGCCAGGTCAAAGGGGGTGGGCAGAGCGCTTGCTCCCACACTCAAGATCCACTCGGGATGGGATACCTACTGGCTATGCCTACATGGGTTCGAATCCCATTCCCCGCACCTGCGACTTTCAGTAGTTCTAATCGCAGCTCACCGATCGCGTTGCCGGAAAGCAGCCCGACCCCCGAGGGCCGAAAACGGAAGCTCACACACGGTTAACGCGGTAACCCGATATCCCACCGGCGCCTAAGAAGACCACTGCATAGCAGTCATACAGAAGGCTACCTAAATTTTGTATTTTGTTTTGATTTTTCGCGGACCCCTTGGTGCTACAAAAGAACACCACCTTTCGCCGTGACCAAGCCTCAGAGCGAATAGCCCGGAGCGGATTCGGACCGCTGTCAGCGGGGCCAAAGCCCGCCATGCTTGGCCGCTACACCACCGGGCTAACCAATTCTCAAAAGACCTAGCTATTTATGCTTTGGCTTTCGTCCATCCGGGCAAAACTTCAAGTAAAGGCGGCTATACCCGAGTAAGAATGAAGGAACTGCTCTCCACTTTCGCTGTGAACTGAGAATATCTGCACGTCAGCGCCGGCATCTAAAGCCAAATCTAAGTAGTGATCCAGGCCCGACTCCTCCTTTTCTACTGATACTCCCCCTTCACAAACTGGGCACTTGCTGGGCCTTTCGGACGCCTTCACGAAGAACTCATAGTCACACTTATCGCACTTCATCAAAAGGAAGGGAACATCATACGCCTCTGAAATCAACAGTTTCTTGACAGTCCCTTGTTTGAACGCCTTATCTACCTCTTCTTGCCCCAGTGCTACCTTATCCGGATGTTCGAACAGGGCCTGCTTTAACTCCTCGAAGGCCTCTATTTCCTCAGCATAGCTCACGTCCTTAAGCTTCGGCGCTATCTTATTGACAAGCTCTCTTAGACCCTCCTCTCCGCTGTAGCCCAAGTCAACGATGTCGATTATCTTGTCCTTCAACCTGTAATCTAATAGGCCCTCTTTCACGAAATCCTCCTTCGTTGGGCCGGGACCCCCAATGAATATACCCTGCAGGTTAGTAATGGGTAAGAACTCCTTGTTGACGCGCTCGGCTACGCGCACGAAGAACTCGTGCACTAACTGCTCCAGTACCCTCTGATACCTTCTCGCTGATTGACCACCTACCCTTACCTTGCCAGGCACTCCGGATGTCATCACGTCTATCACGCGCAGGTCCTTACCACTGACCACGCCAATGCCGGCCTCATCCCTTCCTATGGTGACAAGGCCAAAGGCCTTTTCATCGCTTAGGGAAGCCAGCAGCGGGTCAAGGTAGAACCTGCTATCACATCGATACAAATAGAAGGGCACTGGCTTGGGCGGCTCAAGGACGAAGATCTCGGTCTTCTCGCTCCCAGCGGCCTCTCCTTGCGGCACCGCGCCGCAGAAGATGACAAGTCCGTTGGGGGGGACTTCCTTGAACAACTTAAGTCTTTGTTGTATGCTTTCCAGCGCGTCCAAGACGTTCTTCCTGGTCGTCCTCGACTTAATGTTGTTAGCCGTGCCGTACTCCTCTCTCAAGTTGGCACTGACATCCCCCAAAGGACGGGATGGAGGTATGTAGAGCGAAACGAACTCCGTCCCCCTTCCCACCTTGGTAGACAACTCCCTTAGGAGTTTCAATATCCTGTACCGTTCTACCTGTTGTTTGTCCATTTCTACCGTAACTTTCAGGTCACCGTTTTTAACCTTTGCGAGCGAGCTAGCCTGGTTCGACAACCGATCCGACCACATAGCCGCTGAGCACTTTACGCAAGTTTTCCGGATCGTTCCCGTTGAACACGATCACCCGAATTCCACTGCCCTTCAACCCCTTCACCGTAAGCGGGTCCAATATAGAGTGAAGGCCCGGCGTGTGGCTGGCGCTTTCAACTACGAGGGATAGCTGCTCATAGGTTAGCCTGGGCAACAACCTAGCACCCGGATGCGTGCGCGGATCAGCATCATAAATGCCCTCCTGATCGGTGGCCTTGATCAATAGCGGAGAGGCAACGGCCTTTGCAAGTTCGAGGGCCACGAAATCGGTCGTCATACCTGGCCTTAATCCTCCCATCGCCACGAAGCCCCAGGCCTTGAAAGCCCTAGCTGCGACGCCAATGGTCCTAGCAACCGATGAGTTCCCAGTTAGGGATTCGCTGAACAAAGAGGCGTTGAGCCTAGAAATGTATATCGCGTACATGTCTTTTTTCCTATCCGGGAAACCGAGCTCCGCGGCCACCTTTATGTACTTTCTGGCCGTCTCCCCACCCCCGACAACCAAGCCAACCCTATTTCCGCCCTTGAGGAACTCCCCGATCACTGAAACGTATTCCTTTATCAAGTCAGCCCTAATGGGACTAGCTATAACCGATCCCCCTATCCTGATGATAACGTCCATCGAGCGCACTAGGAATACAAGGCATCCCAATAAAAAGGAACCGTTACAACCATCCCTTACTGGCTAATTTTCAGCGGTAATCATGGGCCTACGCGCGGATTTTCCTATGAAAACACGGCGCAAACAGAGGACGCGCTTAGCTCAATCGCGCTGCAGCAAGGCGCAATCTAAGTCACGCTTAAATCCACAGGCTTGTATTTTGACTTCAAAATGATAGTAAAACCAGATTTCGACGGCAGAAGCATTTACAACTTAAGTCAGTCGATTACGGCGTTTTTTGGGGGCAAACCCGAGGGCAAAGAACTTGCCTTTGAAATCCCAGAAAACGAGGGGTTGGCGTTATTCCTGTTTGACGCGCTGGGCGCAACAACGTTAGAAAAGGTAGGGCCGGCCAACCACCCCCACGAGGAAATCACCTCGGTTTTTCCATCTACTACCGCGACTGTACTAACCACCCTTTTCACGGGTAGGGCACCGGCGGAGCACGGCGTGATAGGGTTCATGACCTTCGTCAAGGAAGCGGGTGGTATCGTGAACATGCTGGGCGTAGCGCACCCGACAGGCCCCCAACTGCCAATAAGCTATGATAAGCTGACGCCTAAAACGGAACGCATCGGTAAAAAATTAACCAATCTCGGCGTGCGCTGTATAGCCATCCTACCTAAATCCGTCTCAAACACGCCCATGTCAAATTTCGATGACGATGGGTTCTCAGCCGTAATACCCTATTATGACCCTTGGGACCTCAGGACAGTCGTCGAAAAAGAGCTCGAAAAAAAGGAAAAGAAATTCGTTTACGTGTATGTACCCTATGTAGACACGCTCTCTCACCATTACGGTCCCTACAGCGAGGAGTCCCTTTCTGCCGCCAAAGACCTTATAGATTTTTTCGAAAGGGAAGCCGACCGGGCAAGGGGCTATACGCTGATGGGAACCGCCGACCACGGACAGGTCGAGGTTGATCCGGCACTCCCGCCCCCACCCGAGCTCATGTCGTTACTTGAATTGCCCCCTTATGGCGACTCGCGCGCCATGTTCCTCAAGACGGCAGAACCAGAACGCGTGATCGATTACCTAGAGGAGAATTTCCCTGACATGATAATTATGACAAGGGAACAAGTGCTGAAGGAAGGATTGCTGGGTAAAAACGAGACAAACTATCCAGAACGCCTCGGCGACCTCCTAGTTTTACCGCAATCGAAAAGGATCTTCATATATCCCTATACCGAAAACAACGAGTCATTCAACTACAGGGGTCATCACGGTGGCCTGAGCCCAGAGGAAATGAGGGTACCTCTCCTGATCAGATCCAGGCGATCCATGAGGGATAGACGAACGGTGAACTACCCAACCCTTGCACGGAACGACTTTAGCCCCTACCTCCGATGGTGCTAAGTCAACTTCGATCCGGTCAAGCGGTCCCCGGATCAACACTTTTTTAAACGCCAGGAATTCTCCAACCATGAAAGCTGTGATAACGGCAGCCGGTAAGGGCAGCCGCATGAGCCCCAGCACCAAAGCAATACCGAAGGGTTTGCTCCCGCTGTTTTCCAACAGCCAGGACAAGCTCATCGTAGTGCCCATAATCCAACTCATACTAGATGAACTTCACGGCGCAGGAGCAGATGACATATGTCTGGTTGTAGGCGAAAAAAAGGATCCCCTGATAACCTATCTTTTAGAGGGGGGCATGAAACTCACCTTCGTGCAGCAAGACCCACCGTTGGGCTTCGCGGATGCCGTAGCTAAAGCTAAGGAATTCGTAAAGGGGGAACCCTTCTTCGTACACGCAGATGATGGAGTCGTTTACTCCCCTTTCAGAAACCCGCTTAACCAGATGTGGGACAAGGTTAAAGAGGGGGCGGACGCTGCCCTTTTGGTTAGAGAAGTGGAAACCGCGCACCAAGGAGGCGTAATACTGGGAAAAAAAGTGGGCGACCACATAGAAGTGGAAGACGCTCTTGAAAAGGTAGCAAGCCCACCATCTAAGCTGGCCATAACCGCGGTATACGCTTTTTCGGGCCGTGCCATGCAATACATATCTTCAGTTGGAGTGGGAGCCACCGGAGAAATGGAGCTCACCGACGCGATATCAAAGATGGCCAAAGAAGGAAGAGTTATAGCCATACAGCTAGAGAGACCCCACGAGGCCTGGCTCAACGTGGGTAACCCTGAGGCCTATCACGCCGCCTTAGAACTCTCTTACTCGCTATCGACAAAAAATAAAGCAGAGGGCTCGAGGCTTCTCGCCTAAGAATTCATAAACCGCCCCAAGTGCGAATTCCTTGAACGAAAGGGTCTGGAAGTACGCGCCTAGCTCCGACTTAAGCTCATCATTAGTAGGGCTTACACGAAATACGACCTTGATTTGCTTGAAAAATCTGTAATTGCGGCCGGTAGCGATGACGGCTAGCAAGGGCACCGCAAACGTCAGATACGCGTTTATCAAAAAAAAGCTTAAAAAGAGACCTCGGCTTCCCGATCCCCACGGATAAGAAAAAACCGCCCCTCTTGAGAACTGCGCGCATCCCTTCTATAGCCTTGCCGTAATCTCCCGCAGCGTGAAGCGAAAAGCTCATGACAACGTAATCAAATACCCCAGCGCGGAATGGAGGTCTTTCGAACATCCCCTGAACTCTATCACCGTATCCCGCCTTCAACAAACCAAAATTGGCGTCCATCATGATCGTCGACACCCCCCTTTGCCTCAAGATTTCGCTTAGGGCGCCCTTGCCCGAGCCGGCGTCTAGGATTATGCTCTCTTTTGTCATTCCGACCCTCAGGGCCTCAGCCCTCCAACGCCTGATCTGGAAAAGGCTAACCGCCAAGCTCCCGCGCTCGTACACCCGCGGGGAAAGGTTGTAAACTTCGCTTAAACTAACCCAAAGACTGCCGAGACCTCCGCTGGCCGACGAAGCGACCAATTCTACTTCATCTTGCTTCATTACAAACCATTTAAATCTGATGATAAAACTCGAAGTCATGACTCTCTCCAAAAGGAGCTTGCCCCTTCATCATTACTCATCCCAATCCCATGGCACCTGGGCGGGCCTTCACCTGACCTCCTCTCCGCCCTGAAGGGCGAGGGTTCCCCGAGGTCTCGAGGGTTACACCCCTTTACGGGCGCTACTGTGTTTTGGTCCACCAGGAAGGAGGGCGTCCTCCTTACCGTTGAAACCACTGAGTTAGTGGCCTTCTTCAGGATGTTCAGCGCGCCGTTCAGGTCGGAGCGCTGTTTATGTCCCGAGGGACAGCTGACCACGCCTCTCGGGTACCTCTGGACCTCCCCGCCGTGATAGGCGCATTGCTTGGACGTGCCGTGCTCGACGACCTCTAAGGCCTTCACGCCGTACTCCTGGGCCCTCGACTTGACCGCGTCCATGAGTTTGCGGTAGAACCAGAGGTTCACGGTGAGCTCGTTGCCCTCCTCCCGTGCTGCGCTGAGAGGGTAGCCCAAGCAGATCGCCGAGGCGCCGAGCTCGTGGAGGGCCTTCACCGGGTAGGAAGCGGAGTCCCTGTTAAGGTGAAGTAGCCCGCTCGTCAACTCCTTGAAGAGTCTCCTCTTCTCCCTATCAAGCCCGTCATGGGCCTCCTGTTCCCCCATATTGTCGGCCTTGTCCGCCAGCGACCGAAGTTCGGAAATCCTCCTTTCCAGGT
>JAWDNK010000021.1:0-15627 GCA_046534355.1 Candidatus Martarchaeota archaeon | reverse complement strand
ACATCCCGTGCCTCCAAGGTCAAGGCGGCCGCACTCTCGGCGCGATAGAAAAAGCATCGAAGCTTCGGCATCGCAACGCCCGGCCTCTTAGCTGGAGCCGCCCGATCGATTGAAAAGCTAAGCATATATATCTACGCTTATATCTCCTGAGATGGACCTCGCAAGAAAGGTTAAGGTGTACCTACTAGCGCCTCGCCCCCAATACTTCCCCATAACCGTTTTGCCTGTCATCCTGGGAGGCGCCATCTCTTGGTATACCACTGGACACGTAAACCCCGCGTACCTAGGGGTGGCTTACCTATCGGCTATCCTGTTGCAGGGATTTACCCACGTTACCAACGACTACTTCGACGTGAAGTATGGCACCGATTTGCCGGGATCCCCGACCACCCGTTACAGAAGACATCCGATCGTAGAAGGTGACTTAACCATGAAGGAGGTGGCGCTTGAAGCAGCCGCGCTCGTGCTGATCTCGCTCGGTTTGGGACTTGCGCTGTCGCAACTGGGAAGGCCACTGGTGATCCCCATCGGCGCGTTGGCGGCTGTGCTGTGCATAGAGTACACGGCGCCCCCTCTGAAAGCCAAGTACAGGGCACTGAACCAGCTTGTGATGTTCACATTGGAAGGACCTCTCTTAACGCTGGGTACGTATTACCTAGAGACGGCCGGGCTCTCGTTACTGCCCGTGCTAGCGTCGATACCGGTTGCCTTCATCATGTGCGAGGTACTACTTTTAGACGACCTGAAGGACGTGGATTTCGACAAGAAGGTTGGCGTCAGGACGATACCGGTAATGTACGGCAAGGGGGTCGGGTCAACCGTTGTATTAGCAGAGCTGATCTCTGCGTACGTATCCCTAGTAGCTCTTGTGTGGGCGCATCTTATACCGGAAACCGCCCTGATAACTTTGGTTACCCTTCCGTTATTGCTGATAAACTTCGAAAAAGTGGTCAAAACGCTGCCCCCAACAACCGGGCTGAGGAGCATGGTGTCGTCGATTCTGTTCGGTGTAGTTTACGCCATCACCATTCTGCGAACCAATGTTAAGCCCAAACTTCGCGTGCTAACTTTTACATGACTCATTTAACCTTTGGGGTTAAGGGGCGAAAGTCCCCCTCCGTAAGGTGGGGGATAGATAGTTCCTTACGAAATGTTTTTATGTGAGAAAATAGCACATTGCTGATGCCCAACCTAGAAAAGAAGGAAGGGCTTTCCCTATGGAACGTAGGGGAGACGCCCGGGGATGAGAACGCCTCTGCGATGCGGGATGGAATACTTCGCAAGTATTCCAGGCGTAAGCGTATCGATGAACCGGGAAGCCCCGTCCGTAAGGGCGGGGTAGTTCACCGAAATCGGGACCTTTCCGAAAAAAGTTGTAGTTCTCCCGAGAGAAAGCCGTATAGAAAGCCCCTACCTAGACGCGTGTTTCAAGAGATCTTCTTCGGCAGTCTTATCCCCTTCTGGCCAGAGTAGAAGCCAGAATAGCTCCTTTCCACCTTGCTCAGCGTCTTGGCGAATACGACGTGAGCGAACCTCATCATGGGCTTAAGCGCAATACCATAGGGCGCGTTATTGACTACCTCTAAAGTTATGGTGCCCTTGAATCCCGCGTCCACAATCGTGGGAGGTATAGACAGCCCATGCCTGGCCCAGGTGCTCCTCAACTCAACGAAACCCATCAGGTCATCCGGCATTTCCACGTACTCGTAGGTTGATAGCAGGACCTGCTCCGAGGGCCTAATTATGAGCTCTTCCGATTTGGTTACACTGTAAGTCCTAGCTATGGCGGCCTCGTCGCTCGGATCGAGTATGAATTCTTTTCCGAGATCGTTATGCCTAGCTATTTCATCAGAAAGCCTCAGGTCTACCCCGTTTTCCCTTATGATCTCCTCCGAAAAGGGGGTTATCATTAGCCTACCGCTCTTTATGAGGTTCTGAAGGTCGAAATCGGATAACATCAAATCGATCACCAGCTAGCAGGCCATTTAAACGTTTTTGCGATCGGGCCAAGAAGACCATTCGGCCTCTGATGCTGGCATTAGGACGAGTCCATTTCCGCCCCCGTCTTCTTCGCAACGCTTCCCCTTCAAAACGTGCCGTCAGCTGGCAAGGCTCGTCCGTGCTTGGAAGTCCCGATATGCTGTGACCGAATTTTCTTTCGGCGGTCGCATTATCTGCATGATCGGCGAAACCCTCTGAATAGTCCATTACTCCGGGGGGTGAAGAGACCTTCCACCCGACATTTCTACCTGGGCTGCGAACCCATCTTCTTATCTTATCTTATCTTATCTTAACTTAACTTAACTTAACTTCGTCGGACATCGGCTAGCGATGATGAGCGCGTAGGGCCATCATCCTCGTCATAGGGAACCTACCGATCTCGAGCCCGATACTTGGGTCGCTTGTCTCCCTCATGACCCCGCCATTGTTTATTCCTTTCTCCCTTCTTCCAGCGGCGCTCGAGCTTCTTCACCGCAGATCGATCGGAACCCGCTGGGTCTTCATGAAAAAAGAGGACAAGCCTCGCCCATTCTGGTACGGGATAAGGTCTTTAAGCCGAAAGGTTTTCGGCGATGTCGTCCTCGCGTCAACTCCTAAACATGGGGGCCGGGGACTATTTCTCCCGCGATGCATGGTGAAGGGTTTCGCTCTACGTAGGCGCGCGCAGGTACGCATCATCATGCCTATCGTGCGCGTAGAGCTTGGGCTTCACGGCTTCACTCAACTCCCTCGCGAGTTCATCGGGAGTCTTCCGCTCCGCCCCCGTCAGGACGTACCCACCCAGAAGTGAAGGTAGGACCGCGCGGCCCCACCGATCGCGCTGGGAAGCGCCCTCCGCCTTCAGTCCCCTCCCTCCTCTGCGTGTGCACGTACCCCTCCCTCTCTTTCTAAGGGAGGTCTTGGGTCTTTGCAACCACCCTACTGCCCATGCACACACGAATTGTTCGTATCCAATTATACATAAACCTATCTATTTTGAAACTGCTGAAGAAGGCATTGACGAAGTCGTGCACGCGGATAGGAGGGCATCGTCATACGCCTGTTGCCCAACGGTTTTTAGGAGAGGGAGGGGAGGGAAAGGAAAGAGTACGGGAACCATCGCCCTTCGTGGCGGAGAGGAGGTCAGAGTTCGCTATGCCTAAATCACCGGGCGGAAAAACCCCATGGATTGGCCCATATACTACAAGGACCAGATAATCCTTCTAAACCCGAGAAGCCCTATAGCGCTTTGCACGCTTTGGAGTAAAAAGGAGGACTTCCTGGGGGTGGTCGATACCAATAGATTGGCGCTAGTGGCCAACTTGTATACCGTCGACGGCATAAGCTACATGATAAAGAACGTGCTAGCTCATCCCACCATAAAGCACGTCGTACTCGTGGGCCACGACCTAAACGGATCCGGGCAAGTGCTGTTGGACCTCATGAAAGGCGGCGTAGACGAAGAGGGAAGGGTTTACGGCCACAAAGCCTACCTTCACCGCTCGATTCCCCCTCAATTCGTTAAGTTATTCAGAGATAACGTCAAAGTCTACGACCTGAGGGGAAAGCTCCCGTCGGACGGGCCAGAAATCAACCAACTCCTAGCCACTATAAGTGACGATGACTCCCCGTTCTTCGAAGGCGTAGTGTTGCCGGAGGAAACTGCCGGGGATGTTTCGGGTGACGTTGAGGACGTGGGCTACATCGTTAAGGGAGAGACGCTGGTCGACGTGTGGCTGGATGCCCTGGATACGGTAATGAAATTCGGAGAGGTAAAGATGACCGAATACAACTTGGAACAAAGGGAAGTCCTCGACCTATTGGCCGTACTAGGAAGGCCCGGCGGAGGAAGCCCCCAGGCGCAATCGAGAAACGACGAAGAAGAGATACCGTCCTTCGTTCCCTTCAGCCTCGCTGACTTGAAGTCTTACGCCAAAGCCTTTTTTTCCCCTGAAAAGCCCGAGGGGGTCGACTACACTTACGGGAACAGGTTGTTCGCTTTCACTAGGCAGGGAGTGATGGAGAAGAACGCCGAAGAAATGAGGGAGGTCATAGATCAGGTAAAAGCGGCAAAAGAAAAGCTCAGAGAACACCCGTTTACGAGGAGGGCAGTAGCCGTTACCTGGAGACCGGAGGTCGACGTGACGTCTTCAAATCCCCCCTGTCTCATGGAAATAACGTGGAGCGTGAAATTCGGTAGGCTATATCAGACGGCGACGTTCAGGAGTCACGACATATTTGGTGCTTGGCTGTTGAACGCCTACGCGCTGAGGGAACTCCAGAAATCTATGGCTTTCGAACTGGAGTTACCGCCGGGTGACATGGCGATCCTCTCGGTCAGCGCTCACGTTTACAAGAACAACTGGAGCGCGGCCGAAGGGCTGCTGAAACACAGAAGAGCGTTAGCTCAATTCCGCCCCGATCCCAAGGGCTACTTCCTGATCTCGGTAGACAAACAAAGGGACGTCATCCGCTTGAAGCACAAGTTCAACGATGGGAGGGACTCGGGGTACGAATTCGAGGGTAGGAGCGCAGAAGAGCTTTACAAGAAGGCCATCGGGGCCAACCTGATATCCATGATGGACCACGCGGCTTACCTGGGGAAAGAACTGGAAAGGGCTGAAGAGGCGCTGAAAAGCGGAGAAACCTACGTTCAGGACTCATCGCGATCAGCCTTAGATGCTTTTTCAGCCGCTTCTCATCTTCTCGACCCCGCCATAACCTTAGACCCGCTTTTTCTTTTCCCTCCATACTGAGAGGCGACCCCATGCGGGTCGATCGCTCTGCGGCTTCGTTTCGGAGGCAAACGATATATATTACCGTTCTCAGGGTTTATGAAACCTGTAACTCTGGAAGACCTTCGTTCCTTTAAGCTGGTGCACCAAGCCAGGACCAACGGCAAGTTGGTGGCGTTCACGGTCACCGAAATAGGGGAGGACGATTACTCTAGCAATTTATGGCTGGCCGATGGTGAAAGGGTGTGGCAGCTCACCACTGGGGGAAAGGACTCCTCCCCCGCCTGGTCTCCTGACGGTACCTCGCTGGCCTTCTTATCCAGAAGGGGCATGAAAGAGGGCGAACGCGGATCGAAGCTAATGCTGATAAACGTCGGCGGAGGCGAGGCCAGAGCTTTGACCGAAGGGGAGATCGGCAACCTGAAGTGGTCAAAAGAGGGCACTAGCTTGTACTTCACCAAGACCGTGGGCAAAGTCGATGAAGACGTGAAGGTGATCGACCGTGCCCCTTTCTGGTTCAACGAAAAAGGTTTCACCTATGGGTTGAGGGTCCACCTCTTCCGCTTGGACCTGAGAACAGGCGAAGTGAAAGCTTTGACGGACGGACCGTTTGACGTGACGTCCTACGACGTCAACGAATCGGGGGACGTCATCATATCCATTAAGACGGACGACCTCAGGCCGTACGAAGAAGAGCTACGGGTGCTGCGCTCTGGCTCCCAAGAATGGGAGCGCCTCGGGCCCAAGATGTCCATCAGCTCGGTGAGGTGGGTACCAGGAGAGAAAGAGGTGCTGGTGGTCGGGCATGACCTGCACAGGGGCACGGTCACTCATGAACACTTGTTCAAGTTAGGGCTGGATGGTAGGTCTGAAGATCTGATGGCGGTCCCAGAACTCCGCGACCTAGAAGTGGGCAACAGCGTCAACAGCGACCTCAGGGGATCTTCACCCGATGGGGGAGTGGAGTTCTTGGGGCGTGAAGCGGTCTTCCCGGTCAGCTCTGCGGGAAGGGTTAACCTGATGGCCATCGACCTCAGGGGGGGCCATAGGTGGCTGACCCAATCGGAGTGGAGCGTCGATAGTTTTTCCGCGGCAGGCGAGCTCCTCGCCTTCACCGCAATGACCGACGCAAGGCCCTCCGAGCTTTACGTCGTGAGAGACGGCGAACCCAAGAGGGTAAGCTCCTTCAACGACGCGCTGCTGGCTAGGTTGGAACTGGTTAAACCCGAGCACATCACCTTCAAGGCCAGCGACGGAATCGGCATCGACGCGTGGAGGATGATCCCCGCCGGCGCGAAGCCGGGAAGTAACGCGAACCGTTTTCCGGCCATCCTCGCCATTCACGGAGGGCCGAAGACCATGTACGGCAACGCATTCATGTTCGAGTTCCAGCTTTTGGCGGCCGATCACGTGGTCATCTACATGAACCCGAGGGGGAGCTCTGGCTACTCGGAGGAGTTCGCGGACATAAGGGGCCACTACGGTGAGAGGGACTACGCGGACATCATGGAGGGGCTGGAGGAGATCCTGTCCAGGACCCCGCAAGCCGACCCAACGAGGGTGGGGGTAGAGGGAGGGTCATACGGTGGCTTCATGGTGAATTGGATAATCACCCACACGGACAGGTTCAAGGCGGCGGTTAGCGAGAGGTCCATAAGCAACTGGCTGCACTTCTTCGGCACCAGCGACATAGGCGTTTACTTCGCCAACGACCACGTGGCGGGTTCCTTGGACGCGGACCCCTGGCACAACGCGTCTAAGTTCTACGAGAAATCCCCCATCGCGTACGCCGAAAACGTCAAGACGCCGGTGCTCATAATCCATTCCCTTGAAGACTACAGGTGCTACGTCGGTGAAGCGCTCCAACTTTATTCAGCCCTGATTTACAAGGGAAAAAAGGCTAGGCTGGCGCTTTTCCCCGGAGAAAACCACGAGCTCAGCAGGTCAGGTAAACCCAAGCACAGGGTGCAAAGGCTGAAGTTGATAACCTCTTGGTTCCAAGAGAACCTTCGACGCCCCGGCCTTTGCTGTGGTGGCGCTTTTTGCCCGTCGCGCCGTTCTCAGCGCGTTATTCGTTTGTCTCTTCTGTTTGACGCCTCTCTATTTCTCCTTTTTTCTCTTTTGCCTCTAGTTCCATGGAGAGATCAACGGCCTTGAAACTGTGCGTCAAGGAGCCCATGGAAAGGACGTCGGCGTGGGGGGCGTAAAGGGCCACGTTGTCCTCCGTTATCCCGCCAGATATCTCGACCGTGACCCTTTCTCTCAAGCCCTCGCGAGTCAGCAGCTCGTCGGCCAGCTTGGCCTCCTCTGGCGAGAAATTGTCCAACATGACCACGTCGGCACCCAGCCTAGCGGCCGTCAGCGCCTCATGGGGACTGGAAACCTCCACCTCGACCTTGGCCATAAAGGGGGCGCTTTTCTTCGCCGAGGAGATCGAAGCCTCCAGCCCCATGAGCCTTACGTGGTTATCCTTGATTAGTACGGCATCGCTCAAGGAGAAGCGATGGGGGTCTCCTCCCCCTATCATCACGGCCCTCTTCTGGAGGTAACGGAGGAAAGGGGAAGTCTTTCTGGTGGCGGCCACCCTGACCTTCGGGTTGACCGCGCGGGCAGCCTCAACCGCGCGCCTCGTCTGCGTGGCAATACCCGAGGCCATGGAGAGGACGTTGAGGACCGTCCTTTCAACCTTCAAGAGCTCTGGCGCGGGGCCCACCAACCTCACCACCGTTTCACCCCTAGAGGCCAAATCGCCGTCTTTCTTGAAAGGGAATACGTCGACGTCAAGCAAGCGCAGGAATTCCACCACCTCTTCTACGCCGGCTATGACGCAAGGCCTTTGGTCCTTCACGACCACGCTTCCCTCGGCGGAGACCGCCGGCACCAGCTGAGAAGACAGGTCCCAGAAGGGGTCATCCTCTCTGATCGCATCCAGCAACTTGTAAGCGAAAAGCTTGGCCTCGATCAATTGG
This sequence comes from Candidatus Martarchaeota archaeon, assembly GCA_046534355.1. Lineage (GTDB taxonomy): Archaea > Thermoproteota > Thermoprotei_A > Marsarchaeales > UBA168 > UBA168. Next base: position 7,943 of record JAWDNK010000021.1, on the reverse strand, counting down.
CCTCACCCTTGACGTAAACGTGATAAGGCAAAAGGGGCGGGGAGGGGTAATCGGACCTGAAGTGAACCCCGACGCTGTCCCTCCTGGCGAGTGCTGACAGGACCACGAGGCGTGCCAAACCGCGCGTCGAAGAAGAGGCCTTCTCTAAAAGCTCTTCATCCCTGACCAGGGAAACGCAATCCCACATAGCTTTCCTCACCGATCTGAGCTCCTCCTCTCCGTTAAGCTGCGGGATCTCTGCGGGATCGTAGCTCAGCACGAGGTCGGAGGGACGCGGAAACGGGGAACCCCTTATCACCTCTGTTCCTCCGTCGATCGAGTTCGCCTGGGCCGCAAGCGGCCATGACCCACTTTTCGCGTAATTCTGCAGCGCCTGAGCCAGCAGGAAGCCCTGCGCGAGCGCCCAGAGTATGCTGTTGCTCGCCAGCCGGTTAGCGCCGTGCAACAAGCCGTTGCCCGCCTCTCCTAAGGCGAAGAGACCCCTAACCGACGAACGCCCCGCCGCGTCCACCGCCACACCTCCGATGGTGAAGTGAGAGCCAGGCCTAACTGGGACGAGGTCGCGCGAGGGGTCAATCCCCATCTTCTTCAGCTCAGAATATATGAAGGGGAACCTTTCGCTGAAACGTGGGACGCCTCTGACGTCTAGGTAAACCGTTCTGCCCTCGCTCAGTTCGTGCCACTCCGCCCTGGATAAGACGTCCCTGGTGGCCAGCTCACCTGCGGGATCGTACTTGAAGGCGAAGCGCTCGCCCTTATCGTTGAGCAGTTTGGCCCCTTCACCCCTTAGCGCCTCGGTCAAAAGTAGACCTGGTGCAGATTCGCCGGCGAACGCAACGGTAGGGTGAAATTGAACGAACTCGAGGTCCCTGAGGTAGGCACCCGCCTGAAACGCCATCCACGTTCCAATGCCCAGCCCATCGTTTGTGCGGTATTGATATAGACCGGAGTAGCCACCTGTCGCCAAAACGACGGAATCGGCCTGCAATTCCCCCTTCTTAGTTCTCACCCCTACCACCTTTCCGTTTTCCACAAGAAGGGAGAGCGCTTCATCGCGCTCCACGTTCGGGAAAGCCCTCTCAAGGACTTTCATCACCTCCGCCCCTATCGAGTCGGCCAACTTGGCCCTAACCACCCTCGGCCTCGAGTGCCCCGCTTCCAGAGAGCGCTCGAAGTCCGGCTCAAAGCCGAGAGACCTCAACCAGTCCAACGTCTCTTGGCCTAGACCAACTATCTGCCTCACGACCCCCTCGTCGTTGAGCCCCTTGCCTGCCTTAATGGTATCCTGAACGTGCAACTCGACGTCGCCTGGATCGAGCGGTATGGCGATTCCACCCTGCGCTTTAGGAGAACTGCCCCCTTGCGGTTCGCTCGAGATGACCTCCACGGAAACGCCGGCCCTGCTCAGGTTGATAGCGGCCGACAACCCGGCAAAACCTGAACCGACTATGACGACCTTCAACTGGTCTCCCCTTTCCTCCTTTTCCCTTTCCCTGACCGGCGATTAAAGCTCAGCGGGTAAAAGAAGCGATGGAGGGCGCGGCCTTGTCCGCAACTATTCGCCCCGTTTTGAAGGGTCGGCCCAATCGAGGGGACAAGGGAAAACCGGAAGTAACTCAAGCAACTCATCTTTTCTCCTCGCCTGGCGCTGCTTTTGACCTCTATGGGAGTTCCAAGCAGGTCAAAAGTGCGGAGTATCGCCCTTTTTGCGGCTTCCGCTACGTCCTCCTCCAAAACGACCGGGTAAAGGCCTAGGCGAAGGGATGCGAGCACGTCATCGAGGGTGATCTTCTTCATGAACGGGCACACCGCCGCTTCTGAAAGCGGGATGAACGTCTTAGTCGGGAAAACCCTCTTCAACCTGTAAGCCATGTCTCTCTCGGTGCACACCACGAACTCTGAGGCCCTTGAGGATGCAACGAACTTGATCATACCCCCGGTCGAGGCCACGTTAACGCGGCGACTTCCGAAGAAGTCCCCCGCGGCGGGGCACTCAGGGTGGACCAGGGCCTCGGCACCTGGGTGGAGCTCTAGTGCCTTCTTCACCGAAGCAACGTCCATGCCCGCGTGGACCCGGCAGCTGCCGTGCCAACTGCGCACGTCCTTCCCGGTGAGGGCCCTGACGTACGAGGCTAGGTTTTCGTCCGGGAATACGAGTATGGGCACGTCCGGGAGCGCGCGCACAACGTCGGCGCAGTTGGCAGACGTGCAAACGTAGTCAGACACGGCCTTAACGCGGGCCTCGGTGTTCACGTAAGCTACCGCGATCCCGTTCGGGTTCTTCTCTTTCCAGGCCACGACCTCCTCGGGCCTTACTGAGTCAGCTAGGTCGCACCCCAACTCTCCCGGCGGCCTGGGTAGGAGGACGCGCTTACCGAAAAGCGCGGCCGTCTCCCCCATGAACCTCACGCCGGCGAAAACCAGGAGACGGGCATCGGTCTCCGCCGCGCGCAGCGAGAGCTCCAGCGAGTCCCCAACGAAGTCAGCCGCGTCCTGGACTTCAGGAAGTTGATAGTTGTGCGCCAGCAGCAGTGCGCCCTTCTCCCGTTTCAAGCGCCTTATCTCTTCCAGCGCTTCCATTCCGAACACTTGTTCGGGAACCTTAAAAGCCTAGCGCGCCATCCTTTCCCCATAGCCGCCCGGGGCTCCGACCAAAGCGTTAGACTTCGAGCTGTCCGATGCCCCGTCGCCCCTCGGGAGCCACGCCACCCTGGCTTTGATTCAAGTCGACGAGGACTTCGTCGGCCGCGCCCCACTTCTCTATCAAACCACCCTTCATCACGGCCACGTAATCGGACACGCGCGATGCCTGCTCCATGTCGTGCGTTACAAGCACAACGGTCAGCTGGGACTTCAGTTCTGTGATTAGGGCCTCGATCACGCGCTTGGAGACCGGGTCAAGCGAAGACGTGGGCTCGTCCAAGAGCAGGACCGATGGCCTCACGGCGAGGGCGCGCGCCATGCAAAGCCTCTGTTTCTGGCCGCCTGAAAGCGTGAGCGCGCTCCTGTTGAGTTCTCCCTTTACCTCTTCGTAAAGGCCGACTTCCCTTAGGGCCGACTCCACGATTTGATCGAGCTCTTTTTTGTCCACCTTCCAATGCAGCTTAACCCCGAACGCCACGTTTTCGTATATGCTCATTGGGAAGGGATTGGGCGTTTGGAAAACCATGCCTATCTGTTTGCGAACCCAATAGGGATTGGCTTTTAACAGGTCCTCGCCCTGAAACATCACCTCTCCCTCCACCCTCAGTCCCTCCAGCTCGGCGAGCCTGTTCAAAACCTTCAGCAGCGTTGACTTACCGCTACCAGATGGCCCCACCACCGTGTTAACGACCCTTGGGTAAACGTCTAGGTCTACGCCTCTAAGGATCTCTTTTCCCGTTGACGTCGATACGCGAACCCCTCTGATCGATATGGCCACGTCTTCTTCGTATTCCCGGGACGCGCTAGCGTAAGTCAAGCGTTCTTCGCCCCCTTATTCTCTATCCATTTGGAAACCGCCAACAAAGCCAAAATGGTACCAATCAGAACCGCGGACGCCGCGAAGGCCAGCGCGTGAGAGTACTCCGAAGGCTGATTGATGCCAGCCCAAACGACGTAGGTCAAATAGCCAACTTGAGAGCCCACGAACCACGTGGGAAAACCGGGGTTCCACCCCGCCGTGTAGAGGAGCTGCGCGGTTTCCCCAGCTCCTATGGAAAGCGCCAGCAGGGCCCCCGAAATTATGAGGGGCTTCGCGAAGCGTAGCAACACGCGGGTAGTGACCTGCCAGCGAGAGGCCCCCAAGGCGTAGGCCGCTTCCGAGAACTCTTTGGGTACGTTGCTTATCGCCGTTTCCGCGGATTTGGCCAAGTAGGGGAGCATCATGAGAGATAACGTCAGCGAGCCGGCCAGAAGGGAGAAACCCATGCGCAGGTAAATGACGAATACCAAATAGCCGAATAAGCCCAGCACCATCGATGGAAGCGCTGCCAGGGCATCGATGGCAACCCTTTGCAAAGAGCTAGTCCTGCTGTCCCCGTACTGGGTTAGGCCTAAGGCCACGAATATGCCGACGAAAGCGGAAAACGCCAGCGCTAGACCCGCCAAAAGCCAGGTCCCCACTATCGCGTTCAGCAAACCGCCTGAAGTGGTATTTCCCGTTGAAATTAACATCCCGGGGTTGAAGCCAACGCCAGCCCCGAGAAAAACGTAGCCGAGCACCAGCAATAACGCTAGTAACAACGCGGCCGAGATAGCAAGTCCAGCAAAACGGGTTATGCCGTCGAGCAAGTACCTGCGACCAGCGCTGCGGTCTTTCAAAGCACCTCACCCCTCAAGGCGACGCGCCCGGTCATCGCCTTCCCAACGGCGCTAGAAGCGAGGGAGATCACCATCAATAGCAGCCCTACCTCGGCCAGAGCGGAAAGGGTCATACCACTGGGGTCGATGAACGCGCTATCCAGAAGAGACGCGATCGCTGCAGCCATCGTGTTCACGGGCGAATAGATGCTCGATGGCATGGAGTTTATGGCTCCGCCGCAGGTCATTAGGACGGCCATGGTCTCCCCTAAGGCGCGCGCGAGGCCGAGGAAGGTCGCGCCTATGACCTGCCTTTTGATCAGGCGAAGTATGACGAAGCCGGTCTCTGCCTTGGTCGCACCCAAAGAGAGGATCGGAGCCTGAAGGCGAGACTGGTAAGTCATGAAAGTGTCAAGGACTATGGAGCTAGTTATGGGCAAAACCATGAGAACCAGCACGGACGCCGACGCGACTATTCCTGAACCGCTGGTCGCGGGTCCCCTGAACCAGGGGATGAAGCCTAAAGCCGTTTCCGACCAGGGAAAGACGTACTTCAGCAACGCCGGTTCGAGAAAGGATACTCCCCATAGACCGTAAACCACGCTGGGCACCGCAGCGAAGAGCTGAAGCGATGAGCTAATGACCTTGGCCATGGGCTTTGGAACGTACAGCGCTAGGGCTACGGAGGTAAGGAGGGTCACCGGCACCACCAATGAGATCGCGAGGGCCGAAGTTATGAGGGTACCGAATAGGAAGAGCAGGACGCCGAACGTTGCTCCTGGGGAGGCCTCAAAGCCGAAGGGGCCCTTAACCGGTTGCTCGAATGTCATCCCTGGGTTCCACACGTAACTCGTGAAAAAGCGGAGCCCGTTGTAAAAAATCGAGGGGATGGCTTGATACACTAGAAAGACGAAAATAGCGGCAAGAAAAACAAAAGGTATAAGGGAAACGGTCTTCACCAAGAGCTCATCCGATTTCACTGCGGACCACTTATCTGATCGATCAACGGTATGACCACCTTTTGCACTACCGGCTGGGGCAAAGGTATCAGGTCGAGCTTGCCCATGTACTGTGGTGCGCTTCCGCCGTCGGGCGAAACAGCCCACGTCAGGAATTGCTTGAGAGCGTTGGCAACGGCAGAGCTAGGCTGTACCTTTTTCACTATGACGTATTCAAACGTGGCTATCGGGTAGGAGTTCGAACCGGGGGCGAAAGCTATGCCGATCCTGCCGTCGGGAGGGATTTGGTTCAGGTACTGCGAGGCGGCGTTCATCACCGTTTGAACCGAGGGCAGCACCGCGTTTCCAGCCCGGTTTATCAAAGCGGCATAACCAAGCCCTGCCGACTCTATTTGGGCAGTGTAAGTCATGGCGACATAGCCAATGGAGTAAGGCGTAGAGGAAAGCACGTCTATTACGCCAGAGTTACCGACGCCGCCGTGCAGCTCAGGGTTCTTAGGCCAGTTGACGTTGGTTCCGTACCCAACCGTTTCGTTCCACCACGGGTCACTCCTGCTCAAGAACAGCGTGAACATGTTCGTGTCACCGCTGCCATCGGTCCTGTAGACGGGCACTATAATCTGATGGGGAAGGTTAACACCAGGGTTCAACGCCTTTATGGCCGGGTCATCCCAATAGCGAATGCTGCCGTTGTATATGGCCGCTATGACGGGACCAGAAAGCACCAAGTGAACGGAGTTGAGGCCGGGTATGTTATAGGCCACGTATTGGCTTGATATCGCTATCGGTATGTTCAACATATCGGGGTGCGCTTGAACTTGGGCGTTAGTCATGAAGGCATCCGAGGCTCCTATTATGACCGTGCCGGCAATGGCTTCTGATATGCCGGTTCCGCTTCCGGTCGCCTGGGTGGTTATCACGGCGCGGGAGTAATTCGCCGCCCATTCGTTGAAAAGGGGGTACAAAAGGGTTGATCCGCTTTCAGTAAGCGTTACCTTCTGAGCCGAATTTTCGTAATAACGCCAACCTAGGGCGCCCACCGCTATAACAAGCGCCAAAACCGCAACCGCCAAGTATTTCCTTTGCATGGCGAGTTACATCGTTACCGGCCAAATAAGTATTTTCGACATAAACTATATAGGTCTCCTTACTAAGCCCTCTGCTCTTACTTCTCTTCGCTCGCTTGATGCCCAGATCGATCGCCCCTTCGGCAATGTCCGCAGAATAAAACATAATCCTCACGAGGTCCTCGGCCAAAAGTAACGCGTAAACGGTACCGCCGCTTTCATAGCTCTGCAACAAAGATGAGACCTCCGCGGAAGCCCGCTCGACTTGGTCTATGAGCTCCTGAGAGGCCTGAACGTCCTCCTTCGTGTAGGCGTCAAAGGCACGCTCGAAGGTATCCAAGGCCTCGTCGAAAAGCTCCCGCAGACCCTTCGCGGTGAGCGGCCTTCCGTACTGGAGGAGCAAGTTCGCCGCGCTCTCCACGTGATCGCCTATCCTCTCGATCTGCTTCGAAGCGTTTCTGGTAGCCCAAAGGCCCCTCAGATCAGCTCCCAGCCTCTCGGCGTAGAGCGGATACCTTATGGCTTTGTTGAACTCCCTGTCCAGAAGCAGGTATAACTTATCTATCTGAGAATCTCTCTCCACTACTTCCTTGAGCAGCGGAGGACGAGGGTTTTCCAGACAGCTCTCCACGTCTCTAATCCCAGCGCTGACCATGGAAGACATCCTGAGGAGTATTTTGAGCGGCTCGATTTCTGGGCTTCCCATCAAGTCCTTAAGCGTGATGGCGTCTCTCGTCTCCTCCATTACCTCAACACCTATCACTTGGGTTGTGAAGTTAGTCACGGCCTCCCTTAGCTTCTCAGTTATCATGGGTTCGCTCTTGATGAGAATTCCATCGTATCCCTTCAAGTAGATAGCTATCAACGTCCTTAGGACGTGCTCGGGGTCGACGTCCCCCTCTATTTCCAATGAATACTCGCCGAAAAAAGGCTCCTTACCAAACGGGAAAACTAGGAGCTCGCCCGAGGAGAGCGCCTCCAACGCCACGGAATCCCCTTCTTTCAAGGAATTCGTATGAACCCACTCTTTCGGTAGAGATATGGCGAAGCTGGACCCCCCGGTCCTTTGGATCTTTCTGATCTCCATGGACTTAGCGCGAGGAGAGAATTTAGCTTTTGGGGTTAAGTGGCAGATGTCCCCCTCCCGCGAGGAAGGCCATGGATAGCTTCACTCTAGGAAGATTTTATAATACCGGGATCAAGACAGCGGACAGTGTTTAACTCTATGGGGGTTAAGGGGGCGAAAGTCCCCTTCCGTAAGGTGGGGGATGGATAGCCCCCTTACAGGAACCTTTTTGCGTCACAAAAAGTGATATCTGTGCCTCCAGACCTAGAGAAGAAGGAGGGACTTTCCCTATGGGACGTAGGGGAGACGCCCGGGGATGAGAACGCCTCTGCGATGCGGGATGGAATACTTCGCAAGTATTCCAGGCGTAAGCGTATCGATGAACCGGGAAGCCCCGTCCGTGAGGGCGGGGTAGTTCACCTCAGACAAGAACGCAAAGATCAGGGGTACGCGCAGACTGGCCTTGATTGGGAGGAAAATCCAAGAAACCAAGAAGTTCTAGTTGAAGTTGGCGAATAATAGGATCTCCAAGTCTGCGCTGGCCCTACTTAAGCGTCTCTTCTTCGAGGC
>JAWDNK010000020.1:0-16148 GCA_046534355.1 Candidatus Martarchaeota archaeon | reverse complement strand
AGGTATGCTGATGCGTACCCGCGTGCGCCTACGTAGAGCGAAACCCTTTAATCACTTCTGGGTAGAACCGTCCCCCTCTGGCTTCTCCCCAGTCCCTTCGTTACTGGGCTTGGAGCTCTCCTGTTCTAGCTCGCGGTTGATGCGCTCCAGCTCAGACTTCAAGAAATCCCGATACCTTTCCTTAAACCTCTTCAAGGCGATGCCCGGCTTGACCGCGCTCTTCAACTCGTTCACGCTGGAGGCCACGCTTTCCATCACTTCGCTGGTAACCACGAGGTTCGTACTAGCTATCCTGGCAGCCAGTGTTTCGAGGGCTGACATCTTTTCGATTATGCCCGCTTCGTACTTGTAGTAATCGGCGAGCTTCGCTTTCCCCTTATCGGTTATCTTGTACTTTCCCTGGACTTCTTCTATGTATCCCTCCTCCAATAGCCTTCCGAGCATGGGGTATATGAGTCCCGGGGAGGGCTTCCAGCGCAAATTGGGATCGCTTGAGGCCGCGTCTATTATCTCCTTTCCAGTCATATCGTTTTTTGAAAGCAAGTAAAGAACGTAATACCTGGTAAAACCCCTTGGGACCGAATCTCTCACTTCCGGCATACCTTATTACTGAAGCTCTCTTTTAAGTATATCTCTAGCGATATGATCAGTTTCGGCGGAAGAAATGAATGGATGGAATGAAACGCTTTTGTATGGACATCGCCAAGCTCGACGCGCTAGAAAAAAGGGCTGAGCGGTTGGGCGCCGCTTTGACCAAAATGGAACAATTAGAACGCCTCAACTCTTCGCTGGAATGCGCGTCCTTAAGCGCCTCATTAAACCATTTCATGGCGAACCCCAACAGAGAAAACCTGGCTTCTTGCCTTTCGGAGCTTAATAGGGTACAAAAAACGAGGCCGTCCGACCCTGAGCTGGGAAAGAAACTGATAGCCATAGGTATGGTCTTGATAGCCGCTCCGGAACCGATCACTACGGTTTTGGGTTTGGCATTAGTAGCGGCGGGCAGGCAAATGGCTAGGAGTAGACGAGCGCGGATGCATTGATTAAGTTGTCGCTGTATGACCTTGGTGGAGCGGGCTAGACGCTCGGCTTCATCAAAGCTAAGGCCGTTACTCAGTATGGTGTATCTGTTATTCACCTTATTAGCTATGAGCAGCGAACGAATAACGTCCATATCGCTAACTCCCAATTCTCTCGCGCTGACGGGGGCGCCAACCAAGTGAAGCGAGTAACGTATCTCCTCCCAGTCGAGGCCATGCAACTTGCTCATCATGATCGTGCCCACACCGCAGGCCTCACCGTGAAGGGCCTTGCCCGGAGCTATCAATTGGAGGGCGTGGGCAAACTGGTGTTCGGAACCGCTAGCCGGTCTGCTGGACCCCGCTATTGCCATGGCTATCCCTGAGCTGACCAAAGCCTCCGCCAGCACCCTCAGACCGCCCTCAGTTCCTTGCGCAATCGCGTCGCAAGCGCTGAGCACGTGATCGGCGGAGAGCTCAGCCAAAGCCGCGGAATAATCTCCGTACTCCTCAAGTCCCTTCTCGCTGGCCAGTTTCCAGTCGCGCACGGCAGTTTTCTTCGCTATGGTATCTCCAAAACCGGCAGCCACGTATTTGTGAGGAGAAAGGGAGGCCACGCGCAGGTCTATGAAGACCGCCCTCGGGATTTTGGCTGCTATGGAGGAAGGACCCAGGCTTGAAAAAAGCGATACCCGAGGTGAAGCTATGCCGTCGTGAGAAAGTACGGTCGGTAAGGACACGCTGGCCACCTCCAACTTTGAGGACAACAATTTGCCGCTATCTATGACCGACCCGCCTCCTATGCTAACGACCAACGAAAACCGCGCCGTCGAGGCCAGCTTATCTCCTTGCCTGAGCACTTCGGACAGAGTGGGAGGCTTATCTATTTCGAAGTCCACGCGCTCCACCCCCGCGACGGCACCCAGAAGGGGAAGGTATGACTGCTTGCCGTGGACCAGCAGAACGGGGCCGCCGGCCGCTGACGCGCTCGTTATGAAATCGCGGGCCACCCCGACCAGTCCGGGTCCGATCGCGACGTGCTCGGGCAAGGCAACTTCATGAATGGCCCTTTGTTTTGAGACGGCCATAAGGCATTCGTGAAAACCCCGCGCTCGATTTTAACGTTATCGGGGTTAAAAGGCGAAAGTCTCCTTCCCTGAGGAGGGGAAGATGACCCTCCTTATTACGGATTTTTTATAGTTGACCGTTATGACGTGAATGACCGATTTTCCCTGGGATGCATGGGAGTGACCGGAGATGAAAGCAACTCCGCTGTCAGCACCGCGGGATACTTCCCGCATTCTCCTGATGGTAAGCTCCTCGGTGAACCGGGAAGTCTCACCCAGAGGGTGGGGCAGTTCGACCCTTGTGTAATGACAACCGGGAGGCTTAGTCCTTGAGCGCTTCCCCGGGAAACAACGTGGAGTCAAGGCATCTGCGCTCTCCCTCGAAGCCATAACGCGGTGCTAGTCGGGCGCCCAGACCAGTCGCGGAGCCCCACAAACTAATGCAAGAAATGGGACCGGATCCTTCAGGGGGATCCGCGTCCGCCATCCTCCGGCTTTCGGGAGAACCTCTGCTCCGGCTTCGGTATACCCTTAGCGTATCTAATATCTCGAGCCCTACGGCGTCGACATGGAACCTGTACCTGAGATATCCAGCTAAATCCTCTATCTTCCTCGGCTCGCCGTGATTTACTATCACGGTCTTTGGCCGGCTCCTCAATCTTTCCACGAACTGCACGAGCTCTTTTCTATCCGAGTGCCCGGATAACCCCTCAATCGGTATTACTTTCATCCGGACCTTGAACGTCTTCTCGTCTCCGTTTTCGTCTTCTAGCTGTATTTCTGCTGCACCCTTCGACAGCTTCCTGCCAAGCGTCCCTTCCGCCTGATAGCTCGTGAATATTATGGCGTTCTTCTCATCCTCCACCATGTACTTGAGGTAATCAAGCGCAGGTCCCCCAGTCAGCATACCTGCTGGGGCCATGATCACGCACGGTTCACCCCTAGCCAACTTTTCCCTGTCTTCGATGCGAAGGTGCATGTCGAAGTTTTCGTGCATGAACGGGTTTTCGTCGTAGTAAATGGCGTCGCGCAACTGCCTGCTCAGAGCTTCTGGGTGAGCCATGTGCAAAGCGGTGGTTTCGTAGAGCAAGCCTTCCATGTGAACCTTTGTCTTTGGCAGGAGCTTCTTGTTGAACGCGTCCGCCATTATGATCATGAGCTCCTGGGCCCTTCCCACCGAAAGAACGGGGACCAACACCCTTCCGCCGTGTTCCAACGCGGTGCGCACCGCATCTATGAACTCCCTCTCTGCCTCCTCTCTGGGCACCATCAGATCGTTCTTGGCACCGTAGGTGCTTTCCATTATGAGGGTTTCCACCCTTGGGAAATCGGTATCTGCCCTTTGGAAGAGCCTGGTGTCCGCGTACTTGAAGTCGCCGGTATAAACTATGTTGTGCTCGCCCTCTCCCACGTGCAGGTGAGTTATGGCAGAGCCCAAAATGTGACCGGCGTTGTACAGCGTGGCCTTGACGTCGGGGGATATGTCAACGACCTCTCCGTACTCCAGGGGTATTGTGTGGAGAAGGGCTTTCTTATACTCGTTGACGCCGTATGGCGGCTTCTTGCCCCCCTTCTCGGTCACGTCGAGGTAGTCGCTCTGGAGTAATGCCATTAGCTCGAAGGTCGGCCTCGTCATGTAAACGGGACCGCGGTATCCGTATTTGAATAGGAACGGCAGGAAACCGACGTGATCCAAGTGCGCGTGGCTTATTATGACTGCGTCCAACTCCTGTAAGTCAAAATCGAGCGTATCGAGGCGCGGGAACTCGTCCAAGCTGCTCACGGCGCCCGGCTTCACACCGCAGTCCAAAAGCACTTTACTGGACGCGGTTTCCACGAGGATCGAGCTCCTGCCCACCTCCTGGAACCCCCCTAGGGCTTTGATCGTGACGTAGTTGTTTTTGTATATCAGGGGGCGGTGGATGCTCTGTCCTACTTCCCTTAGGAAGTCCCTTCTATAGTTTCCCTCGTTACTCATGAGGGACAACACGCCCTTGAGCGTGGCGGACTTTATTGGCGGGGCCCTCACGAAAACGGGTCTCCAGCCCGTTTGCTGCGCGATTTGCTTGAGAAGCGGGCTGCTCGGGCCCCCGATCGGACCGTACTTCTTCGCCACTATAACGACCTCGCCCTCCTCTTCGTTGAAGATTATGTTTTCAAGGTCTATTTCGTCCCCGAGAGATTTCCGTATCAGCTTCTCGGCGTCTTGGGGTGGCATAAGCTGGGATGGATCAGTCCTAACTATTATCCTAGTTTTTATTTGCTTCGCCATGCTTCTGACCACGGACTCGTCATCTAGCAATACCTGAGGCTTTTCGCAATAAAGCGCTATATTGGGACCCTCGAACTCGACCTTCGTTAGCCTGGCCTCTGGGGGGACGTTTTTGAAGATGACGTCCCTTATTTGCTTAAGCCTAGCCTCTAGGTCGTAGTCCCCCAAAATGTTCACCAAAACGCTCGCTGTTTGGACGCACCATCTTTGGTTATCGCTACAATATCGACGCCTTCACCGGTGGCCGTATCCCACTCCATGGCCGCTTCTATGGCCTTTCTAACGACTGGGATTGCCTCTCCTACCCTCATACCTTCAAACTGATGGCCTTGCAATTCACCCAAAGCCACTGGAGAACCCGATCCCGTAGCTATCAGTTTCTCTTCGGTTAGCGCGCCCAAGAAGTCGACCGCGAAGAGGGACGGCCCCTCATCATCAAAACCGCCGACTATCAACTGAATGGGATAATGAGAATAGCGGTACTGCCCTCCCATGTTCTGAGCGGCCAGCGATGCCAAGGCGCGAACTGACATCCTCCTCCTGTAAATCATCTCGAATAAGTTAGCCTCACCCTTCAGCTGATCGATCAGTATCTGGGCCTCGGCAACTGTACCAGCCATGGTTACGGCAATGTACTGCTTTATTATGGAAATCTTTTCTGTCTTCTTGTGACTTATGAAGTACCCCGATACGGCCCTTTTGTCGGCAGCGAGTATTACGCCGTCGGAGCACAAGACGCCAACCGTCGTAGTGCCCTTAAACGTCTTTGCTGTTTGCAAACCAGAACCCATGTTTAAGGGTTTTTTCCCTTTTAACTTTATCGCCGTCGGGGTAAGTGCGAGACAAGGTAGGCCCATACGCCGATCGGAATTGGGAGGGGTCAGGGTTAAATTCACGGTACGCTCTCGTTTATGGTCAACAGAAAAGCCGTCCTCATGCCCGCCGCCTCGGCATTCGTGGGTTACGTTTTCCAGAAAGCGCTCTTGGACTCAGCTTGCAAGACCTGCCCCATGTACAACTTTTGCGGGGGAGACCTAAACCCGAAATCGAACTACAGGGTAACCGCGTTGAGGGATACGACCAAAAAGTGCCCTCAAACAGGCGAAGACCTTAGAGCTGTCGACATAGTCGAGGAACCCTTGACTGTGCTTGTGGAGAAAAGGGGACTATTAAAGGGAATAACGGTAAGGTACAAGCCAGTAGACTGCGAGGACCGCTTCAACAGATATTACTTTTACTGCAGAGGAACCGCGCTTCAGGAGGGAGATAGGATAAGGGTAGAGGAAATAGTTGATGATAACATTTCTATCAACGGTAGAACATACGCCCTCGTTAAAGCCATCCTCAAGGCTTAGAGTTTTCCAAGATGAAGGGTAGATCACCGAAAGGGAGCCAAATTCAGGGCTTCCCCATGTACTTCGACTTGAACTCTTTCACCTTGGATGCTATGGCGTCGAAGTCCCACCCTGAGACGTTGAATCTAGCCAGGTCTACTTTCCACTCGCCGTTCTTGTTCCTCCAACGATATAGTCTGATCTGCCTCGCCCCATTACCGGTCTCGACTACCAGTAGGGCCTCCCAAAAGTTCTGACTTTTCATCAGGGTATAGCCGTCCACCAGTTTGTAGAACTCGCCCAAGGGGTACTGGGTGCCGCTCTGTTTCTCCTCAGGTTGATCAGCTTGACCCGTCTTTTTTTCGCTCAACTTTAATTTAGGGAATGCCGGCAGATATAAGTTTAAGCCCTTTAGAACAAAAAATTTATAACCGCACGAATGAATTCGTCGTATGGAAAGGGAAATATACCCGATATCTGCCTACAAAACTCCCGACGGCGGAGTCAACGTCTGGTATGTCGACGGTGAGTCGAGGTACGCCGGGAAAGTATCTTCCACACGAATAGGTAAAATACCCCTATTCCGGTGGTGCGCGGCCTCTTTGACGCCGACTTATGGGTACGGTGTAGGCCAGGCCGCTCAATTCCAGATTGAATCCCTCTTGCCTATAGGCGAAAAAAGGGCGGACCCCGAGCTGAGGTGGGTTATGGTAGATATGGAGGGCTGGCCTCACTTCAAGGTCTATAGCCAGGTGAGGGAGGGTTTCAAGGACGAGGTCGATGGCGAGGCATTGCTCAGGACCCTAGCCTACTATGACCCAGATATTTTGATCGTTACTACCAGGAGCAGAAGGGGACTGGAAGCGCTAGCCTTAGATCATCAAAAGGAACTAGCAGCGCTTGGAAGGGATGGGAGCGGTTTCATGGTGAAGGGATGGGGCCTGCCTCGCCTCAACGGCAGAGTTGTAGTGGACCCCTTAGAAATATCTCACCTCATAGGCTTTTACGAAGAGCCCTACCCGGAGAGCGTCCCGGAGATAGTCGACGTCCTGAAGTATCTCATGGGGTTGACGTCATCTTATCCTTTTCTCACCAGCGGAAGCTTCGCCAGCATAGCGTCCCTTATCGGCAGGTACAACAAGGGCAGCACCGATGCAATAATAAAGAGCGGGTTTCACGCGGGGGCAGTCGACTACGTTTCCTTGGATGAAGCGGATCGCTGGCTGCTCAGAGAGGCAACTTCGGACGGCAGAAAGAGGGTTTTGGCCAACCTTGCAGAGATGTTGCCAAGCGCGCCGGAAGAGCGTGAGAGCGTCGTCTATAGGTGCGGCGCTAGGACCATTTCTACTTCTACTTTTCCCCTATCCGGTGGAGAACCACTATTCACTTACGAAAAGGTGATCATAGGGAAAAGGAAAGGGGAGTGGGCCGGATCCGTTAGAGGCAGCGTCTGGGCGGGGTTCCAGCTCACCAACCCTAGGATCTCACCTATTTCCAGAAAGATCCAAAGAGACCTGATATCCGACGCTCTGCTATTGGGTGTCGAGGAGGCGAAAAAACGCTTAACTGAGGTGAGGCCGCAGGAAGGAAACCCTTTCTACTTAGTGGTGGAACGCGAGGTTAGACTGGACAAAGGCGTCGTTAGGAGAAGGGGCGTGCTCATGAGGGATGGAAGCCTGAAACCCCCTCTTTGGATAAACCCTGGCCTAGAGGGAGTAGACCTGGACGCTTATAAGAGGGAAAGGGCAGGAGTGGAGTCGCAAGTCCTGTCGATATGGGAGCAGACCCGCCTGGGGGACTTCAACCAGCCCCGACCGGCCGCTTGAGCTCGCTCTCGGGAATTATCGTCAGGCCGGGTGGATTCTTGGAGACGTTGCCCACCCTGACGCCTATGAGCACCTTAACGTTTTTCTCCGCAGCTATGTCGACCAACCTCTGAGTTATCACTCCGTCGAAAACCACGGCGTAAACTTTGTCCGCTTCCGTATCACCTAACTTTTCTGCCAGATCGCCAACTGGTATACGCTCTATCTGGTTCAGATCGGCGTCCAGTAATACCGCCTCGAGCGTGCCCTGAACGCTGTCCAAAATTTCTATGACCCTCTTGTCGGATGAAAGCTTCGGTTTCAGGGCTTCCTGGGCGGTCGAGGGCTCTTCGACAGGCCTCCGTTCGACTGCCGTTTCTTCGGGCTTGGCTTCGAGGGCCTGCGTCGGGGCCTGAGTTTCAACGGGTGCCCTGCCCTTTTCCTCGGTTTCCGCGATCTCCGCCCGCGCCCTCTCTTCCATTTTTTCCTTTGTCTTGACAAACGGTTCCTTGGCGTCTAAAGCCCTAGCGATTTCCTTACCCGTGAGCTCCTCTACTTCCTTACCGCTAGGCGCCCTTGCCACGAAATCGATATCAACGCCGGCCTCTTCCAACTCCCTTAATATCATATCTCCGCCGCGATCACCGTCGAGGAAAGCGATGAGCACCCTTTCCTTGCCCAAGTCGATAACCTCCTTCGGTACGTTACCGCCGGTGGCTCCGCCAAGGGCAAGCGCGTTCTTGTAGCCGTGCTTCAGAAGGTTGACCACGTCCGCCCGACCCTCAACGAGTATCACCTCTTCAGAACGCTTAACCTCAGGCCCCGCCGGTAGCTTTGATTGGCCGTATTCCTCTATAGAGGACCCCTTGACGGAATACATCAGTTCCATCAGGGCCTCCTCAACGCTTCCCACGTTCTCGCTCTCCTTTTGCTTTTCGATTATTTCCTTGGTCCGCTTGAGTATCTCCTGACGCTTCTGCTCACGGAGATCTTTGAAGTCTTTCAGTTGAATCTTCGCGTTATAGGGCCCTACTTTGTCGACGCTTTCTATTATGGCGATTATGAAGGCTGTCTCCTCCTTACTCAAATTCGAGGGTACAACTATTTCACCTATGGTTTTCTTCCCCTTGATCTCGGAGTTTATTTGGATCCTCCCTATCTTTCCTTTTTCTTGGAGCTCCCTCAGGTCATACTCCTCGGTAAAGAGTCCTTCTGTCTGACCGAAAAGGGCGCCAACTATATCGGCCCTGTCGACGGGGCCGTCTACCTCGAGATAGAAAGAGGCCTCATACTTAGCGCTTGCTAGACTAGCTCCTCCCAAAATATTTCACCGCTCGCCTGACGCCGAATGTATCACCGGCGCCTTGTTCTTGCCCTGCCCTCCCCTTCTTGGTAGTCCACTTCAGGTCCATTTCCATGAACTCCAGAGCGACCTTCTTGAATCCGTCGAACAGCTCCCTGAGCTCGTCCTCCGTAAACGTATCAATTATAGAGGGATCGCTCAGCCACTGATTCCAGCCGTTTACGGACTCCAATATGGCGAGGTTGATCAACCTCACATTGGAATAGAGGGACAACCGGTCCCCGTAATTCATCTTTTTAACCATATCCATTTTCTTAATTAACCTGTCCTCCCACGTAGACATCCTAATCGCCTAAGTCATAAATGGTGGTTATCCGTATTTAAGCGTGGCTAATCCGTGCAGGTAAGCATGGCGAGAATTCCACTAGGGATTGTTTGGCGCCGACCTCGCTTGCGCATCAGGTCAGGAGGGCAAAGATCTGATCGACGTACGTGTAAAACTCAAAGGACTTCTTATCTCTCGGCCTGGACAGCGTTATGCTCAGCTCCCCTATGACCCTGGCCGGGCGGGGAGACAGCACTATGACCTTATCGGAGAGCTCTACCACTTCTTCGACGTTGTGACTGACCATTATGACAGATTTGACCGGAGACGAAGGATTTATGATGTAAGAATAGACCTCCTCTCTCAGGTGCTCGGCTGTTAAGGGGTCCAACGCGCTGAATGGCTCGTCCATCAGCAGTATTTCGGGCTCCAATACTAGCGCGCGCGCTATGGCCACCCTCTGTTTCATACCGCCGCTGAGTTCGCCAGGGTAAGCGTTCTCGAAACCCGCCAGCCCAACCGATTCCAGTGCCCTCAAGGCCTTCTCCTTCTTTTGAGATGGGGTGAGTTGGTCGTTCGAATAAAGGGCAAGCTCCACGTTTTCGAGGGCGGTCTTCCATGGCAGCAGGGCGTAATTCTGGAACATCATCGATATGCCGCGTGAGGGCCGCGTCACGGGTTGACCCCTGTAGAACACTGTGCCCGAAGAAGGTTGGAGCAACCCAGCAATCACTCTCAGCAGAGTGGATTTACCAGCCCCGGAGGGGCCTATGATGGATACGAACTCACCCTCGCGCACCGCAAAGGATATCCCTTTGAGCACTTCCAGCGTTTTCTTCTCCAAAGGGATCGTGAGAGAAACACCCTTAACCACCAGTATGTTTTCCTCTGCGGCCTCGCGCGTCGCGACCCCACTGTTCGCCTCATACATTATAGCCAAACCTCTTCGTGGTGTAATTATAAGCCCAACGCCAAAACGTCAGGTTGACGACGACTATTAGGAGGGACATGGACAAGATCGAAAGCGACATCAGCTGCAGGTTGCCGGTATACGTTGCAATATCCAGAAGTCTGCCGATACCGTAGCGCACCTGGGTCAAGACCACACTTCCGGAGCTCGACGACACCGAGAAATACTCGGCGACCATAAGGGTGTTCCAAGCACCGCCTATGAAAGTTATGGAGCCCGTAACTATAGACGGCATTACCGAGGGGATGTAGATGTCGGCCCACCTCCTCCAACCGCTTATCTGATAAAGTTCGGAAGCTTCCACCAACGTTTTTGGTATGGTCCTGGCTGCCCCGAGCACGTTGAAGAATATATACCAGAAGCTGCCCAAGAATATTATGGTAGCCGCCACCAACTCGCCCTTAAACGGGAAGGAAACCAAGACAGCAACTATTGCCGGCAGCAACACGGGACCAGGGATAGAGGACGCGATTTGCGTTATGGTGGAGACGGGCTCGTATAGCTTTTCAGAAAGCGCCGATTTGATTGCCAGGGGGACACCGACCACCAAGGAAACCAGGTAGATGCCCCAAACGCGGACAAAAGAAAAGGCCAGCGCAATCACGACCTCCCTCTCAGTCGACGCTAGGCCCATCCAAAACGAGAGAGAGGAGAGCGGGGCCCAGTCAACGGCAAGGCCGATTAGGACCCTCGCCAACGCTACCAGTAAGAGCAACAAAAAGAGGGTGGCGATAAACCGCGCTAAAAACGCCTCTTTGCCGCTGAAGCGGCGGCGGAGCCAGAGGCCAATCGGTAAGAGGGGCCTAAATACCTTGCGAACTACCGAAAGCTCTAAATCGGAAAAGACCTTGGCCCGGGCCTTATCCGCTATTAACGCGTAGGTCTTGTAGACCGGGTCGACACGGCTCCGCCTGGGCTCTTCTGCCGGCTTGAACTTCTCGGACCACAAAGCCCAAGGCCTAAGGAAAACCGCTCTCGTTATTACCAGAACTAACAACAGTAATACAACGGCCTCGGTATAGGCGACGTAGTTCCCCTGCGCCGCGTAAGTCGCGATAGCAACCCCTATTCCATGTGCAACCGCGTAATTCGCGTTCCCCAAGGTTATGATTTCGCTGGATACCAGAAAGAACAAGCCCACGTCCCAGGAAACGAGGGCGTTGTAAGCCAGCTTTGGCCAAGAGGCAGGTATGTAAATGTGTCTTACTTTCGATAGGGAACTCATGCCGATATCATTGGCCATTTCCAAGAACTCTTTTGGTATGGCTTTGACCGCCTCGTAGACGGCGAAGGCCATATTCCAAGCCATACTTGTAAATATGAGGAAGATGACCGCTAGTTCGATACCCGGCTTGCCGGGCAAGACGGCCAGCAAGGCGTAGATCATTACAGGGAAGAACCCCAATATTGGGACCGATTGTAGCACGTCAAGGAGCGGGAGGATGACTTTCTCGGCCGTCTTATTCACTGCGGCCGCAATCCCGACAGCCCAGCTGAACACCACGGAGAGGAACAGCGCAGCTAGCATACGCCACCACGAGAAAGCGATGTCAACAAGTATCGGAACGATGTATTGGACGAACGTCAGGAGCACCAATAGGAGAGAGACCACTCGATATAGGCGTTTTCCCAAGCCCGCGCTCGCAACTGAATATCGGTATGTGGATAACGAGGAGACAAGGTAGGTCGCGGAGTCCCTGATTATGTTTTTTGCCTCCAGCGGGTAGCTCTTCAGCGCGAAGTCTAGCGCTCTTAAAGTGACGTCGTCCGGGGGGGAAGGACCATTGGGTTCTAGATAGAGGTAGAGAGAGGAGCGGGGGATGGATAGTTCTCTGCTCAGCTGAGACTTCCCAAGTCTTGAAGACAATAGCAAGAGGAGCATTTTACGGGCCGCAGGAGAGACGAACTGGACCGTCGAAAATGACCCCCACCCCTCCATTTCTACTGGAGAGGTCTGTTTTTTTGCATTTTTTATCGCACGTTTTTGACGTACCACCTATACCACCTCAGTTACACCGGAAGCAAAGGGGTGGGGGATGGGAAGCAAGCGCTTTATCACTTCACGGAAGGTGGTACTCTCTGTGAACTCTGTTTCCCCTGGTTAGCAGCTTCCCCTCATCTCTCATCCTGCTCAAGTAGGTTGATACAACAGGTAGTGGTATTTCTCTTCCGTACTTCTGCTTAAGCTGTTCGCGAGCGCTTTTGCTATCGAACCACTGGTCACCGAAGTGTTGTATTGCCTCATATAGGGCATCTATTAGCGTGCCTCTGCGCCCATCATCTTCAGCGTCATTGGCTTGCGGTTGCGCAACGTCTTGGATCACATCCATTATCTTGTTGAGTTTTACAGGGTCAAACGCCCCGCTCATTGTCAGGGTTATCTTTCCCCCATTGCTGTCCGTGATTTCGAGCTTGACCTTCGGCTTCACGGTTCAAATATTAACCCGTTAACCGCGTATTTACGCCTTACCGCGAACGTGATAATCGGTTAATCCTCAAAGACTGACGCCAAGCGCTGCAAACAGATAATTAAGCCTGCACCGGCTCCACCCGAAATACAGGGGTCCCGCCCGCGAAGCGCGCCTGTTAACTGTTTCAAACTGTTAATCGCCGGCGGCAAAACTTAAAAAGGTCTTCCAAGATAAAATCAGCGAGGTAGAGAAGCCAGGTTATCTCGCAGGGCTCATAACCCTGAGATCCGAGGTTCAAATCCTCGCCTCGCTACCGTTAACTTTTCAGCTTTTGGGCTCTTTTTCTCTCGTTGACTCCGCTCCTTATATCCCACGGTGTCCAGTTTTTTGGTCAATCTCCTCATGCAATTTTGCGGTTTAGGGTGAGTTTTGCAGTATTCTCAAATCGAAGGGATCGTTCGGTATTTAAGTCCATGAGGAGGTGTGGGTGAAAGTGCATGCACTCCAGTACTACCTCGAGGGTACTAGGAGCGCTCCACGGTCGTTTTCGGTTTTTATTGCGGGGTAAGCGTTGTGGAGGCGGCCGCTTTTTCGCGTTTTGCGCGCTTTTGATGTTGGCCGCGGCACAGTTAAGGGCCTTGCGGTCCCTAGGTGTTGCAGGAGCCTTTTTGCGCGGCTTATCGGAAACCTAGTAATTTTCTCCTGATAATATTTTATGAGGGTTTTGCTGGCTTTCGATGTAAGCGGGCGAGAATTGGTACGCGGTCGGGAGCGGACGCCTATTCCATGGCTTCATAAGGTGTTTGAAAGCGGAAGCCGAGGGTAAGTAGTCCTTCCCCTGCCTCAGCCTCCTGGTTATCGGCTTTATTTGAGGATCCCACGCTCTTACGCCGCAAAGGGTGCAACGGTATGCGCCAAAGTTGGTCTTCTCCATGTGTCTGCCGCACAGGGGACATAGGGGTTTTTCGTCTTCCCATTTGACGGCGCTGAGCAGCTTGAAACCCTGCAAGTTTATTGTCAAGGGTGCCTTTCCGGGGCGGACAGCACCCCAAAAGAGGACTTTGTCTCCGGGTAGCAATTCTCTTGAAATCCTGTTGAGGTAACCCGTCTGTCTGTAGACCATTACCTGAATTTCGGTTGCGCCCTGCTTGGCGAATATCTTCACGTGTCCCCCCTGCAGCACTTGGGGCTTCTCTACTACGTAAGCGACGAACCTAACCGTGGTGTAAGGTCTGGCGCGAGACGCGTCCTCGATGTCCACGATGTGCTCATTGGTTGCCTGGTTCGTCTTGAATATCACCCAGGGCCTCGAGGTGTTCCTTACGATGTCGTGAGCGGCTATGAGCACGTTTGGATCCTCTCCTCTTATACCGAACAGGACGGGGTCTGGCCCGTGCGGGTAAATGAGCGGTTGTCCATCTTCTCTGTCCACGTTTAGAAACGTTACTGGCGCTGTAAGCGAGTCCATGTAAAGCACATCTGAAAGGACTTCCTCCCTCTTTTTGGTTAAGTCATCCCTGTAAGCTATCAACTCAAAGGTGTAATCGCCCCAGGTGTGGGCCACAGCGGCCATCGCCCCTATCAATCCTCTGGGAAGCCCCGGTCTTAGCCCTACGATTTGTATGGCTCCAGTTTCTCCGGAGATCGACAGAGCCTTCTCGAGGAGGCGTTTCGTTACTACATCCCTAAGCGCCTTATCGCTAAGCCACCGAGGCGCCTTCCCCTCGCTAACCAGTACGAGACCAGGGTCGGTTTTCCCCTCTACCCGCGCGGCGACGACCAATATACTCTTTATGCCCTCTTCTTCAGTTGGCCCCAGCGTGCTAACGTGAAGTGCCAGGGCACCGTTCCCCCTGGTTTTCCACGGGATTTCTGGGTTTAGCCTGATTAAGTATGGGAAATCTAGGAGCTTATCCCTAAGAAATGCCGCGATTTGGGCCGCAGTCCATGTTGTGCAGCCCCCTGAGTACGAATCGGTATCATCCAGGCCTACCCACGTAGACAGCTCAGGCATATTAGCGACCCGTCTTTTTGCTTCACGGAATCCTTCTCGCATACAAGCTTACCGCATATCCTGCAAGTCCCAATAGCTGGAGCCTCGCCACACACCTCGCACATGGTCTCCTCGCATACGGTGCACAGCCCCTTTGTCGCGTCGAAGTCGGCATCACAGACGTGCCTACCGCATAATTTACACACGTTTATGTGTTTGGCCGGCTCCCCACATATCTCACAGCGCTCTAAAAAAACGTCACTTTTCTTCAGTTACGATCATCGTGAGGGTGGACCTTACTTTGTCTATCTTCCTGATTTTATTGGTGACGGTGTCCTTAAGGGCCTCCAGAGTGGGGGCCTCTATTTTCACTATTAGGTCGTACACGCCGTACACTTCGTGGGCCTCTTTCACCTCGGGGATCTTCCTAAGTTGAGCCAGCGTCTCTTCCTCGCCGCCTATTTCAGTGTTTATTACAACGTACGCGGAAGCCATCGCAATTATAACTTCGTCGTGGAATATATATCTATCCCCTGCAGGGAGATGCCAAAAATGGGATAATTGCCATTTCGGTGCGTAATAGCTACGACGACCACGTCACGTTTAAATGCCGCTCGCGCTACAAAATAGTTGGCAATCATATGGATTTACCGGGTAGGGGATGACAATCCCCGCGCCTGTACTGCTGTCCGCCTGCGTAAACTAGGCATGGCGAAATTGGTTAGCTCGCCGAGGGCGCTCCCGAGGGGGGCGGTCTTGTTGGATCCTCTTTCAATGCGCGCTTTATCCCCTCAGGACGCATGGGCGATAGACAGATTCGGTCTGGCTTTGGT
This sequence comes from Candidatus Martarchaeota archaeon, assembly GCA_046534355.1. Lineage (GTDB taxonomy): Archaea > Thermoproteota > Thermoprotei_A > Marsarchaeales > UBA168 > UBA168. The sequence goes on along the minus strand of JAWDNK010000020.1, from coordinate 816 downwards.
TGACGTTTCTTGGGAGCACGTGAGATCGGTAGTTCCGAAGGTCAAGAATCGTCACAGAAGGGCCCTACCGTTCCTACAAGCGGGTAACCCGGTCAAACAAGATCAGGTGGGGACTCTTTCCACTGCGGAAGCGGCTGCCGCGGCGCTATACATAGCGGGGCACCGCGAGCAAGCGCTTTCCATACTGTCAGCGTTCGGTTGGGGAAAGCATTTCCTAGAGCTGAACGAGGCTTTGCTCGAACGGTATTCTCATTGCAAAGATTCGTCCGACGTCGTCCGCGTTCAAGAAGCCGAACTCGAGCGGCGGTGGCGTGGTACCCGTAACCCGCCTTCTGTTCTAGATGGCATTTAACTTAGCGGGCTACCCTCGCCTCCCCGCGGTAGTCACTGGCGAAGCTTGCCCTTGCGCTCCGGAGACGGGCCGTTTCACCGCCACGGGCGGTCGTCTGCAAACGCGTTGCTTCCTCCTCATACCGACCCCGCGCGCCTAGTCTCTGTGCCCGTTGCATGGCTCTCGCCATGCGCCTTCCGGCGCTCCGGTGCCGCGGCGCGGGCGGAGTTTCCTCAGCCTTACGACCGACGGCCATCCAATACCTCGCCACCGCATGGTGATCTCTGCTCCAGGCTAAGAGCTTTGCCTGAAAGTAACAGAAGCAATAACTCCCGCGTATTACCAAAGCTAGGATTGAATTTCAAGCATTTGAGCTCTGCCACCCCCCTTTCTGAAACTGATTTTTCTGCGCGTACACACATAACTTTTCGTATGTGATGAGGGTATTCACGCTGCCTGCCCGTGCGAGGGCCATCGCCGCCCGA
>JAWDNK010000019.1:0-16296 GCA_046534355.1 Candidatus Martarchaeota archaeon | reverse complement strand
TCCCTCGCAAAGGACTTTCACCCGGACGTTAGAACGGTATCTTAAGAAGAGAAGTGGACTGGGCGGGGTTTGAACCCGCGACCTCTCGGATGCGAACCGAGCGCTCTCTGGCCGCACATGCGGTCTTCCAGGCTGAGCTACCAGCCCAAGCAAGACGTGAGGATCGCTTTTAAGTTTTCGGGGTTTAAGAGGGCAGTAGTCCCCTTGCCCTTTAGGGCTGGGAGAAGTTCAGTTCGGCAATTGCTAGCGCTCAGACCAACCTCGACTCGAGTTTCCTGTAGAGAGCGGGAAAAGAAAAAGGCTTGAGCCTTATGAACTTGGCGGTTTCGCTTGATATCCTGACCCTTAGTTCCTTGACCTTGTCTGAGAACTTCTCGCCATCTAGCACGAGGGTCGATTCACCCTGCGTTGATATCCTAACCTCAGAATTACCTATTACGAAGGGTCTTATACCCCAAAAGAACGGGGCTATTGGAACGACGATCATCGCTGCTAGGGAGGGGTCGACCAAGGGCCCGCCGGCTGAAAACGCATAGGCCGACGAACCAGTTGGGGTTGCAAGTATTATCCCGTCGGCCCGAGCCCTGAAGAGGTACTGTCCATCGACCCTCAGGGTTAAGAAGGAGCTTTTTCCCACTTCGGTGGATTTGAGTACCACTTCGTTGAGCACGGTTTTTCCTAAAGAAGGGCTCAAGAGGCTCCTCTCCTCCACGAAGAAATCCCCAGATAATATCTTGGGAAGCCACTCGTCCAGTTCGTTTGGCTCTAGTTCCGAAAGCGCTCCCAATCCTCCATAGTTAACGGAAATCAGGGGAATCGAGTTATTACAAATCTGCATCCTGGTGTGCAGAAGGGTCCCGTCGCCCCCGAGGGAAATAATTATGGCGTTTTCATCTGAGCTCGATTTTCCAACGCCCCTTGGTCCGTTGGGGCTGATGCGCACTACGTCGATCCCCTGGCTAGAGGCATAATCCGCGATCTTTTGTTCTGCGGCTTCCGCGCCGGAAGTTGCCGGTCTGTGAGATAGGTAGACTCTCTCGACCTTTTTCCCCCAACGGTGATAATTGGTCATACGGTTGATCAGGAAGCCCTTAAAAAATCATCCTTTTCCTCGCGGGGATTCCGGCCTTCTCTTGGAGTATCTCACGAACAACCTAAAGTTGTCCTTTCCTTCCATTTCCTCTATTATGCGTTTCCTTATGGCTTGCGGCAAGTTCTTGACCCCAACCCTTTTTTCAAAATCTTCGAATGATTGGAACGGGGAGAGTTTCCTCTCGTCCAGGGCTTTCCACATCATTTTCTTCCCTATGCCCGGGATAAGCTCCAATTGGTGCAGACGGGTCGTTAACGGAGCGGAGTTGTTGAGAAAGTTCACGAAGTCCTTCTCTCTCTCCTTAATTATCGCGTCTAGAGCGCTCTCTAGCTCCTTCTTTGCCGTGGGGGTCAAGTCGTCAAATGAGATTATCCCATCGATCCTGATGTAGTTGTAACCCACGTCGGGTCCTATGTATATCCTTTCGCCAGGCTTGACTTGCCCGAGGGCGGGTCCCGGGGTCGCTTCGAATAAAGTGAAGTAAAACGTGCCCAATCCTTGAATGACGGGTGAATTGGATTGCCTATGGGAATAGGGGTTACCATAGGGCAGGTAATCCAGGATTACCGCGTATTCCTCATTTATCCTAAAGTACCCCCGCCTTCCCCTATCCCTATCGCTCACCGTGTTCACCCTTCGTTTTCCTTGGGTTTTGGCTTCTCCTCTTCGGATGCGTTCAAATAGGTCTCCAATACGGAGAAAATTTCCCCAAGTTTTTCCAAGGGACTTATGGCCTGTTCGTGCGCCAAAAAGGGTAGGAGCTCATCTCTGCTCTTGGGTAGGGCGTTGGCTATAGACACGGCTGTGGACACGCTTACGCCCTTTGCCGTAAGGGCTTCTACCAGCTCCCTGGACTTATCGGCCGGGAGCTTTGAAAACTTGCTCAGGTACTCCTGAACGACGGCGTCTTCATAATTGGCGGTTATGGCCAGCCGGTTGTAGTAGTCACTGGCTTCCGGTATGGTGATTTCTTTTTTATCGAGGATCTTCAAGCGGATCGCCTAAGCAAACGGCTGCATGTGAACAGGTGAAACCGTCAACTTGGCCATCCTGCTTTGCAACGGTATGCCCACCACGTAGCACCTTCCCCTCTTTTCGAGGACCTCGCCGACCTTGCCTTGATACCTCGTGTGCGGCATCCCTTCATACACGCCTGGCCATATATCTATGACGACCCGCTGGCCCTTTTCATAGCTGGCTAGCCACCTCCTTGCCGGGGGGAAACCGGCCTTATCCGCCTTTCTCCCCAGCAGGCTCCTACCTTTTTTTCTATATCCCTTGGCTTTCAAATGGGACCTCTACCTCCATTACATCTAAGAACTTACATTTAAGCGATTTTCCTATCTTACTAGATAAACTGGGTACGGTCCTTCCATCATCGCCGCTGATCAACTCTTTTATGTAGGTGCCACCTTCAGCGGTTACCCTGAACTTTAACTCCCTTGGTCCAATCCTTTCAACCCTTAGTTCGTAAACCCTCTTCTTTCTGACCAAATCTGCCCTTCTTCTGCTAACCCTCTTCGGCGTGCGCTGGGTTATGTCGACGCCGTTAAAGGAAGAGTTCAGCACCACTATGTCTTCGTCGGTCAGATCTTGGGCGCTTTCTATTTCTCCCTCATAGGTTTTCCTACTTTTTTCCTCGGATTTGACCATATCCACGTATTCTTTACCCACCAGGGTCAACCCCCTTACCTCGACCTTCCCGTCGGAGTGCTGCTTTATCTTTTCTTCGACGCCGTTCAAGTCGGGCGTCCTGATCTTCGGGGAGAGTAGTTCCATCACAAACGGCCTGCCGGTGCCAAGCATCCTCGCATCTACATCTTCCCTGCCTGCGGCGTGGAATTTATCGCCTTCTGCCCGTGCCAAGGGCACAAGGACCGATGCTATTTCCTCTTCGACTGAGGTGGGATACTTCTTACCCGTATAATTGCAGTGGGGACAACCCTTTCCGTGGCAGTAACTGCACAACCACTTGGACTGGGGGATCCCCCTTTCGAGTTTTAGGTAGCGCCCGTAGACGTATATGGGTGAAATGTTCAGGGTAACGGTCATGGACAAAGGATGAACTTCCACTATGACATCTGGAGACTTTAGCTCCACTTCTTTGCCCGTGGCTGAAGAGATCGCCTTGCCTACCTCCCTGTTTATTTCCCACTTCACCGATTCATAACCACCTAGTCCGTTTTCGACAGCTAGTTCCTCCTCTTTCCTCATTAATTCGTCCGCGCCAACGGTGGCCACCAAGAAGTTTTTCCATTCCACATCAGAGAGAGCAGAAAGCGCGGCACTGACTGCTTCCCCAAGCTTGTCCAAGACCCCCTCGCATATTTCGCACCTCTTTGGCTCCTCAGTGACTTCCTTCCCCTCGAATACGAGCGCGTTGGCCGCCGGTTTAAACGCACCGTTTACCCATATCGCCCTAAGGTCTGCCTCCCCTCCCTCGTTTATTTTGCTGTGGGCTTCTAAGGTCAGCACCGTTTTCAGGGCGCGGCCGCGCTCCTCGTTCTTCAAGCCCCTTCCATACCTGGCAAACATGCGGCCAAGGCAGTGGTCGCATAGGGCGTGTTCCCTCAATAACTTCAGGGCCTTTTCCTCTATCGACATCTTCGCGCCCCGCCGAGTAAGCTGGCCAGCCTCTTGTTTCTTCTAGCGTTTTTCATGGCTTTCTTGAGGGCCTCGTATTGTCTAAGTAATTCTTTCACGTCTTCGGGGCGAGTGCCTGAGCCTTTGGCTATGCGCCTTACGCGCTGTGAATCGAGTATAGAGGGGTCTTCTCTTTCCTTCTTGTTCATGGATTGAATTATGACCTCCCACTTCTTCAGGTTTTCTTCCCCTTTTTCCTTCACCTCTTCATCGATTTGCACCCCACCCAGCGGCAGACGTTCAAGTACTTTGTTCAGCGGCCCCATTTTTTTGAAGGCCCTGATTTGGTTGAGCATGTCATCTAAAGTCATGTGGCCACTAGCCATCCTTTCCAAGGATTCCTTTTCCTCCTTTTCGGCTAGCTGCATGGCGTTGACCAGGGACTTCAGGTCTCCCATTCCGAGAAGGCGGCTGACAAAGCCCGCTGCGTCGAACTCCTCTAGGTCCTCTAACCCCTCACCTACACCGATGAAAGATATGGGGACTTTGAGGTACGCCACCGCCGAGAGCGCTCCCCCTCCCTTCCCTGAGCCATCCAGTTTAGTAACGATCACGGAACCGACCTTCACCCTTGACGAGAACGCTGCGGCTTGCGAGGATGCGCTCTGACCTAGGTTGGCATCTATCACCAAGATTACCTGATCGGGCTTCACGAACTCGGATACCTCTTCGATTTCTTTCATTAAGCTCGTCTCGTCTCTGTGCCTACCAGCCGTATCGATGAGGATGAGCTTGGCTCCCGCCTCCCTTAACCTCTTTATCCCCTCTTCGAAGGCTCTTTTGGGGGGCAAAGATGGATCGGCAAAGAATGGGACATCGATCTTAGATGCTAGTTGACCCAGCTGTTCCGCCGCACCGAGCCTATAGTTGTCCAAGGAGATCACCCCGACCTGATAACCTTGCCTCTTATAGTAAAGGGCAAGCTTGGCGGTCGTGGTGGTTTTGCCGCTTCCCTCTATGCCCACGAGCATTAGTTTAGTTTCCTCACCCCTCTTGGGCTTGTTGAGATATGGGGAATTACCCCCCAGCAGCTCCACAAGCTCGTCGTAGATCAGTTTCAAGACCAGGTCTTTCCTTGTGTACCCGGCCGGCGGTTCCTCGTCCTTAGCTCTCTCCTTGATCCTTGTTGAGAGAGAGGCTACGAGGGGTAACGATACGTCGGCGAGAAGAAGGGCCTTTTCTACTTGCTTTATGGCTTCGTTTATCACTTTTTCGTCAACGGCTCCGGCTCCACGTATTTTATCCAGAGCCGACTGCAATGACGATTTTAACGAATCCAGCATCGGTTTTCTACCCCTCTCCACTCATAAGGTTCTTCATAAAAATCGGCCAGCTTTTCGATCATAGGGGCGGACGCTCATTTAGTCCTTATGATTTTAGGTCTTCCCATTATAAGCCAATACTCTACTTCGACGCCTGGTTGCAGTCTAGCTGCCAAATCCGGCTCTATGCCCTCGCTTACCTCAAAGGTGTGGAAGTCCTCCAAGTCCATCAGTTGAAAAGTGTTGCCGGCCTTTGAAATTATCTGGGCGCTCCTCCTCTCTACGATGGGGACTTGCACGGAGGCGTCGACCGGGGCTACAAGGGTCCTCTTGTTTTGAGTGAAGAGACCTATACCAACCACCCTGGCCTTGGCGCCCCCATGCTTTCCTGGTTTGCTGTGCTCGACCTCGACGATCCTGCAAGGTTCATCATCTAATATTATGTAGTTACCCTCCTTTAAAGTGCCCAACTCCACTGGCTTGCTCATTTCTTGAAAGTATTGTCATGGCTTATAAATCTATTTTGTACAGGGTAAACCCTGCCTGGCGCGGATTTCTTTGGAATTATGCGGACGTTGCCAGCTCGACTTGAACAGGGTAAGCAGGGTTCCAGTCGCTTAAATTATGGCGTCGGTGTTTTTTGTCTCGCTTCCGGCGCGTACGTTTGTGCTGAATGGCGGGGCGTGTAGTGGCTGGGGGAAGGGAAATAGACCGGGCTGATGAAAGTTCCGCCTTTGGGCCTCGCGCTAGCAGCGCACAGCGGGCTTGAATAACGATAAACCTATAACTGCAACGCAGAATAACACGATAGAGTTGGGCATAAGACCGGCCAGGTGCTATAGGGCGTTCATAACGCCACCTTATACAAGAAAAGAGTACATAAAGGGGGTGCCGGGATCAAAGATAACCAAGTTTACCATGGGCAACCCGAACGGCGACTTCGATACGGTGTTCAGGCTAGTGGTGAGGGAAGGCGGTCAAATCAGGCACAATGCCCTGGAGGCCGCGAGGAACGCCGCACATAAGATACTGGCGGATGCGTTAACGGAGCAGGGATTTGACCTAAGGATAACGAAGTACCCACATCACGTAATAAGGGAGAATAAAATGATGGCGTTTGCCGGAGCGGACCGTCTTCAAGACGGTATGCGCTTGTCCTTTGGAAAACCGGCGGGGCTTGCCGTAAGGGTGAACTCCGGTGACAGCGTGTTGCTGGTCCGTGCCAACAAGAGTTCGGAGGAGGTCGTCAAGAGGGCTTTAAGGTTGGCCGGTAAGAAGCTCCCCCTGGGCACGGCCGTACTCGTGGAGGAGGGGCAAAGGGCAGAAAAAAGCGATGTTTGATTACGACTTTGACTTAGACGGCGTCTTGCGCTGGTTAAGGCAAAACGGTTCCAAGAGGGTTTTGATCGAAGCGCCAGACGGACTAAAGGGAGCAGTCATCGAGAGGGTTTTTCCGAAGCTCCGCGAAAACGGATACACGGTATTCTTGTCGTCGAAGCCTTATCACGGTGCCTGCGAAGTGGGCGACGAAGAGGGCCGCGCCCTCGGGGTAGACCACGTCGTACATTTCGGGCATAATCAGATGGTGGCAAGGGTCCTCCCCACGCTTTACGTGCCGGCGTATTCTCGTTTCGATCCCTCACCCTCCTTCCCTCAATTGGACGCGCTCCTTGGGGATACCGGCAAGAGGATTGGTATTGCCGCCTCGGTTCAATACCTTCCCTCATTGGACGCCATAGAGGCGCACCTTCGCGAAAGGAGTTATGAAGTGATCAGGGGCAAGGGCAACAGGGCCGCCGAGCGCGCGCAGATCCTCGGTTGTGATTATATCGCCTTGACCTCCTTGCGCGGGCAGGTAGACCTATTTTTGTTGGTGGCCTCTGGCGACTTCCATCCCCTCGGTGCGCTACTCGCTCTAGAGCGGCCGATTTTACAGCTGGACCCGTATTCGATGTCTTGGCACCGCCTCGATGTGGGTTCCGTTAAGCCTTGGCTGGTTAAAGAGGGCTACGCCTGGTTGAAACTGCTAGACGCAAAAAGGGTTGGTGTTGTTGTGGGGACCGAGCCGGGACAGAAATTCCTTTGGGAGGCCGAAGCGGCCGCCAAAGCAATTAGGGCTATGGGTAAGGAGGTGGCGCTGATATCTGCGTCTTTTCTGGATGCGGCCGGGCTATCAGCCCTACCGTTCGACGTTTTGGTATTGGCGGCCTGTCCCAGGTTGCCATACGATGACTCTGAGGCTTTCGGCAGGCCGGTGGTGTCGGTCTTCTCCGTTTTGAGGGGAGGACCTGGCGGCCTGACGAGCTGGTTAAGGGGAGAAAAGTTTGAATCAGCCGTGCCCTTAGGTGAATTGGAGAAGAGAGGTGCGGTGAAAGGAATCGAAGAGCAGGGAGCTGTGGGTAATCCAATCTCTGAGAGCAACCCTTCCGATGCTCGAAACCGCCTTAAGTGCCCCTTCCAGGGAGTCGAACCTCTTGGGTTCGTTGGACAGCGCACGCCTGACGTTTTCCCTCACGTGCCATACCCCTACGGGTAATATGTAACCTTCCCTGGCCTCCCTAAGGATGACCACTCTCGCCTGTCTTTTCAGGCGCATGAGAGCCTCGGCCACGGCAAGCCTGGCGGCGTAGTAGCAACCGCCTATTTCAGCGTAAGTTTTCCTGCCGCGGTACCCCTCGTGCGATGAGTAAATCTCAATAGAGCTACCGAAGGCGTTCCAGGTGCTTCCTGGGTACCAAGCCTCCACCAGTTCGTACTCCCACTTGCCGGGCATGAGCAAAACCATGTAGGTGTTGTCCATGCTTTCGGATGTGTAAAGCCGATATTCCGAGATCTCTGGGAATTCCCTTATCTTTTCGAGCATGGCCTTAGAAGTGGTGTCATCAACTGCCGTTATCGCCCACCGAGTTGGCACCAGCTTCCTTTCTGCCTTTGTTCCCAATAGACCCGCGCTCAGCACTTTCTGAATGCGATAAACGCTGAGGCCTGCCCCGTAAAGCTCGACAATCCCCTCCTGAGCCTTGAGGTCGGTGTCGTAGGCTACTCTCTCGGCCAATGTGTCCCCCCTGGCGCTGTAAACCTTCATGTCTTTTACCTCGGCGCTTGGACCCATTGGTTGCACGTCCTCATCCACCACCAGCGTCCCCGAAGGCTTCTTCTCGAATAGTACCTCAACATCGGCCGGGGTGGAGGAAAGGGCAAGTTCTTGAACGTTTTCAAGCATCCGGTTGCCGCCTCCGTGGATGTTTACCTTGAACTTCCCCCTTATCAAAGAAGAGCGAAGAGCAATTAGATCGAATATGCTTATGTTATGCCACTGGTCGGGAGAATCGTAAAAAGATGGATCATCGGTAGTGGACACTAGAAGGGGGCCCGCGTAGACGTTCGGGTAGCCGTACCTCCCGATGAACACACCAGGAGGGGAAGCCCCGTTGAAATCAAGATCGCTAATCAGTTCTACTGATTTGGCCAGCGCCGACCCGCGAGCGAGGATCGGGCAATAGGACCTACCACAGAGCATCTTGGTTCCTCTGCACAGCAAACACTGAGGTGAGGCCTTTGCAAAGGTGATCCTCAGGTCGGCCTGACCCATACTCTCTCAATTATAGGAAGATGGAGCGTTTAACTTTAACTGGTAGGGGTTAACGGGCGAAAGTCCCCTTCCGTAAGGAAGGGGTAGTTCACCGGATTTCATAACCCTTGTTGCCGTTTTCCAAGCCCACGGTTCAGTCATAAACCAAAGACAATACCACACCGAGTCCCCTTGCCCTTCCCTCTCTGAAGATGAATGTATCTCCTACGCGTAGGAACTCCGGTCTTATGGTAAATCTCATTTCTACGTCATCCACGTCTCCGCTCCTCAGTGACTCCTTATTCATCTTGACTATTTTGCAGGCTTGCCTGATCGTATGCACGTGGACGACGGGCGTGTACCCTACCCTTATGGTCGTGGGATGGTGAAGAACCCTGATCCTCGCTTTGAAATCCCAGCATGCCCTGGGAGATAGCGCTGGATCGGCGATGATCATGCCCTTCCTCACTTCTTCATAGTTAACACCGGCCAGGGCGAAGGCTGCATCGCTGCCAGCGTAGACTTCGTCGGCGAAAACCCTGTTAGTCTGTATGGATTTCACGCGCACCTTCTTGAAGCTCCCATCCTGAAACGGCCCTATTTCTAGCAGGCTTTCGCTTTTTACCTTACCTTGTTCTACCAGGCCGCTTACCACGAGTCCAACCCCGGTGACGTTGAACTTTTCGTCGATGTAGGCCATGAACGGATAACTCCCTCTTTCTACCCATTTTATTCTGGGCGGCAGCAGCTCTAGGAACCTTTTCAGGAGGTCTATCCCCCTTCCGTCGACGTTGGAGACCATGAACAACGGGGTAACCCTCGAATACGGCATGTTTTTAGCCGCCACCACGACGTCCCCTTCACTCCTCACCATGAAGGGGATCTTGCTTATACCCGGAAGCTTGAGGTAACGCTCTACCTCCGCTAAGGTCCTCGCCGTTACCTCCGCTGGGGACAAATCTATTTTGGTTATGACCACGAATACCGGAAGGTTGAGGGCTAGCGCTATGCCTAAGTGCTCCTTGAAGGTCCCCACCGTTCCCGCGTTCGCTGCCACGATCACGGCCGCATAGTCCGGAGAATGGCCCATCAAGCCCGCCAGCGTGGTTTTTATGTAGCGCTCGTGGCCTGCCAGGTCTATTAAGAATATGAGCTTGCGCGATTTGAGGAAGATTTCGGCCTCGTCGTAGTGAGCAAGTGTCCCGTTGACGATCCTCCCCTCATCATCAAATCCAAGGGCGTGTACGGTTACCGAAGACGTCCGCCTACTCTTGATTTCGTGCATATAACGAGCAACTTTTTCCATGGCCTTCCCATTGCCGTCGTCCAATTCGTTGGAGATGAGCACACCTTTCAACGTGGACTTACCCGCGTCCACGTTGCCCAGCAAAGCCACATTGACCGACGCTGGCTCTTCTCCCTTTTTTCTTCTAGTTATGTGGAGTTCTAAGACTTCCCCGTTGGCCCCTTTTTCTACGTTGACTACTTTGTAGTTTGCTCCGATGAAGTCGCATATGTTCTTCAGGTTTTCTAGGCTTGCCTGAAGGGCTTCGGGTGTAAGCCCAACTGGCTCTCCTTCGTCCGATAGACCGAGTTCGTAGAACGCCTCCCCTCCACCCTCGTTGAGCCTGTAAAGCATTTGTGTTGCTAGCTCGAGAAACCGGTCGCGGTCGGCCGGGGAAATCCTGAGCTTAAATTCCACGTTGCCCTCTTCGCTTTCCCTGTTCATTCCTCAACCTCCTTTATACAGGGGCCCTTAACTTTTTCTTTGATAAAACGAACGACAAACCTCGCCCTTCAGGGCGGGGTAAAAGTTTAGGACAAAAAGACTATTTCCGTTTAATATGCTCTTTTCTGGTCAACTCTCTGAAGATGAGGAGCGGGAGCCGATCTCTCCCGCAATGCCGGAGGAGGGCATCCACGAAGTGGAATTCAAAAATGAGAGGACAAGTGTAGTTCGTCTTCTTCCAAACGGTTTCCAGGAAAGGAAACTGAGAAGGCTAGCGAACGCCTCTGCGGGGTTGTTCAACGAGATCAACTACGAGAGGAGACAACAGTTCTTTAACGGGGAGAAAGTGAGCTTCGAGGAAACGTGGGACAAATACTACGAGAAGTACAAGGGTGCGCTCGGCGTTAACGCCCAAGCGGTCATGCAGAAGAACAACGAAGCGTGGAGCTCCTTCTTCTCTTTGCTGAAACTGAAGAAAGAAGGAAAACTTCCGCCTTACGTGAATCACGTCAGTCCGCCGCGTTACTGGAAGGACAGAGAAACCAAGAAGAGAAAACTCCTTCTAGTCGTTAGAGGAGATAGATATGTTGTGGACGAGCAAAACCACAAGTTAATCCTCAAGGACTTCAACGTGGAAATCGTTTTCGCAGGCAGGTTAAGGTGGTACGGTAAACAAGGCAGGCTGGAGATATACCACGACGAAACAAGAAATGCATGGTACGCCTCCATCCCCGTGGAGGTAGGCTTTGAGGAAACTAAAACGGGAAAGAAGAGCGAGCATATAATGAGAGGAGAGAGGAAATCAATACAAATCGAATCTCCGGAAGGAAACAAATTGGCTTCAATTGATTTGGGCATCAACGTCTTAGCGAGCGTCGTTATCGACGAAGGCACTTGGTTGCTCTACAAAGGCCTCAGGACTAAGGAGGACTACTTCTACTTTGAGAAGAGGATAGCAGGAGTACAGTCCCTGGCGAATAAGACGAAAAACGTTGGGGAATATGAAGCGTATGAGAAACTTAACAGAGAGAAGAGGAGACTTTTCAAGAAATTAACTAGGAGGCTTCTGCACTTGTACAGAAACTTCGCTTCCCACCTGGTGAAGGAGTTACACGATCTCGGGGTATCAACTAACTACTTGGGTTACCCTTTCAATATTGCACAAGAGAAGGGCAACAAGTTCACTTCGAATATGTGGTCCTACCGCGAGTTGATGGGCGTCATAGAGTTGAAAGCTCAAGAGTACGGGATGAAGGCCTTCGAGGTCGTCGAGTACAACACCTCGAAGAACTGCGCTTACCACGACCTGGAAGTAAAGAGAGGTCCAAGGGGAGTCATCAGTTGCCCTAAAGGACATAAACTGCATTCAGATTTAAACGGCGCATTGAACATCCTCAAGAAGGCAGTGAACGCAACGGTTTTAACTGTAAAGAAGCCTCTATCCTTCCTGGTGGTCCGCAACCCAGTAGCGCCCGTAAAGGCGCGTAACACCTAAGACCTCGGAAACCCTCGCCCTTCGTGGCGGGGAGAGGCCAGTAAAACCACAAGCCCACCTAGTTGCCCCTTGGCTAGCTTTAGGGTCGATTTTGGGTTTGGGAGATGAAAAACTACTGTGCTGTGAAGGCCGTGCCTCTCCAGTATGCCTGACCTGGCGACCCCTACCTTGTGAAAGGCCTCCCTCTGTATTTTCCTAACGCTCACGTCCTTCATGCTTTCATACACGAGGAGGGCGCTCAGCAGCGAAAGCCCGGCAGATGTGATGAACGCCTCCCTGACCGCTGCATAGCCGGCAAAAGCTATGTCCATTAACAGCCCCAGACCGTAGCCGTAGCTTATGTACGCGTTCACGAAGCCTACCCTCTGTTCCAGAGCGCTTCGGGGACCTCCTCGACTGCCATCATACTGGTGATTGAGGCCATGGCCGAAGAGAAGAAAGACAGCAGGCCGCCGAAGGCAAAAAGCACATCTACCGAGCTAGAAAAAGCCATACCGAAAAGGGAAAGCCCCGATAAGGCATAACTCAATGCAACTATGTCTCCCCTATCGGCAAATATGTCGGAGAGTTTTCCCAAAAAAAGAGCGCCGGGACCGACACTGCCGAATATATGGTGAAAAATGTCCCCACGTCGATCAGGTTTCCCTTGGGGAAAATGATCAGGAACGCGCTAAGTGCGGATGTGGCTCCCAGCGCCACGTTGAAAAGCGCGGTACCAACTCCCCACCTGCCCCTTAGCCAAGAGGCTGAGGGAAAAGCCAACGGATTTCCCTCAAAAAAATTCATGCTTCTATGTAATCCTCAGGTTTGGGTAAGACTTGTGGGAGCCCCTTCCTTGAGCGTATTTTCATTATTAAATCGTTTAGAAGCGCGGGCGGAACGGGTGCCCAATGGCTAAACTGGGCGCCCCACAGTGCCCTTCCGGCCGTGGCGCTCCTTATCTCGTTGCTCAAGTCGAATGATTCAGCAACCGGTATCTCGGCTATTATTTGCATGTTGTTACCCGATGCGGAGGGGATGACCTCTAATACCCTTCCCCTCTTTTGGTTGATTATCCTGTTTAGGGGTGCCATGTATTCTGTGCCCACCCTTATGTCAACCTTCTGCCATGGCTCCAATAGCGTGGGGTTAGCAGCGAGGAAGGCGGCCATGGTCGCGTTCTTTATGGCCGGCATGACCTGGGCCGGTCCTCTGTGGGCGGGGTCCTCGTGTATCAACGCATCCACTAGTGCAGCCTTAACTCCCCTCATGGGCTCTTGTGCTAGAGGTCCGGCTTCCGTAGTCCACATGAAGGCCTGTATTATCGTCTCTTTGATCTCCCTAAGGTGCTGTAGGCCCTTAGTCCTGTCCACGAATACGTTCATGCGCTCATCGATCGTCCATATGTTTCTTGCCTCGTCGGCGTCCCAACCGGCTTCTTCCCTCAGGATCTTTGCCCTTTCGCGGAAGTCTTGGCTATCGTAAACCTTTCCTTCCTGTATTAGTTGGAGCGTCTTTTCCGAAAGCGGTTCCACCGCTATGTAGAACCGGTTGTGCTTGTTCGGGGATTTACCTTCCGCCGGTCCACCGTTAGCCTGTATGGATTCCCTGTAGACCACCAAAGGAGGGCTGGTAATGACGTCAAAACCGCGTTGCTGCAAGTCCCACAGGGCTATCTCGAGGTGTAGCTGGCCCATGCCGCTCAGCAGGTATTCCCCCGTGTCCTCGCGAACCTTGACTTGCAGGTTGGGGTCCTCGATGCTCATCTTGTGGAGGGTATCTATGAATTTGGGTAGGTCACTGGTACTCTTCGGCTCTATGGCCACCGTCACGACAGGTTCGCTTATGTAGGCCATCTTCTCGAACGCACCCTCTTTTTGATAGTTGGGGTCGAGGGCCGTTTCACCTGCCCTTGCCTGTTCCAATCCCAACAACGCCACCATGTTTCCGGCGGGTATCCTGTCCGCTACCTCCCTAGTTTGCCCCATAAAGAGCCCTACCTGCAGTACCGTTTCGGTGGTGCCCGCGTTGACCAAGTAAAGTTGGTCTCCGGTCTTCACCGTCCCGGAAAATACCCTCCCCGTGGCTACCAAGCCCGCGTGGGGATCCACTACCACGTTGTTTATGGCCACCACTGTGGGTCCTTTTTCGTCGCATTCCAGCAGCGACTTGACCAGTTGAGAACCCTCTTTGCCCTGCCATATCTTCGGTATCCTGTACTTTTGCGCCTCTATGGGTGACGGTAGGTGGTCCACGACCATGTTCAGTATGGCCTCGTACAGAGGGACCTTTTGAACTAAAACGTCGGGCGATCCGGTGGTGTACGCGGTGACCACGTCGGAGAACTTAACGCCCCTTTCCATGGCCATCGGAAGGGTGAAACCCCATTTGTCCTTAGCGGCGCCGAACGCCACCTGGCCTTTATTGGGGTTAACCTTCCAAGCCTCTTTGTATTCGGGTTCGGCGTACTCTTCGATCAATTTGTTGAAGTCCTGAATTATGGCCAGCAACCTATTTTGTACTTCTTGCGGTGAAAGCCTGAGCTCCTTGACCAGCCTGTCAAGCTTGTTTATGTAAAGTACCGGTTTTACCTTCTCTTCTAGGGCTTGCCTTACAACGGTCTCCGTCTGCGTCATAACTCCTTCCACGCAATCGACGACAACGACTGCGCCGTCCATAACCCTGAGTGACCTCGTCACCTTACCCGTGAAGTCGACGTGGCCTGGCGTGTCTATGAGGTTGACTACGTAGCTTTTGCCGTTCCTTTCGTGCAGCAAGCTCACGTTGGCCGCCTTCACGGTCATCTGCCTTTTCTGCTCTATTTCCAGATAATCCATGGCTAACGCGGTGCCCGCCACCTTCGGGCTGATTATGCCTGCTGCCATCAGCAAGCTATCGCTCATAGTGGTTTTACCGTGGTCCACGTGGGCGATCACACCGATGTTCCTTATCTGCTCCTTATTTTCCATTAATTTTAATATTTCCTCCGTCTGTCTATACTTGGGCAACTTAACGAGTTATTGAGTTGAGGCGCTTTAAGCTTTTTGAGCACCGTTTCCCTTCAGCCTCGTTTGCCGCCCAGCGCCTTAATCGCGGTAACGTTCGAGACAAGCTTTTTATGCGCAGGCAAAGTGTCGGCGCATGAAGTTTCACGTGAGCTTGGGGTTCTTCGCCCTACTGTTGATATTCTTAGTTGGATTTGGGGCGGGCGTGGGCGTCTATTACTACGCCTATTATCGCCCGTTACAGAATGCATATAAGCAGGGAGAAAACGCTAATCAAGCTTTAGTAAACATAATCAACCAGGATAACCAGAAAATAACCGAGCTGAAGGGGCAGTTAGCAGCGACAAATCAAAGTTATTTTCTAGCGCTGAAACAATATCAGCAGGCTGAGAATTACAGCCAAAAGCTCCAACAGCTTTTACTATCGCAGATACAGAGGAATCAGGCCCTAGCGAATTACTTCGAATGGAAGGCCCTTGGAATGCCTCCCAGTCTCAGGGGGTGGTATGGAGAGGCTCTTTCTTTGACTCCCCAGGGAGGGGCCTTCGGTTACACGCAATCTTCCTTGGCGGCGGCTGTTGTTCTGACTTCGGTCGACGCCGGAAACGCCAGCTGGGCAGCTAAGGTAACCGCTTACATGGGCTTCGGTAATTACCCCTCGAATTACCAGTTATTTAACAATATATCCAGTTGGTCAACGCCGATCTTGATTTCTTACGATTCTTCGGTACTGGGGATACCCCGTGGGGCGGCAGGTGCTTCGGTGTTGAGGTCAGTCCTGTACGCGACGTCGACTACTCCTTACGTTAACTCCTCTCAGGGCGAGTTGGCGTCGCCTCTTGAGGTTTTGATCGGAGGCGCCACTAACCAGTTGGAGGTGTGCGAACTGGCTGCCGCGCTTTTGCGCTTAGAGCAGGTGAACGTTGGCATAGGACTTCTCTCAAGTAGAGCGAGCCCAGGACTTTACGCCTTCGCCCTTCTTGTGCAAATCCCCAATCTGCCTGGGGTCTATTATTACGATAACTTAACGACTTACGGGATCTCCGGTAGCTCTTGGGCCCTGATAAGCCCGAACTTACCCTTGGGATCTCAAAACAGCGTCTCTTGGGGAAACCAGTGGATTTTGGTTAACGTGGAGCTGGTTGAGCGACACCCCTACCAGAGTTGCTTTTCGCTTTTTCGGCGGGTGGGAAGTTTTCAAATCCTATAAATCTGGCGGCCCCGTGGTTGCGCTTGGTAGCGAAGTAGACGGCAACCGATCCCTAGTTCCAAAGGGGAGGTAAAAAAAGAAAGTTCGCGGATAGCGAAGAACTAACGCATATAAATCGACGTTCGGAGGCTTCAGTTCTGGTGATTCGAAACGGATAAATAGTGTGGGTTGAAGGAGTACGTGCCCACATACTTGTCTAACGTTAATTATTCCAAGCGCTGGACCGTGGTATCGGTGACCACGCTTGGCACGCTGATGACCGCGATTGACTCGACCATAGTCATACTCGGCATACCGATCATAATGCAG
>JAWDNK010000018.1:0-16575 GCA_046534355.1 Candidatus Martarchaeota archaeon | reverse complement strand
TTACTTCCGGCGCGGAGGCGCTGACGGTTACCGCTCCGACCAACTACACCCTCTACGCCGCGGTGGCCGCGGTGGTAATAGTGGTGATAGCGGTCGTAGCGGCCTTCTACTACGCCAGGGGTAAGAACAAGGGAAAGGGCGCTAGCGGCGGGGCGCAGCAGGGCGGCGGACAGGCTAACAAGTGACAACGCAGTATTTCCGAACTTAAATGAAATCCAATATTTTTTGTGAATGCCTTGTGGGCCAGAAGATTTTGCGATTACGAGTTAATAAACCTGAAAGGGAATCCTCGTGTTTTAATTTCACAGTACCCGTCTTCATTGCGTTGGCGCGTCAGCTTAAATCGTAGTCCTATTGCGCGTTGTCGCTTCCCATGCGCACGGTGGTCCGCCCGCGTCGGGGATCTGTTTCGTTTAAGTTTGGGCCAAAACGCTTAAAATGAAGTTATTTTACTTAACAATATTGAGCCTAAAGGGTTTCGTTTTGCGTCGCTTCGCCACCATGCTGGTGGTGCTAGTTGTGGTTGCCGCTATAAACTTCTTCTTGTTTCAGGTACTTCCCTTTTACGTTCTTGGGATAAACCCCGAGCAGTGGTTCGTCCCTCTTCCCTCTGGCGCCGTGCACAACGTAGCCTACATAGAGAAGATAAGGGCTCAGGTTATAGCGGCCATGGGCTTTGACTTGCCCTTATACGAGAGGTTTCTGGTTTACTTGAAGTCGATGTTCACATTTAACTTCGGCTACAACGTGGGAGGCGTCCTTTCTGGCCCCGTAATGGACACCATAACTATGTACGCACCCTACACTATTCTTTTGCTGGGATCTTCAACTGTAGCTGCCTTCATCATCGGCATTTACCTTGGTGTCGTATCGGCGGCCAAGAGGGGAAAGCTTCTGGACGTGGCTTCCTTCACCACCTTGCTGTTCCTCTACGCGATGCCCAGCTTCTGGATTGGCACTTTGCTGCTGGTCTTCTTCTCTTACTCGCTGGGGATTTTCCCAATAAACGCCGAGGCTTACTTCTCGTCGTTCAAAGGGATTGCCTACGTTAGCGCCCTTTTGAAAGCAATGATATTGCCGTTCACCTCTCTCTTGGTGGTCAGCATAGGAGGGGTTTACTTGATCATGAGAAGTACCACGATCGACGTGATAAGCGAGGACTACATAACCATGGCCAAGGCAAAGGGATTGCCGAATTCCACCATACTTTACAAGCACGCGCTGCGGAATGCCATACTGCCCATAATCACGATTTTCGCCATTTCCATGGGCTTCATACTGTCCGGAGCGGTTATCACCGAGACGATATTTTCCTGGCCCGGGCTTGGCTACTGGACGTTTGTGGCCATAGAGACCTTGGATTTCCCCCTTGAGCAAGCGATTTTCTTCGTTATATCCGTAATGGTGGTGGCCGCGAACTTCATAGCCGACCTCCTTTACGGGTTCCTCGACCCGAGGATCAGGGCTGGGTGAGGTGAAAAGCAAGAGGCGAGAAGACATGAGTGGCATATTGAAGAAAAACAGTAGCCTTAGACTTTTCCTTCACAGCAAATTGGGTATCACGGGAGCTGCGATCATAATCTTCTTCACCCTTATGGCCGCTTTCGCGCCCTTTTTGACCAGTAACGCCCCAAACCAAACCTACGTGACTGGGCCATGGGCGGTACCTCAATGGGCTACGGTCTTTCCGGGGTACAGCGGCCTCCCGCCGAACCTGCAAGAGGTACCGAAAGCGTTATCGGGCTGGCAAGCCCAAGGGGCCCGCGGTACCGCTTTCTCGGTGTTGGATTCGGAGGCGATCCCATCTGCTTCAGCGCTCGGCGTAAACGACGCCCTATCCGTCAACGCGACCGTCCCCTATAGCGCGGCTACGTTCTCCGGTGAGACCGTCCTGAGCGTCTCCCGGAACTTCACATACGATTACAGGCCGCCATACGACTTCCAGTTCGGCACTTTCGTTTACGTATTGAACGTTTCTAACGTTCAAGACTTCTACTTCAGGTTCCTCATTAGCGGCCCAACCGGCACTTATCACCTTACCAGCTATTCCCTCATGTCCAACTCTCCCGTGGAAATCATAAGCTTCAGGAACGGCATCCCGATCGGCCGTTGGTTTGATATCTCTCTCTCCAACGTGCTGCCCGACGTCAATACGGCGGCGCTCGGCCCTTCGGGGGTAACCGCGGCTAACACGGGGGAAATCTATCTCGGTAAGGAGGGTGTCTACAACTACACCGTTCAGCTTGTGGTGATACCCCAGCAGGGAAAGACGGCAAGCGTCAAGGTCCTCATCGCTTCTCCTTACTTTAACGTGCTGGGTAGGGCCTACGGCCTGCTGGGGAGTGATAATAGGGGCAGAGACCTCTGGTCCCAGTTCGTGTACGGCTCTAGGATCTCCATTGAAGTTGGTCTGTTGGCATCGCTCGCCACGGTTATCATAGGGACGCTTCTCGGTCTGGTGTCGGCGGTCGAGGGTGGGGTGGTCGACGAGTTTTCCATGAGACTCGCAGACGTCATCCTCGTCATCCCCTTCCTGCCCCTGGCCATAGTGGTGATCTTTGTCCTGACTCAGAACCCGATCATAGCGAAGAGCCTCTACGTGTGGTTGATCGTGCTTTTCTCGGTGCTGTCTTGGCCGGGTTTAGCTAGGGTTATACGGTCCCAGGCGCTCTCACTGAAAGAAAGGGGTTACGTGGAGGCGGCCAGGGCGCTCGGGGCCGGCAAGTTCTACATAATGAACAAGCACCTTTTGCCGAACATAATGGGGCTGGTTTACGCCAATCTCGCGCTTAGCGTTCCGGGATTCATACTGACGGAGGCCTCGCTAGACTTCCTCTTTCCGAATTCTTCTACGATACCGACTTGGGGCAGGATGATAGCTAAGGCCTACGATCACGCGGCCTCGGCTACAATTTACGGTTTCGGATGGTGGTGGTTCCTGTTTCCCGGCCTAGCCATAGTGCTGCTTTCTCTCGCCTTCGTGCTTTTGGGTTACGCCCTAGACGAGATCTTCAACCCCAGGCTGAGGCAGAGGTAAACGTCATGAGGGGCCGCCTCGTAATCGCGGGACTTGGATTCCTGGTCCTCGTACTGGCGTCCGCGCTGGTGGCATCGCGCTTTTTGTCCTCCTCTTCCGCCTTCCCCGTTGGGACGACCGCCGTTTACGAGGAACGCGTTAAGGTGGGGCCCACGGTTTACGTAAACGAATTCAATGTCACGGTTACAGGGGTTCGCGGTGACTTGATCAACTTCACCTACACCATAACGGAGTCGCAGAACGCTACGTTGACTAGGCCCTATTCAACGAAGAATGAGACGGTTTTGTTCACGCCATCCAGCAATTCTTCTTACGTTTTCATGAAGCTATTCGGTCTGCCCGTTTTTGCATCAGGTCTGAAGACGGCGAGTGGCAATCTCGCCGTCTACTTCGAGGGCATCCCCTACGCGGTGAAGTACAGCGAGACAGCCGAAGAGGTCAACTTCACCTTCCAATCTTATCAGGAATACGCCGGGCGCCCAGCGGTTTACGTTTCCTTCAACGGGACTTACACGGAGCAGGGTTTGCTCAAGAGCTGTTCGATATATACGCGGGTGCTAAGCGCCTACGTTTACGAAAACTGCACCTTGCTGGCCTCGAGGATCGCCGCGCGAGATTTTTCAAGATCAGGGGGCAAAGGGCAAAACTTTATAAGTGGTTAACTGCGAAAACGAAATTTTGGTGTGAGTAGCATGGCCCTTTTAGAACTTTCCGACGTTCGCATGTACTATCGGACCTCCGCCGGGTACGTGAAGGCCGTTGACGGTGTCTCTTTTTCGGTCGCCAAGGAGAGGACGGTTGGCATAGCGGGGGAGTCGGGCAGTGGAAAGACCAGCATAGCCAGCACTATACTCAAGTTGCTTCCTTCGAATGCCGAAATAATCTCCGGTTCTATAACGTTGGAGGGAAAAGACCTCATAACGGCTAGCGAAGAGGAGATGAGGAAGATCAGGTGGAAGGAGATCTCCTTAATCCCACAAGCCTCGATGAACTCGCTCAACCCGGTGTTCCGGATCGGCGATCAGATAGCCGAGGCTATAATGGCCCACGAAGAGGTGGGCAAAGCGGAGGCGATGGATAGGGCGCGGGAACTGCTCGGAATGGTCGGCATCCCTCCCGAGAGGGCGAGCAGTTACCCTCACGAGTTCAGCGGGGGGATGAAGCAAAGGGTAGCCATAGCCATGGCGTTGGCCCTCCACCCGCCCCTAGTCATAGCGGACGAGCCGACCACCGCCCTGGACGTCGTGGTTCAAGCCGAAATACTGGAATTGCTCAGGGACATAAAGCAAAAGTTTTCGACCTCAATCCTAATGATAACCCATGACCTTTCCATAATTTCTGAGCTGGCCGATGAGGTCCTTGTGATGTACGCTGGAAAGATCGTTGAGAAGGCCGACGTCTTTTCGCTGTATAAGAGGCCCATGCACCCCTACACCCAGGGTCTCTTGGGGGCCTTCCCGGACATACGCGCGCCCAGGAAGAGGCTAGTGTCCATACCGGGTTCACCTCCCGACTTGGCTGCGCTACCGCCCGGTTGCAGCTTCAATCCCCGTTGCCCCTACGCCACGGATAGGTGCAGGACAGAGGAGCCAAAGCTGAGGGAGGTGGAGCCAGGGCACTGGGTAGCCTGCCACTACGCCGAGGAAATAGCGTCTGGAAGCGCAAGAGGAGGTGGTCGCAGCTGAGCGCTACCCAAGAGAAAGGACAGCCGATAATAAGCGTAAGAGACCTGAAGATGTATTATGAGCCCAAGTTGAGCTTCGTGCAGAGCCTCAAGGGCGCTAAAAAGGTGTTGAAGGCCGTTGATGGCGTATCGTTCGACGTCTATAAAGGCGAGGTGTTGGGTCTCGTAGGAGAATCGGGTAGCGGCAAGACGACGGTCGGCCGCTCCATCCTCAGGTTGGTCCAGCCAACCGGGGGTCACGTTTACTACGGCGGGAAGGACGTGTTGTCTGCCAACCGGGATGAGATGACCGAGATGAGGAGAAAGTTGCAGATAATATTCCAGGACCCGTATGACTCCATAAACCCGAGGTTCAGGATAAGAGACGTGGTCGCGGAAGGGCTGAGGATAAACAAGCTCTACAAAGACGAGGAGGACTTGGAAGCCAAGGTCAAGGAGGCTTTAAAGGACGTCAAGTTGACACCCCCGGAGCAGTTCATGGATAGGTTTCCTCATGAGCTGTCCGGCGGACAGAGGCAAAGGGTAGCCATAGCCCGCGCTCTGGCTCTGGGGCCCGATTTCATAGTGGCCGATGAGCCGGTTTCCATGCTGGACGTGTCCATAAGGGCTGAGGTTTTGAACGTCATGCTAGACCTCAAGGACCAATTCGGTCTCTCTTTCCTTTTCATAACTCACGATTTGGCCCTCGCCAAGCACGTTTGCGACAGGATAGCCGTGATGTACTTGGGTAGGCTTGTCGAGTTGGCGGATTCGGAAACGCTCATATCCAAGCCTCTGCACCCGTATACGCAAGCCTTGATAGAGGCAATACCGGTGCCTGATCCGACCGCCCCGAAGCTCAAGGTCGAGATAAAGGGAGAGATACCGAACGCGACCGATGTGCCTCCCGGTTGCAGCTTCAATCCCCGTTGCCCCTACGCCACGGATAGGTGCAGGACAGAGGAGCCAAAGCTGAGGGAGGTGGAGCCAGGGCACTGGGTAGCCTGCCACTACGCCGAGGAGATATGGGCGAAGAGATCGGGGAAGGGAGTTGGACGAGGGAACGCCTTACACCCCGTCGGCCTTGGCCACCGTTGCAAGCGGTTCTCTGGTTTGCTTGGGCTCGTTGGTCGTGCTGCTTATAGTTCCGGGCTCTTTTCCGGTGTTCATCGTTTTTGCCGCTATTACGGCTGCACTTTTTTATTGGAGATTGCGTTCTAAAACAAACGATATGATGTATGCGATCTCCCATTTTGGCGTCTACGTGGACTACAACTACGTGGATGCGCCTTACATGGTTAGCAGGCTTCTTGCATTATTGCTGGCGTTCACGCTTCCCCTGCTCTTAATAGGGTTTTTCGGCCTAACCGCGGGGATCGATGTGGTTTTCGGCTTTTTCGTCGGGTTATTGGTCTCGAACTTCACCAATTTGTTGCGGTTGAGGCTTTGGCTTACGAGAGAGAATATCCAGTTGAGGAAAAAAGTGGAAACGTTTAGAGAATCCGGAAGGCTACTGGTCAAGACGTCTTATAAGAGAGGGAGTTCAAAGGGGGCCTAAGGCTTCGCCCTTCAGGGCGGGGAGAAGGTCGGTTATGCGTTATCCATATAAGTGAACTTCTCATGGCGTTGTCGTTGAGCAATAGAGAGCTGAAGGGCAGTTACGATCATCGCTTGGTCGAGCCCCAGGTCATGGGTGAAGTGCTGAAGACGAGGGGTGAGGTTGATGGTTTGCTTCTGGATGGGCCTCCCTTTGTATCGGGTATACCACATCCTGGAACGGTGTGGAATAAGGTAATGAAGGACGTATACATCAGGTACTCGACCTCAAAAGGAAAATCGCAGACTGTGAGACCTGGATACGACTGCCACGGTCTTCCCATAGAGCTAGCGGTCCAAAAAGAGTTGGGGATCACCGCTAAGGACGGCGTGGTCAAGTACGGGTTGGATAACTTCGTGAAGAAGTGCGACGAAATGTCGAAGAAGAACATGCAGGCGATGACCAAGGTGTTTCAGAGGCTCGGGGTGGCCATGGATTGGGAACACCCATATTGCACGTCTGAGACCGCTTACGTCGAGGCGGAGTGGAGGGAGTTCAAGGAGCTTTACGACAAGGGTTTGGTCACGAGGGAAAAGCGGGTCTTTTACTGGTGCCCAAAGGACGAGACCGTCCTTTCCGATTACGAGGTGAACAACTACGTTGAGATAGTCGACAGGTCCATATACGTTAAGTTCAGGGTGGAATCCGCGCAAAACGAGTACCTTTTGGTGTGGACCACAACTCCTTGGACAATACCCGCGAACGTAGCATTGATGGTCAACCCCGATGAGGACTACGTGGAGGCCGAGCTGAACGGAAACACGTACATCCTGGCCGAGAAGCGCTTGAGCGTGCTGGGATCTGGTTTCTCCGTCAAGCGGAAGTTTAGGGGGTCTGAGCTGAACGGCGTGAAATACGTCCATCCCCTAGGCTTTCTCTCTTTTCAGGCAATGGATCATAGGGTCGTTCTCAGTAAGGGATTCGTGAGCGCTGAGGAGGGAACTGGTATAGTGCACGTAGCTCCCGCTCACGGTCAGGAAGACTTCCAGGTCGGAAAAGAGAACGGCCTACCGATGCTGGACCTCGTGGACGAGAAGGGGAGGTACAGGCCTTTCGTGGAAAGATACGCGGGGAAGTACGTGAGAGAAGCCAACGACCTAATAATATCCGATTTGCGGTCAGCGGGTGCGCTTTTCAAGGAAGAACCCGTGAGTCACCGTTACCCCGTGTGTTGGAGGTGCGGTACGCCGCTCATAATGAGGCCTACTGAACAGTGGTTATTGAAGGTCAGCTCGGTCAAGGATGAACTCGTAAATGCGGCATCGGAGGTGGGAGTGATACCGCCTTGGCTAAAGGAGGGAAGGTTCTTGCCCTGGCTCAAGGGCCTCGGCGACTGGGTCGTTTCCAGGCAGCGGTACTGGGGAACCCCAATGCCCATCTGGGTTTGCGATAAGTGCGGGGATGTCAAGGTCATCGGTTCGCTGAAGGAGCTGGAGTCGTTAACTGGTAAGAAGATCGCCTCGTCCCTCGACTTGCACCGCCCCTTGGTTGACGAGCTTACTTTCAAGCATTCGTGTGGAGGTACAATGAAAAGGATCCCAGATGTGTTCGACGTCTGGTTTGACTCCGGTTCAGCCCCATATGCATCGACGGGGCGTTGGCCCCCCACCAGGTACGAGTTGGTTTTGGAAGGGCAAGATCAGTTCAGCGGTTGGTTCGCTTCGCTGGCCAAGCTGTCCGTCATGCTTTGGTCGACCATGCCTTATTCGAAGGTGCTGGCTCACGGTATGGCCCTGGACGAAAGTGGTAGGGAGATGCACAAATCCCTGGGCAATTACGTGGACGTGGAAGAAGTGGTAAACGAGTACGGAGCAGACGCCTTTCGCGCTTTCTTCTTGGGCCACACGCCGTGGGAAGACGTGAGGTTTACGAAGAAGGGATTAGAGGACGCGCTCAAGAAGATAAATACCCTTTGGAATTTGCTCTACTTCGCGAGCACTTACATGGCCCTAGATGATTATCACCCGCGGGAACCGCCGAGGCTAGAGGTCGAGGACAGGTGGGTGCTTTCCCGGCTTATGGCCTTAGAGGCGTCCGTGACCTCTTCCATGGAATCGCTGCAGTTCGACTCGGCGTTGAAGTCATTGCTCGACTTCATGGTAGACGACCTCAGCAAGTGGTACGTTAAATTAATTCGCAAGAGGACGTGGGTGGAGAAGAAGGACGATCCCTCGAAGGAGGCCGCATACTACGCCCTTTACTGGTCGCTTGATGCCCTGTTGCGCATGCTCCACCCCTTCGTGCCCTTCGTCACCACTTTCTTGATGAAGTACTTGCCCGATGAGGATGCGGATTTTGCGTGGCCCGCCAAGTCGTTCCCGCGCGATGAGGATCTTGAAAAGCGCATGGAGGTCGCGAGAGGCCTGGTGGCGGCTGCACTATACGCTAGGAACAAAGCTGGGATTAAGGTTAGGCATCCGCTCAAGGAGCTTTTAGTGAGCGGAGCGGAGCTCGGTGAACTCAGCGGGCTTGTGGCGGAGCAGGTCAACGTTAAGCGGGTCGTGGCCGTTGATCAAAAAGACGTGATGGACAAGAAGACGCGCGTCCGCTACGACGTATTGGGGTCTCTTTTTCACCAGAATACCCGCGTGGCTGCGGAGAAAGCGATTGCCGGGGAAAAGGAGGTAGAGATAGATGGGAAGAAATACGAGATACCAGGAAACGCGATCGAGGTGTATTATGAGCCAAAGCCGGGTTACGTGATGGTTGAGTTTGAAGGCTACAAGGCTTTTCTCAACACCGCGGTGGACGAGGAATTGGAGAGGGAGGCATTGCTGCGGGAGTTGGTGAGGAGAGTTCAAGAGACCAGGAAGCGCGCCAAGCTTTCGGTAGAGGACAGGATCGACCTCGTCTTGTTGGTACCGAAAGAAATGGCGGCCTCTGTAAGCGAGTTGGCATCCCGCATGGCCGATGATACTAGAGCGGTCAGCATCAGGGTATCTCAGGAGCCGCCCGATGGGGAGTGGTTCTCGCAGGACTGGGACCTCGATGGCTTCGAATTGAAGGTTTACTTGAGGAAGGCGAATGGTTGAGTTCGTGAGTAGAATAGCGGGATCTCATAACCATCCCTGTTGAAGAAGGCAATGTGTTCCTTCCCCTCGAAGGGGTAAGCCGCTATGCCCATCACTTTTCCCATGAACGACAGTAGGTCTTGAAGTGAGGGTTTGAGGACCCCGCTTGGGTGACTGTGCATCGTGCCGATTATGGATGGAGTAAAAGGCGTGTAAAAGACGTTGACTGACGCGAAATCGCGGCCGTTGTATTGCAGCGGAGGAGAAAGGACTTCCTTGATGCGCAAGAACTCACCGTCTCTGTCACCCCTCAGCAGTAGCATTATCTCCCTGGGGTATTGACCCCTTGCGTACTCAAGGACTTGAAAAACTAATTCCTCATCCATCGACACACCCCTTAACGGCTTCTTCACGCAGGGAATCGACCCGGAGCGAATAAGTTTTTTCTTCCTGGTTTTCGAAGGGACGGCTTCGCCTTGGATCGCGGTCGTTAAAAGAATAAAGTTATAGATCGAGGGCGAGTAAGTATAGTCATGGAATCCTTTGACGACTTGGTTGTGCCTCAGCTGAAGGACATGAAGTTCACGGGTATCTGGAGATTGACCCTCTTGCTTTCGAATTACGGCGACTCCGTCTACCTCAGTACGGGCGAGCCCGATTTTGATACTCCTAAGAACGTGACCCGCGCGGCCGAGGAAGCGATCCGCTCGGGTAAAACGCATTACGTCGATCCAATGGGCTTACCCGAGCTGAGGGAAGAGATATCGAAGAAGTTGAAGCGCGATAATTCCATCGACGTCGGACCGGACCAGGTGTTCGTCACGGTGGGAGGGCAGGAGGCGATATCAACAGTGTTTCAGGCCGTGGTCAGGTCGGGCGATAAGGTTTTGTTGATAACGCCGTCCTATCCGCCCTACTTTGACGCGGTTCAGATCAGGGGTGCAAAGGTCCAGCAGGTCCCTTTGCTGCGGGAAGACGGGGGATACCGCCTAGACCTGGAGCTGGTGAAAGAAGGGATGCGGGGAGCCCGCGTGGTAGTGATCAACAACCCATCGAACCCAACTGGTTACGTTATGGCTGAAGAAGAAGTGCGGGCGCTTGTGGACCTAGCCGTTGATGAACACGTGCTGGTCGTTTCGGATGAGATATACGAAAAGATGAACTACAGCGGAAAGAAGTTGGTCAGCCCCGCCTCTTTAGCGCCTGACAACGCTATCACCATCAACGGTTTCAGCAAGGCATACGCCATGACGGGCTGGAGGATAGGATATATGGCCGTACCTAAGGAGTTCGTCGAGCCGCTAAAAATCGTGCACCATACAAACGTGATATGCGCGAGCTCGATATCTCAGTATGCTGCGCTGGAGGCATTGAGAGGACCCCAGGAAAGCGTGGTCAAGATGGTCCATGAGTACAAGGAAAGGATGGAGATGCTATACGAGGGGCTTGCCGCCTTGCCCGACGTGGACGTGGTCAAGCCCGACGGTGCCATATACGTCTTTCCGGACTTCTCTAAGTACGATAGGGACGATGAGGCCTTCGCGCTAAACTTAGCCAAGCGCGCGCACGTGGCCACGGTCCCTGGCAGCGGTTTTGGACAGGGAGGCGGTGGCCACCTGCGGTTGACCTTCGCCGCGTCCAGAGAGTCCATACGCGAGGCGGTGTCTAGGATTTCTCAATTCGTTTCATCGCTTTAAAGGAAGCCCACGCATGAAGGGTAGCTTTTTTGTGCCAGGGGGTCGAGCGCGTGTCGGTGCGGTTTTGCCAGTATAAACGAAGAAAAACTCGGGCATCGCTTCTTTAACTTTTCGGGGGGTATGGGGACGATAACCTTTGCGAGAGGAGAGATGTGTAACACCTTACCAAAGGTGTTTGTATGCGGTTTGAACGGTAGCTGGTGCCTTGGCCGATATGGGGGCAATCGGGCTTTCTCCCTGGAGCGGGGGGGGGGCGGAGGCGGAGGGGGAGGGGAAGGGTAGACGCCCGGGGATTATAACGCCTCCCCGCCGGCGGAATACCCGCGGCATTTCCCGCGCAAGCGCGCCGGTGAAGCGGGAAGCCCCGTCCGGTGGGCAAGGTAGGTCACGCATCTGTAAATGCCCTCATGGTCTCGCCCTTGCTGTGGTTTTGGTTGAGAGGCAGGTTGACCGTAGCTGGTTTCTTTCGGAGCAACGCACATAAGGCGGCAAGCGCGCCATTACCTATGAGCATAACGATCTCGGTAAAGTTGCTGGAGATCCACGCGGAGAAGCTTGTGGAGGGCGACCTCGTGAAGGTCCAGATGCAAACCCAGCTGAACGCGCCTAGTGGACCAGTGGAGAGAAGGGGGCCGACCACCTCGGTTATCCCATTCGCCTTTAACATAAATTTCGTTCCTGCGAGCGGGACGCTGACCTTCCATGGTCAAATAATTTTGAACGGCGACCAGGAGGACTTGGATAAGATTTCCAAGGATATCGATGAAAAAAAGCCATACCTGCCAGCCCTGCAGGTAGCCCTAAACCACTCCATAGCTACTTCTATCCTCGTCTGCAGAGAGTTGGGGCTACCCTTCCCGCTTGGCTTACCTCAGCTGAACCCCAAGCAGGAAGAAGAAAAGGAGGAAAATCCCATCGCACCCTCCACCATGACGATCTGAAATCGACCAGCTCGTTTCAGGGGGCGGCGTTGGGCTTTATGCCAAAGCTTTCCCAGTAATCGAGCACTTGTTTTCTTATCCTTGAAATGGCTTCTTCGTTCCTTGGATTAAACAGGTGCGCGAACCTAGATTGGGTCTTCAAGTAGTTTTCTACGGGGGTAAAGTGGGGTATGATCGTGTGGATGACCTTCCCGTTTACGTATTTTTTCAGGGGCCAGATGCCGGTTTCTACTGCCAGCTTCGCGACCTCAATAGAGAGTGAAGGGTCAAAGCCCATGCCGGTCGGGCATGAGGCGAAACCTATGAACATTTTTGGCCCGCGCAATTGGGTTGCTTCTTCGACCTTCTTCATTAGGTCGAGCGGGTACGCAGGCGAGATCGTGGCCAAGTAAGCTGGATGATGAGCCATCCATATTTCGAAGAGGTCCTTCTTCTTCTTTGTGGTACCCAGGGGATTCGCAGGTCCGATTGGCGAGGTCGCCGTCCTGGAGGCGTAAGGGGTAGCGCCGCTTTCCTGAAACCCAGTATTTCCGTAGGCCTCGTTGTCGTAGCAAAGGTAGTAGAAGTTCAACTGCCTGTCGATGGCGGCGGAAGTCGACTGGAGCCCTATATCGTAGGCCGCGCCATCTCCAGTCAGCACCACTACTTTCAGGCCCTGATCTTTTATTTTTCCCTGGGATATGAGAGAGTCCAGCGCGTCCCTTATGCCCTGGGCTCCGGCCGGGGCACAGGCGAAAGCCGTGTAAAGCCATCCCGTAGAAAGGTTAGAGTAGGGGTACGTCTGGAGTAGTGTCATGCACCCCGCTGCGTTAACGATCACCGCGTTTTCTCCGATTACTTTGAGGAAAAGCCTAATCATCGTCTGGGCACCGCAACCGGCGCACATAGATGAACCAGGGCTCAGAGGCTCCTCCCGAGGGGTATCGCGCACCGTCCTTATCTTTCCCCTAGGCTTAAAGTCGGCTTCGGCCACTTTTTACACCTCCCCCTCCCTTTAGTGCGAGCTCCATCTGGAAGCGCACTGTTTTAAGGTCCGAATCTGTGAATAGAAGATGGGGTCCTTGTCCTACATCACCTTCCCGGAGGTACTTCAGCATGGCTTCGACTTCTAATTCCGTCAGCGGCTTTCCGCCCAACCCGCCGATGAACGAAGCCAACTTGGGCGATTCCTCTTTACCGTACAGGGCGCCTGCTACTTCCTGATAAATCACGCCACCCAGCCCGGGCGACAAATCCTGGTCGTATACGGCTACTCCTTTTTTGCCGCGCAGCTTCTTCTCAAGCTCCTCGGACGGAAAGGGCCTTGTCGCCCAGAGCTTGATCACCCCGGCGCTCGTGCCTTTATCCCTCAACTTTTTGATCGCGGCCCTTGCTGACGTGGTGAAGGAATCCGAAATGATCAGCACGTAATCCGCATCCTCATCCATGTAACCCTGCACCGGTTCGTGAGACCTGCCGAAGGTCTTTTTGAATTCCTCGTTGGCATCCTTCAAGGCTGACTTGGCTCTTTCTTGCGCCAAGTGCACTTGATAACGGAAGTAGCTATACACCGAGGGATCGAGGGTGGTTATCCCCATAGAAGGAAGGTTTTCCCTCGAAAGGGGCTTTACGGGGTAATTCCCCAAGAAATCGGAAACAGACTGGTCATCTGGAATATCAACCTCTTCGCGCGTGTAGGATAGGTAGAAGCCATCCAGGTTCACCAGAGCTGGGAGCATCACCCTCTTGTCTTCGGCGATCTTGTAGGCTAGTATCACCGAATCGAGCGCTTCTTGGCAGTTTTCGGCATGGAACTGTAAGAAGCCGGAATCTCTCGCGGCGAAGACGTCGTTGTGATCGGGTAGGAGGGTCAGAGGCGAGGCCAATCCCCTGGAGACGTTCACCATCACCATCGGGGCTCTCCAACCGGATACGTTGTAGAGCATCTCAAAGGCGTAGAGTAACCCCTGGGATGAGGTGGCCGTGAAGACGCGAGCCCCCGCCAGCGCGGCGGCGCCAGCGGCGGTTACCATGGAATGTTCTGACTCCATCTTGGTGATTTTGGCTGGGATCAATCCCTTGGCGGCCCACTCCGATAGCCTTTCGACGATCTCGGTCTGCGGCGTGATCGGGTATATCGGTACGTAGTCCACTTTTGCGAGCCTGGCCCCCCAGGCCGCAGCCTCGTTTCCCGTTATGAGGTCAATCAATCTGGTCTAGCACCTCGCTTTCTGGCACGCCGCGAATGGCCTTGAAAGGACAAACGTTTTGGCATATCATGCAGCCCTTGCAGTTATCGTAATCGATAAGAGGCTTTTCTTGATTGTCGAGTTGAATGCTCCCCTCAGGGCACGCCAAATAGCAAAGGAAGCAGGCCTTACATGCTTCGCGGTCGACCAAGGGCCTCACCAGCCTCCACTGGCCGGTTTTCCTGAGCACAGAAGTCCCCTTGGCAGTGATGACCGGAGTTGAAAGCGAAGGCTCCTCCGGTTGCAGCAGTATCAGGTGGTCCTCCTTCTTCGGGGCGATGATTGGAGGTGGAAGTGGGGACTTTCTTATCTTCCAGTACGTTTTGATCGCCGCCCTTTCCTCGGCCCCCAAGGCCTCTTTGTTTACCTTCACTTCCTTTTCGATCCCGATCAGGAGCTTGTCAACCGGCAGGTTGATGATGACGGCTGCTGCCGCGCCAGCGGCCACGGCGCTGATTGCCCCTGGGCTCAATCCTGCCACTTCGCTCGTCATGTCGACGCTCAACATGCCTGGAATTTCGGCGCCCCAGTTCACTATCCCTATACCTGATGGGCTTAGGTTTCCGAGCAAGCTCTTATCCACGACGACGGTGATGTCGGCGGAACCGGGGGCCCCTCTTTGCAATACCTCTTCGGGCGCAGCCGCTACGTAGGAATAAACGGGGGCCCCTCTTCTTTCCGCACCGTAGATTGGGAAGTCTTGTACGTGATAACCAGATTCAAAAAGGGCCCTCCCGAGAATCCTTCCCGCGGTCTTTATCCCTTGCCCTCCGCGACCGTAAAAAACGACGTTTACTGGGCCCATCGAGGGGTTTAGGTTCATCTTTCCCGTATTTATCGCGCGCTAGCGTTTAACCCTTCGCGGGTTAAGCAGGAGGAATTCGCTCTCGTGAGGATGGATTAGTTCACCATTTCCCGTCGAGGTAAGCCGAAGCGGGGCGGTCCCTTTTATAATGCGGGCACGAAGTCCCCAAACTCACCCAGAGCAAGGCGTCAGCGACGAAAACGATTGACGGGCACAACCAGAAAAAGAGGTAGGAACGGACGGTTTGCCACTCACCTTTTGTCCGCAGAGCTCGCGGTTCAGTAGGCGAGCTTTTTGAAGAAGTTGTCTGCCCTTTCCCGCCATTTGGGATAGCCCGAGGGATCGGTTGGATACTCTGAGTATATTTGCATAGCGGCTTTTACGTCGTCTGCCATTTGCTTGATTTTGAGCAGCAAAGAAGGCCTCCTAAGCCCTTTGATAACGAGTTCAGCCTCTTTTTGCAGATTCACGCGAACGACTCCAGTGACTGCAGCCTCGGTTACCATTTCTTCATCCATTAGACCAGAAGACATGCCGAAGTTTATGTCGTCGTTGGTCAGCTTAAGCAAGAACCTCCTGAAAACGTCCAAGCCCGCCTGCTTCACGCCATATACCTTCATGTAATTGACATTATACCGCCAAAGTTCGCTCACGCCAGGAAGCTCTGCCTCGCCAAGGGCTTCGGCCATGGCCTCGGCCGCTAGCTTAGCGCTGAGCATGCCACTACCTATGCCTCCTCCTGTCACGGGGTTCACGGTTGCTGCCGCATCCCCAGCGAACAAAATGCCGTTGCCGACCATGTTTCCGAATGGTCTCCTAGTGGGGACTGTATCTCCGCTACCCGTGATTATTTTGCCAGAAAACCTCTTTTTCATCCACTCTAGCGTGGCGATTTTGGGGTTAGGGTATTTGCCAATCATGGTGACGCCAAGACCCACGTTGGAAAGATTTCCCTCTGGGAAGGCCCATATGTAGCCGCCCGGGGAGGTGACCTGATCGAAGTAGAGCCTTAAGTAACCGCTCTCTAGGGAGGGGTTTAACCCCTCCACGATGACCCTATAGGCGGCGACCGCGTCGCTTCTTTCCACCGATTTCTCGATCCCCCACTCTTCCGGCATGGCGGGCCTCAATTTAGTTTTATTCCCGGACGCGTCTAGCACAAGCCTCGCAGTATACTCATCTTTTCCCTTTATTCCCTGGACGCGCCCATCCTTTATTACGGGTTCGGATACAGGGAAGTTGTCCAGAAACTGGACGCCGGCGCTCTCAGCTTCCTCTACAAGCGCCCTGCCGAGGCCTAGGCGATCCACGGTATAGCCATAGCCCTTTATCCTGAATACCCTCCTTTCATCGGGGGAGATTAGATCCGCACCCACTATTCTTTCTCTTATGACATCTTGAGGGAGGTCAACCCCGGCTTTTTTTAAGTCCTCCTCTCCTATGGCGTCTCCGCAGGCCTTATCTCCTATGCGAGCCCTTGGTTTACTGTCCAAAAGTAGTACTTTGAACCCCTTCTCGGCTACTTTCTTAGCGGCTACCGCACCAGTGGTGGCCGCGCCCACCACTATTACGTCGTATTTCACTTCGACGTACATC
>JAWDNK010000017.1:0-16991 GCA_046534355.1 Candidatus Martarchaeota archaeon | reverse complement strand
CAACAAAGCGGCAAAATACTCATGGTTGGCTTCCAGAGCAGGTACGAGCCAGCCCTGGTGGCGGCCAAGAAGTTCGCGGATTCGGGCTTCCTCGGAAAGCCCTACTACGCGGAGGCCGTCGGTATGGGAGTTGAAACGGGAAGGAGGAGAGGTTTGCCCGGTAGTCCGACGTTTATAAGCAGGACGCTGGCCGGAGGAGGCGTGACGCTGGATATAGGCGTTTACCCCTTGGACTCCTCGCTCAACATATTGAACCACCCGGTTCCCGTGAGCGTCAACGCCGTAACCGCGGGATACTTGGGTCATGACGAAGCGGCGAGCAAGGTCGCTGGAGCCTGGGTCTGGGATCCGGCGAAGTTCGAGGTTGAGGACTTCTCTGCCGCCTTCATAAGGTTTGAGGACGACTTAGTCATGGTGTACAAGCAGGCTTGGGCCATGCACGCCGAATCCCTCGGCAATCCGCTGGTGCTGGGCACAAAGGGAGGGATCAGCGTCAGCGATGGCGTTCCCGTTTTCTACACGGACGTGAACGGCTACATGGTTAACATAACCCCCCAGCACCTGCCCCGCGTCGACGCTTTCAGACAGAAAATCGTGGATTTCGTCGAAGCAGTGAGGGGAAACAAGCAAAGCCCAATAGATCCCAAGGGAATAGTGGCGATGCATTACATAATAGACGCCATATATCAGTCAGCGGAAATCAAGAAGGAAGTGAGCGTGAACCTGCCCCCCGCTTTGCGGCGAACCAAGTGGACGTGATCACTCGTAACCGAATGAGGTGGCAGAGCTCGCGAATTGACCGCCCCAATTTGGATCTCTGGCTCCGCCTGGGTCAAGCCGAACAGGTTCAGGTAACCGAGCTCAACGCACGTTATGTAGGTAGTTCGATACCACGTCGGCCTAAGCCCTACTCCGTCGACGCTAACGCCGTCTTCCCCTCAGGGATGACGTGAAAAAGCCCTAAGGCCGACTTCGTTAACGTGAAAGGTCGGTATTGAGTTCCCTGGCGTGGGCGCACAAAAGCGAGTTTCGCATCAAGTACGTTATCTCGACTCCGTCGTCGATGTCGATGAGGGTGCTTTCCAGGCTCGGGTCATGCTCCACTTTTTCTAGATAGGCCTTCATGGAATTTCTTTCCGTTATGGCGTCGTCGGCGACGACTATGGCTCCCCGTACCAACCTGGGTCTCGCTTTTTGGAAATACACGATGTATTCATTTTTTGCGGCGTCGAGAAAGGCGAAGTCGAAGCTCGCGCTCGCTTCGATGCTGTCCAAGGCATCTTTTGCGTCATCGATTAGAATATGGACGTACTCGTTCAGTCCCGCATCGGATAAGTTATCGGCGGCCATTGAAGCCCTACCTGGATCCC
The DNA here is from genome assembly GCA_046534355.1 of Candidatus Martarchaeota archaeon. Taxonomy (GTDB): domain Archaea; phylum Thermoproteota; class Thermoprotei_A; order Marsarchaeales; family UBA168; genus UBA168. Next base: position 15,621 of record JAWDNK010000017.1, on the reverse strand, counting down.
TTTCGATCGATAGGACTTTTCCCCCCGTTATGGCGGCAGCCCAAGCGAGCCAGATCGTGGAAAAACCATCAGAGGTGCCTACTTCGAGAATACTCTTTGCTCCACGGGCCAAGACCATCATCTTCAGCAATGACCCGTTCTCCCAGGAGATGTTCCACATTTCCGGGTGCAGCTTGCCGTAGGACTCAACTTTTTTCAGCGCGTTAAGGATCTTAACCCTATCTACCATGAAAGTACGCAGCGTCTGCGTTTACGCGTTTTCCCTCATATCCGACGGTGCCCCCTGGGTTTTTCAAATCGCCGAGGAACGCAAAGAAATCAGGTTTGGCCGGGCCCCACCAGGCCCTATCAGCGAATTTTTGGGGCTTAGACCCAGTAGTTTTCTTTTTAGCCATGTTTCCGTTTTAGCAATATCGCGTAACGAGTTTTGTCGTTTGGGCCGTCTTGTGCACAGCGCTGCTAACGTCCAGATGGCCCTTGCCGACCTGAAGCGATTGGCTACATCCGTGCGATTGAGCGGGCTCGCGTTCGCCCATGACTCGGGTAGTCGCGGTCAATCCAGCGTGATGCCGTATGAAAGGGGTTCGTGAGGGTTCTCGCCATCACTTGTGCGGGGTTCAGGATCCTTTCTTAACCGGGGCCCAAGCTGAAGCCAGTTTATGTCTAGGAAGAGTTAATCGATTCCCACCGAAACGGATTAGAACACGGATCGAGAAACGCTACCCGTGGCTCTCTAAACGTATCCCCGAAAGTGCCCGAATCCGGATTTGCGGTTCCCTAGGGTTGGTGGCCGTCGCGCTTTTCATATCGCTCGCAGTCGTCCTGCCAAGGCGCGCCGCGGGCGGGTAGAAGTAAAAGAGCGTGCACTGGCCGAACCTTTTGGAGTTAGCTGCTGGCAGAGCTTCTTGGACGAACCCAGGCGACTATATTAGCCAAGTAATAGCATCGCCTCGAGTTTTTGCTGGTGCGCCTTGGGTGTTCTTCATTAGACGTACCCGTTTTTTCTAGTTCATAAGCTGTCCGCTTTCACTTTTTAACTTGCGAAGCGATAGAAATCTTAAACGTGCCAGCATGTAAATGGCGTATGGTGGCCAGGGGGATTGACGAAAAGATACTTTCCAGGTGCGGTATATCCAAAGAAGAGTTGCTCTACGCCGAGAAATCGGATCTTGACGAGGACCTGGACTTCGCGGACAGGTGGCTCCTGGTCACGAACGGGTTCGTTTGCGTAGTGGGCAAGGATGTGCAGCGGTATGATTTAAATGACTTGAGGGACCCAAGCATAGTCGAGCGGTTTGGCGTAGCCTCACTAGAGGCAAACGTCGGTGGTTCAAGAAAGCCGTTACTGTTCTTTTCCAAGAGCAAGTTGGAAGCGTTTTCCAAGATAATCCCTTTGCTGTCTAAGCTTACAAGTGAGCGCGCCTCGTCCCCCCAAGAAATCAAGACCGAAGAGCAATCCTCAGAGCTACTCCAAGTAAGCGAAGGACAATCGACCAATGACCAGGGTGCCTTTTCGTGGCTTTTGCGCTACGTGGCTAAGTATAGGTTGCAGCTTGCTTTGGTGCTAATTTTTTCAATCTTGGGGACGCTGGCGAGTCTCGTGCCACCCTACCTGATCGAGGTGCTGATAAACAAGGTGTTGCTTAGGCGTGAGGCGGGTTTGCTCGCGACGATCTCCTTAGCGGTGCTGGGCGCCTACGCCCTGGGGACGTTGCTCGGCGCGGGTTCCAGTTACTTCCTGAACTGGTTGGACCAAGTCATAACAAGAGATATGAGGAACGACGTTTATTCTCACCTGCAAAAGCTTTCTATGGCCTTTTATGATAGGATGAGCTCGGGTCGCCTGCTCTCAAGGGTGGTGGACGACGTCGGCAGGACGGAGTGGTTCTTGACGTGGGGTGTTCAGCAGCTGGTAGTAAACTCCCTCATGACCGTTGGAGTAATGGCGGCCATGTTCATCATCGATTGGCAGCTTGCGCTATTGGTGCTCGCGCCGCTTCCGGTCCTCTTTTTGCTTTTTCTGCTTTACTCTAGGGTGGCCACATCGGTGTATCACAGGGCATGGTGGAAATGGGCAGACGTGGATACCTACCTAACGGACGCCATAGAGGGCACGGCCGTGATCAAGACTTTTTCCCAAGAGGAAAAGGAAATCCGCAAATTCGCCGAAAAGTTGAAGGGAGTATTCAGCGCCAACATGGCCACCACCGTGACGGACTTGAAGTATTTCCCGCTGATGGACTTCTCCATCGTTCTCAGCGGTATAGCGGTTTGGTTCGTCGGCGGTATGGACATACTCAAGGGCACCCTTAGTTTGGGTGCGCTCGTAGCCCTTTTCACGTACATGGGTATGCTTTACGGCCCGCTTTTTGGCCTCGTTTCCCTAGCGGACCCGTTACAACAAACCAAGACCTCCGCTGAAAGAGTCCTCGAGATAATAAAGGAGAGGCCAAGCCTCCGCGACGGGACGAGGGAAATCGACTTGAAGGGAGAAATAGAGTTTGTAAACGTCAGTTTTGGCTATGACCGCTTCACGCCCGTGGTTTATGACTTAAACTTCAAGGTCCCCTCAGGTACGATGTTGGGCGTGGCCGGTCCATCCGGTTCGGGTAAGACCACGCTGGTGAAGCTTTTGATGCGTTTTTACGATCCCCAAGGTGGAAGTATTCTAGTGGACGGCGTTAACTTGAGGGAAATAAGGCTCTCTTCTTGGAGAGAGCAGGTCGGTATAGTGCTGCAGGAACCCTTTCTATTCGACGGGAGCATCGCCTACAACATATCCTACGGTTTGAAATCGGTTTCACCGGAGAAGGTAATAGCAGCTGCAAAGGCGGCCTCGGCTCACGACTTCGTGATGAGGATGCCCTTGGCGTACGACTCTTGGGTGGGCGAGAGGGGATCGATGCTTTCAGGAGGAGAGAGACAGATGATCTCGATAGCAAGGGCCATAATCACCGACCCGCGCATCCTCATAATGGACGAGGCTACCTCGTCGCTAGACTCCTCAGAAGAGAGGACGATACAGACGGCGATAAGCAACATCGCGAAGAACAGGACCACGATAATTATAGCCCATAGGCTTTCCACCATAAGGCACGCGGACAAAATAATAGTGATGGATCACGGCACCGTTGTGGAGAGCGGGACTCACGATGAGCTAGTGAAGAGGGGTGGACTCTACGCGAGGATGTACGAGGCCCAGTACGGGTCACAGGCAGCCCTCGAGAGAGTGAACCCAAGTAGAGAATAGCGGGAAGGGGAGGGGTTCTCCCCGAGCCCGATGGGCAACGATCTCGGGAGAGGGTATGAGCCGACGTCGTTGCAGGTAGTAGGGCTAAGAGTGCCGTGCAAATCCCCAGCAGATGCTCACCGCACGTTTTCGCCTTGGGTCAAAGCTCCCACGGCGTTTGGTCAGGGGGTGGTTCTAGGTTTAGCTCATCGGTTTGAGGGACCTTCGCGACGCGGGGCAGGGCTTACCATCGCCATAGAGTCCGAGCTAGATTGGGAGGCCGCGCGCAACTCGCGGACCGGCAGCTGTCTTCCCAAATTTGGGTTGGCGACGAAAAACGTTTAATACTGAGAGCTTCGTGGTCTTTGTTGTTCTCTTACTTGGGGCGGCGTTATTCACCTCATAAAAAGCGCTGAGCGGAGATCGCGTGCTGTCTGAAAAACCGTTGGTTCTCTTTAATCCATGGAGCGCAATGGTTTTACGCCGTGGCGCCACAAACTCATGCGCGAGCTTTATGAACCGACCTGGGAGTCGCTGAGCAAGTACGTAGTCCCCGGCTGGTTCAGGGATGCCAAATTTGGGATATTCTTGCACTGGGGTGTCTACTCGGTTCCCGCCTTCGAGAACGAGTGGTACCCCAGGAACATGTACTTGAAGGGAAGCCCCGCTTATGAACATCACTTGAAAACTTACGGCCCTCAAAAGGAGTTTGGCTATAAGGACTTCATACCGCGTTTCACCGCGGAACGGTGGGAACCCGAGGAGTGGGCTTCGCTTTTCGAGGAAGCGGGTGCGAAGTACGTGGTTCTTGTAGCAGAGCACCACGATGGCTTTTCCCTGTGGGACAGCGAACTTAACCGCTGGAACGCGGCAAAAATGGGTCCTAAGAGGGACGTCGTCGCGGAGCTTTCGCGCGCTGTCCGCAACAGAGGCATGAAATTCGGCGTATCGTATCACAGGGCAGAGCACTGGTGGTTTTTCGAGGGAGGAAGGACTTTCGACTCAGACGTGAATGACCCTAAATACGCTGACCTCTACGGCCCCGCCATGCCTAGTGACACCCAACCCAATCAGGCTTTCCTCGAGGATTGGTTGAAAAGGGCTGAAGAGCTGGTCATCAAGTACCACCCTTCCCTTTTCTATTTTGACTGGTGGATAGAGAACTCGGCCTTCGAGAGGTACCTGAGGCGCTTCGCCTCTTTTTACTACAACGAGGGGGCGAAGTGGGGAGAAGGAGAGGAGCCGGTTCTCTTTTACAAGCACAACGCGTTTCCCGAGGGGGCGGCAGTATTGGACATGGAAAGGGGAAAGCTCGGCAAAGCCAGGGCTTTGCCTTGGCAAACCGATACCTCCGTCTGTTGGGATACTTGGGGCTACACGGAGGGTTGCAAGCTCAGAAGTCCCTATTCAGTGATTACGGACCTTTTGGACGTGGTCGCCAAAAACGGCAACCTGCTCCTAAACATCGGTCCCAAACCGGACGGAACAATACCAGAGGGTCAAGCGAACCTACTCAAAGAAGTGGGCGCCTGGCTTAGGAAGTACGGGGAAGCGGTATACTCGACTAGGCCTTGGGAAAGGTGCTGTGAAGGACCTACAAGGACTGAAGCCGGCGAGTTCAAGGAGGGAGAAGTAGCTTATACGGCGAAGGACTTCAGGTTCACGTGGAAGGGGAACCTCGTTTACGCTATGGGGCTTGGTGATCCCCACGGAAGCACGCTCGCCATAAGGTCCTTCAGCTCTGCTCTCTCTCCTCGTGCCAAGGCCGTTAGCCTGATTGGGGATAAGAACGCCATCGATTACGAGCAACGCGATGAGGGGCTAATCGCAAAACTTCACGAGGTTCCTAAGGCGCCATACGCGCTGGCCATCCAATTGGATTAGGGTGAAGCTAGATCGACGGTCTATTTTTGAAGTCATCCTAGGTCTTAGGTTCCCTTCGCCAAGTGCAGGGCACTTATCATGGCTTCCGCCGCAACCCTTCCCACGTCTTTTTTGAAGGGGAAGACGTCGTAGTACTTGTAGGCCTCAGCCGCCTCATAGGTAAAAAGTTGAAAGGATTTTTCGTCGGGAATATAGCCAACTACGCCATTCGCGTACCCCACGACGATCGTTTGGCGGAACGGAGAGCCTGCCTTCACCTGCCTTCCTATTGAGCTGAAAAGCTCCCCCGAGAACCCCACCAGGGCGACGTCTTGGGATATGGCGAAGGCTTGCGCCTCGGCTTCTACGGGTTCGGGCTTCTCCCTTTTGACGTCCTCTAACCAATCCAAAAGCACCTCGCCCTCTATCCTTTCCGGTATGCCGGTGACCGGGTTCAGGTGATCACCTCTAGCCATCTTTTCGCTTGCCAACTTCTTTAAGGTATCCTCATCTACGCTTAACGACTCCCTTTCCAGAAGCACGTGGCGATCACCCCACGAAAACAGCGGCGCGACCATTTCTCCGTCTTCGTAAGTGAGATCGGCTATTGACTTACCGATCTTCTCGGCGTCCTCAAAGCGGCCGAAGTGAAGGTGGCCAATCGAAGTATATGGGTTTATATCTCCCGATGCCCCGTTGAGGAAGATAGCCTCTTCTCCTTTTTCCCTGTAATAGGAGTAAACGTAAGCCGGATAGTCGGCCGAGATCAACCTGCTCTTTGGGCCGAGTACCACCGGGTGGCATGAAAAATTCACCAGGGATATCCTCTTACCGCCTCCCTTGGGGTTGAAGTGGACGGCTGAGATTCCTTCATCTTGGAATCCGCCGTAAGCTCTGTTCACCACGAGACCCCGCGCTTCGGCAGATGAGAAGGTTATCTCAGCCTCGCGAGGCTCGCTCAAGGCCTCAACGGTTTCTTTGAACCGTTCTTTCACGTACCTCACGTATTCTTCGTCTACCTGTCCCGCCTTCCTCAAGAAAACCGTGGCCGGCGCGTAGTGAGTGTGCGTAGTGCACACGGCGACTTGGTCGGCCTTCAATCCCAGCTTTTGCCCCGCGACGCTTCTCAGCTGAAAGGCGAGTTCCCTGGGCAGCGCTAAGAGGTCGAGGGATACGATTAGAAGCCGCTCCTCACCCCCACGAGCTGGGCCAGATAAGAGGAGGGCGCTGCAGTATAAGGGGTCATGGACTCCCTCGCTTCTTCCTTGCCTGGCGGCGAAGCCCGAAAGTTCAAGCGGATGATCTGGCGTTATTTCACTTCTGGCGTAGGCCACGTTTACCAATCTGAGATTGGGCTCGCGGATTCGGATATAACGCTGTCGCAACGCAATCACCTCTTATTTTCGGGCTTCCTGAGTTTTCATGGGGCTTGTTGGCCACCGATTTCGCTTGAATCTTTTTACGTCATTTCATCGACTCCGCGGTCGTCTTCTTAGTTTGTCTTTTGTTCGCTACGCTTAACTTTCACGGCGCTTCATTCTTATGAAAAGGGAGCCCGCCGGACCCGCGATCTTGAGGCTGGTCAGGCCTCTCTGGTTACTTGCCACTTTGATCTGGGGAACGATCGTGGCTTTCTTTTCCTACGCGATGCTGATAGGGCTGTGGGGCCTTCCTTACCTGATGGGTGAGGAAATCGCGTTCATAGGCGCCTTTTACCTCGGGCTGTTCCTCGTCGTCTTCATCCCGTGGTATATTTTGATGAAGCGTCTCCACCGCCTTGAAAGGGCATTGCTCCCGCGCCGGGTGAACCGTTTGAAGCGGTCATATCCCTTCCAGCTCGCGGCGCTGGGTGCGGCGTTCGGCTGCGTTCTTCCGCTGCTGATACTGGGGTGGATCGGGTTACCATTTCAGCTTCTTTACGGTCTTTTACCCGGTTTGTTTCCCTTGGTCCTCGTGAAGTCCATGTACGCGTTAACGCTGGCTGGACTGGTTTCATCCGCAGCGGCTGTCTTCTTCCTAGCGGCTTTCCGCTTGACCTTTAGAAGTTCTTAACGAAGTTCACAGGCTGCCCTTCTCGAAGCCGATCGGTTAGCGCATCTTTGTTGAGACCATGACGACTATAAAGCGGACCGGGTTCAGCAGTCACCCCAAATGAAATCCCTCAATCTGGCACATCGCGTCGGTTTGAAAGTCGGAAAAGGTGGGATATGAGTGCGGCAAGCTCAAAGCTACTGATTAAGCCCCGCAGACCTCAGGATGCTGGATCGGCCTCCCAGCATCTCTATCAAAGGTCGCGGGCTTACGCAGGGAAAGCCCGAATTGGGTCATTTTTTATCCGTTTTAAATGAGTTCATAGTTTACGGTTGGGCGAACTGTTAGCAATTTGACTACTCGGCTCTTCCTGACGTTTTCCAGGGTAAGCTTATAAATGCTGAATTACCCAGCCAAAAATGGGGCTTAGTTCGTTACCGCTGTTGAGAGATTATAGGAGTATGCGGGCCTCCAGCTACGATAAGCAGGGGGGAAACCACGATTTCATCGACGTGGGACCCGGTGAAAAAATCTTGCTTGCCGACCTTCAAGGGCCAGCCATAATCCGTCACATTTGGATGACGCTGGGCGTCCCAAAGGAAGATTATATGCGCAGGATAGTCTTCAGGATTTACTGGGAGAACTCAACCGAGCCGAGCGTTGAAGTTCCCATTGGAGACTTCTTTGGCCTCGGACACGGGATTAGGAAGAACTTTGTGTCCGCGCCGCTTCAAATGGCGCCTCAAGACGGAAAAGGTTTTAATTCCTATTGGCCCATGCCATTCAGGTCGAGGGCGCGTTTCGAGGTTGAGAACCAAGGGGAAGAGAGCTACGCAAACTACTTCTACATCGACTATGAGAAGTACGAATCTGAAGATGCTTTAGACGGTATGGCTTATTTCCACGCTCAGTGGAGGAGGGAGGCCGATACCGCCGGCTGGGCGTATCGGGAAAGGTTGAGCTTTAAGTCTATGTATGAAGACCCCAGATCTCATAGGAAGTTTGACTTCGAAAAAGAAAGTTACGTCGTCTTGGACGCTAAGGGGGATGGCGTTTACGTTGGGGCCCACCTCGACGTGGATTGTTTCCACAGGAATCCGGACGATTGGTACGGTGAAGGCGATGATCTGGTGTTCATAGACGGTGAAGAGAGGCCCTCGATACACGGAACGGGGACCGAGGATTGGTGCAATTGTGCTTACAGCCCAACGGAGGAGTACAACTCGCCTTACAACGGGATAATACTGCACAGTGGGACAAGAAGCTGGCCGTGGAAAGGCAAACAAACGCTTTATCGTTACCACGTGGAAGACCCCATAAGGTTCAAGAGGAGCATCCTTGTCATGATCGAGCACGGGCACGCCAACGGGCTCAGCAATGACTACTCCAGCACCGCTTACTACTATTTAAGCCGGCCGGCGCGCGGTGGCCCCGAAATACCTCCGGTCCAGGAAAGGTTACCCAGACCCGATGAAGAGGTCTATCGGGCTGAACGCTAGTGCCACGGGCGAAAATGTCACACCCTCCCCACTGGGCTAACTCGGGATCACAAAGCCTCGTTTTAAATCGGCGATCTGCATTTATTTATTCATATTTTTTCGCCGACCCGTCTAGGGCAGTGGGCAATTTGTGATGGGGAAATCGTTAAGCCCTTCTATCTACCCTTTCCCTGCGTCTCAATCCGGTTGGAGTGTTCTGCGTTTTTCAGGAGCAACGCGTAAAAGCTAAGGCGGCGCTTTTTTATGACGGACTCGTTTACGTTCTCGGCTTTGCCCGTCGTTCTGAAACCCGAAGGTTTCTTGGGGGATAAACCCAGCGAAACGGGTTACTGGGGTTTCGTCAGGAGTTTGAGCGATTACGAAGATGAATTGCGGGGCGTTTCAGCGGAGCTGGATGAAGCGGTTGGCGAGTTGAACAAGAGGGGCTACTCTATATCTCTTGGCAAACCCCTGGAAATCTCGACGATGGACGAATTGATGGCCAGTTCAGAGGAGCTGAGGAAAGCGCACTTGGTTATACTGCTTCCCATGGGTCCAGTCAGGCTTTACCAATCGCCTGATGTCTCGGTGATTTCTGCTTTGCTTTCCTTTGTGGACTACGTGGTCGTTTACGACAAGTTTGGTCAGCACATCTACGCGGGCACGCTGTTCGCCCCTCCGCTTTTGTATAATTTGGCCAAGGAGGCGCCGGACTTGGCAAGGAGAGTGGTCTTAGCCGAAGGAGATTTGGACACGGTTAAGTCAACCATGAGAGTGGTTTACGCCCTCGAGAAGCTCAAGCGCGCAACCCTCGTTATGGTGGGCGAACCCAACGACGGCTTCGGTGGCTGGACTACGTTGGCGAAGGGAATGTCTCGGTTCGGGTTTAAAGTGAGGCATGTCACTTACGGTCAGTTCGCCGACGATTTCGAGAAGAGGCTGAAAGATCCCAAGTACGTCGAGGATGCCAAGAAGGTAGCCGACGAATACGTCAGTGCGGGGAAGGCGGATGACGATTTCAGGAAGAAGTACGAGCTTCCCCAGCCAGATGAGGACAGGAAAGTCAGGGCTGGAATATATTACTTGACGCTGAGGGATTACCTGAACGAGACCCCCGGCAGCGACTGGATTACCGTCAACTGCCTGAATGCCAACGCGCTAGGCAAGGTAAGGGCGACCCCTTGCATGTCCCATAGTATCATGAACGACCAAGGTTTGGTTGCCACTTGCGAGGCCGATCCCACGGCCATGGTCATACACTACCTGATGAGGTGGATCGCCAACAAGCCGGTCGGCTTCTACGATCCGACCGTTAACGTCGGTGAGGGTAAGTTAATGCTGGCCCACTGCACCTCGCCCACGAAAATGAAGGGGTACGATCAGCCGCCTCTGAAATACGTGGCCACTACCCATCACGAGTCTAACACATCGGTAGCGCCGAAGGTCCTTTACGAACCGGGCGTTGTGACGATGGCTGGCTTCTCGTACGACTTGGGCAAGATGATCTCGATCAGGGCTGATGCCGCGGGCCCGGACTTCCTGAGGGTCTGCAGAGACCAGATCGAAGCAAGGGTTGGAAACGCCAAGGCGGCCCTAGAAGGTTGGCAGGGATTTCACTGGGTTATGGCCTACGGAGATCACGTGAAAGACCTTGAGCTGCTGGCGAACCTGACTGGGATGCAGTTAATCGAGGTGACTTAGCCATCATAATGGGCTCTAAAGAGACAGAAAACTTCGCCCCTTAGGGCGCGGAGGAGGTCGGTACCGATTCACAGAATAGTGCTTCGGAGGGCTTGGAATCCCTTCACCTGTATTGACCAATCGAACTCGTCGTAATATAGGTTTCTGGTTTCGTTTTCGACCTCACCCCTTTGGTTGTCAACTGGGTCGGAGCGCGGGTAAGTTTTCCTCGGGAAGAGCTCGGTTTGGAAGTCCTCGTTGGCTGTCATCCTGAAACCGTCTAAGCCTCCGAAGTAGAAGCCTCTTAGGCGATCGTCGGTTTTTCTAGATCCCCCGAACGAGGGGTCTACTGGTATCCAGCCCCCGTCGACGTAAACTTGCGCCCAATCATGGGGGCTCGTCCTAACTGGGGAAATGAACCAGCCGCTCTGCCACTTAGCAGGGATTCCGGCTATCCTGCACATGGTTATGAACAAAAGTGCTTGAACTCCGCAATCACCCCTACCATTGATCGCGGCGTACTCGCTTATGTTGTCGATCAAGCAGTATTCCGGCACGTAAGCGTAGTCCACGTTTTCGGTTATCCACCGATAGATCTTAAGTGCCTTATCCCGTTGGTCCGGCGCACCCTCTATGACCTCCGCGGTAAGGCGCCTTAGGAAAGGCGTGAACCTGACGTGAGGGAGTTTTTCGGAGAGGTAATCTGCCGGTGGTGGCGTGCTGGCTGCCTCCCCTGGCCTCCACTCAGATACATCGTACTGGAACTCTACGTCAAAGTCTTGGTTATCGCCCTCAACGTAGATGGTGCGCTGAGGACCCCATGATAGGATTCCCTCACCGGGTTCTGTTCTCAAGATTTTCACGTTTTCAATCTGGTCATTCTCAATGGGAACGGGAAGCCAGACCCTGTACCTTCCAGGCTTCTTAACCCTGATGTGGATGCTGGCCGTCACCCTGTACGTTTTCTTTTCGCCCTTCAAAATCCGAAGCACACTCTCGTTGACGATATTTCTGGAATGGTCTGTTACCTTCAGTTTTTTCTTGAGACCCAGCTCCCGTCTGAAAAGCAAGTTATCGACGAAACTCGCGAAAAAGCGTTGTTCTCCGTTTATCTGCCTTTCGTCTACCAGTCCCATTTCTTCCCAAGCATCCAGCTCCTTTTCTTCAAAACCCTCCAGCTCCTCTTTCAGCTTTGATATGGCCTCGCTCCTAGAGTATGGGTAATCTTTTTGCAGCCGACGTAGGCGCTCTACCTCGTAAGAAAGCCTTTCCTTCACGTAGGAGGGAGCGTTTTGCTGCATGAGGGTTGAGATCAGTCTAAGAGCTTTTTCGAGGTCGCCAGAGTATACCGCCAACTTAACCTGTTCCGGCAAAGGATAGGCCAAGCACTCTATCCCCAAATTTTCTCAGCCCCTATGCCCAAACCGGGTGCCTCGCTGATGCGGTTTACGCCACCTTCCGTCTGCAAACCCGTTGCGAGCGCTTCGCGGTGATTGAGGTGGGAGTCCAGGTCCAAGTAGTCCACCGATAGTCCGAGGGAGAAGTGCGTCGCAGCGGCAATGCCGACCTCGCTTTCAGACATGCAGCCCACCATTACTTTCATGTCTTCCTCTTCGGCGAGTTCGGCTATGGGGACCGCCCCGCTTATGCCGCCGCTCTTCATCAACTTTATGTTGACCATGTCAGCAGCGTTGAGCTTGACAGCCCTCACCATGTCCTTGAAGCTCTTCACGCTTTCATCCAGCATTATCGGTATCTGAGTTTGTCTTCTCAGCTCGGCGGTTTTTTCGAGCGCCCATTCCGGCAGGGGTTGTTCAATGAATTCGATTTCAGCAGCCGACACCCTGTTTAGGAAATCCTTTGCTTGGTAGAAGTTATATCCCTGGTTGGCGTCGACCCTCAATTGTATTTTATTCCCCACGGCCTCTCTAATGGCGTTGACCCTTGCGGCATCCGCATCGGGGTCCACGCCAACTTTTATTTTAAGCGCCTTGAACCCCTCATGCACGTGAGTCTCTGCCCTCTTGACCGCTTCTTCCTGGCTCATTATGCCTATGGTTATGTCCGTTTCCCCGCTTAACCGCTTAGATCCCAGCAGGTTGACCACGGGTAGATTCGCCTCCTTCCCCAATAGGTCCCAAAGCGCCACGTCGACGGCGGCCTTGGCGCTTTCGTTCCTTACCGCGATCTTCTCCATATTTTTACGGATCAGCCTTATGTCCTCGGTTTCCGCCCCTAGTACAGCCGGCTTGAGCATTTCCAAGGCAGCGATAACCGATTCGACGTTATCGCCCAAGACGTGTGAAAAAGGGGATGCCTCTCCGTAGCCCTCCACATCACCGGCCAACAGCTTCACCTCGACTAATTCGGAGAAGTCTTCTGATCCCAGGGCTATCACGAACCTCTCCTTAAGCGGGATCCTCACTACCTTGTATTGCAAATCGCGTATTTTCATACCCACTCGGATCGCTGGGTTTATAAACCCGATCACTGCTCTTCTCGAGCGCCCGGCATGAAAAAGGCGCGCATACACAGGTGGCAACGCGCTGGAAAATGACTATGGCTTGTCCCCCGGGGTACCCACCGCGCTGGCTTTCGAGCGTAAGGTCATAGCCATTTCCGCGTTGACGCAGGACCCTCATGCGTGAGTTGGAGTCAGGCGGCCCTCCAGAGGACTTCAAAAATACTGTCTTTCAACAAACGAGAGAGAGGGGATGAAAGACCTCTAACCGCGTTTGATCAAAGCGCCATTTGCGTGCCCACAGGGGAAATCCGTGGGCACTGGTATCCCCTCTGGATCGCGCTTCAAAAGGCCAGAGGTAGCGCCGCCTTGGGCGAATCCGGATCGAGCATGTTTCCCTAGAGGACGTAAAAGTACGTGGCCAAACTCAAGCGTGGGACGGGTAACTTACAGGCATCAAAAAGGTGGCCTTGACCGAGGTCTTTGGAGCGACGGTCAATTGTAACGCGCTTTTCAACTCTGCGACCCTTTTCGCGGGGTCCTTCCCAATAGTGGCATTACATCTCGTTTACTCCGTGTTCTTCAGTCCCAGGATAACTTGGGCATCAGAGTTAATCTTGGTCCGTCCCATCGCTAAATGGGGTTTTCGCTGCCAAGTACCTAGGGCACTTTCGCTTTTGGTTTCGGTTGAAGTTTCCACGATTGCACTCGAGATGAGGATTGCGTCTCTGCTTGAGTGCGGCGCACATATTCTGACGTTGATCCCATCTTCCTCGAGCGAATCGCGCTTATTTGAGATGCGTTCTCCGTCCCGCTCTGATTAACTGCGTGGCGAGTGTCGTCGCCGCGCCACGCTTCTCCCTCGGGTTCCATACCCCACAAGTCCCGTCCAGCTCAAGAGATTAATTCAAAACTACGAGATCGGGATTTTTTTGCGTTGGATACCTAGGGTGCCGCGGCTAAATCTAGCCGCGCGGGGGATGTCTCCCGTAAAAAGCATTTTTGGGAGCTCCCTATTTTCTTCTATAGCCAAGTAAGTTTGTTACCTCTTAGCTCTAAGTATCATTTCTTTCGCAGTTATACGGCGAGAGATTAGTTAGGTCTAAACCTTTTCTTTCATGGCCTGGCGGCGGCCGAGCCCCAATGCAATCCTAGCTTGGAGTGCTCCTGAAGCCGGCAGGCCCAGCCAATATACCCGGCGCCGATTAGCTAAGTTTAACTTTATTAATTGAAGCCACACGCCGCGCGAGGAATTGCTGTTTAACTTTGTTTAACTTTGTTTTGGAGCTGGCGCGTTTTACCCAAGCCCGCGAGATTGGAGTTAGCCGTATGACACGGCCCCGATCGATCCCTCGCATATTGTAAATCATTGTAAATGCACCCTTTTTATCCGGGCTCTGTCTAAGCTGGGCTTAGCGGGGTGCGTTCGCTTGATCTTCTATCCCTTTGTCTTAACGTTATCATGAGTTACATAGTTTGCCAATGCCAATTTCGCGTTTCAATTTTAGCTAACCAGCTCTTAAACTACCTAGAGGGGAAGCTCCCTTTGGCGGTTGCGCCTTTTGGCAGAGTCTCAAGCGTGTCGAGAAGCACCCGCCGGGCGTCAGCGCGTTCTCTTCGGCGCAGAGTGGTCTTTTAAGGAAACGTTTCCCGCCAAGCGCTGGCTTCAACGTTCGAATACGTCCTCGAGCTTTCGATTCCCCGCGTTCTTGTCTAAGCATCCCCGGATCGGTTTCCTGCGGTTTTCTGCGCTCGGCTTCTGTGATCAAATCTTTGTGGCATTGGGGCGAGATGGCCCCTTCCCAACCGGTCCACTCAGGGCCTGAGGAATTTCAGTTAAGCTGTTGCCTTAACGAGTCTAAGGGTTTTCGGGGCCAGCTATCACGCTCCCTTTCCGAAAGGGGTCCCCGCAACAGTTGGACTCGAATTCCACCCCCGCCCTGTTTTTTGTGCGGACCCGCTTCGTTTCAGTTCAGCCGATACAGCACATGCAAAACGCGGAGGGGGCTTCGGGGGGAGAGGGGCAAAAAACGCCAAAGCAAAGGACCGTGCGTGAAGGCAGGGGCATTTCACCATAAGCCTCGGAACCCCCTTTGCCGTATCTGCTGGTGGCAGAGGGTGCCCGCGTCTCGGTTTTTTTGCGCGTATCCCCCTAGATCACCAGAGCATAAAAAAGGCCGAGAGGGGTTTCCAGTGGCGATCTGGGACTTACGGGTTTCTCTTCGGGGGGCAAAGATTTTCCGCAATTTCGGCTTATTCTGTTGATACGCCGTTCGGCTGTGCCGCTTTTTACCCAGCTGACCAAGGGTCAAATCGCCGTTGGACGGCCGCCTTTTGCGCCTGTTTGATCGGTTCGGCTTTAGGATCAAATCGATTCAGCTTTGGGCAGCCCTCTCCGCTTCCCGATCGGCTTAACCTAGGTCTCCGATCGGCGGGACTTTTGCTGGCGGAACTTTGATAGCCGGCGAAAAGGTACCGGCCTGCTCCCCAGCTCGTGTCGGTTGAAGGTAAAATTGGAAAGACTTTTTAACGTCGGGTGACCGGAGGCCATGGAGAAGGGTTTTGCGGTGGTGGGCTACGGTGGCGAGGGAAAGGCCCACGCTAATGCCCTGAGCACTACCGCTGGCCTGCGCTTGGTGGGCGTTTACGACGTTGATCCAAATAGGGTAAAACAGGCAAAGGTCGATTTCCCCGGCATAAAGGGGTATGACAGCCTTGAAGAGGTGATCGCGGACGGCGAGGTCTACGGGGCGGTGGTAGTGACCCCTCACTCCACCCACAGGGATGTGGTCGTCAAACTCCTTGAGGGCGGAAAAGCTGTCGTGGTTGAGAAACCGATGGCCATGACCGCAGAAGAAGCGGATGAAATGATAGATGCG
>JAWDNK010000016.1:0-17165 GCA_046534355.1 Candidatus Martarchaeota archaeon | reverse complement strand
AGGGCGGGGTAGTTCACCCTTTTTCAACAGAGAGTTTGAGGAGGCGGAGAAGCGCAGCAGGCGTTGGTCGAAATGTGCAATAAACCTGTAACTCTTTTAAATCGTCGTATTGAATGCTTTGTGCAAGAGCCTTACGCATCCGTAGCTAGCAAGCTAGTCGAGCTCTTGAAGAAGCGTTTCGGTGAAGATTTGGTCTCGGTGGTTGTATTTGGTAGCGTAGCCAGGGGGAATAGCCGTAAGGACAGCGACCTCGATGTGCTAATAGTAGTGCGGGGGTTACCAGAGGGAAAGCTGGAGAGATCTAAGCTGTTCGATGATGTAGAGGCGGGGCTGAGCGAGGAGCTTGCGTTGGCCGCCTCTCGGGGCTATTCCATCGCGATATCGCCCATAATTAAGACCCCGGAGGAGGCAGCGGGTTTCTCACCGCTTTACATGGACCTCACGGAAGATGCGCTGATCCTTTACGATAAAGGCGATTTCTTTTCCTCAGTTCTTGAAAACGAAAAAAAGGTGCTCGAGAAGTTGGGCTACGAGAGGGTAAAACTCGGTAAGGCGTGGTACTGGAGAAAGCGGGGGTACAAGCACGGCGAGGTGGTTAACTACGAATAACCTGGATATGGCTCTTTCCTATTTAAGGCAGGCTGAGGACAGGGTTAGGTACGCGGGGAAGGCAGACGAAGAGGGAAATTTCGCTTACGTGGTCAGGCAGTGCCAGGAAGCGGTGGAGTTATCGTTAAAAGCTTGCCTTTGGCTCATAGGCGCCGAAGTACCGAAGCTTCACGACGTGGGACCTGTGCTCAGGGAGGAGAGGGCCTCCTTCCCGAGTTGGTTCAGAGAGCGTGTGGATGATCTGGCCTACTTCTCGAGGGTCCTGAGGAGAGAGAGGGAACCATCCATGTACGGCGACTCGGAAAGCGGGCTGCCTCCGGACCGCGTATACTCAAAAAAAGACTCGCAGGAGGCTCTGAGGATGGCTGAGGAGGTGTTGCGTATTTCGAAAAAGTTGTTGGAAGAGGTGAAGGCGGGGCCGAGTGGATGACCACGGTTAGAGATATTTTAGCGCCGCAGTGAGGGAATCTTCATCTCCTGGCGCGGAAATTATTATGGCGTTTACGCCGATCGATCTCAGGTCATCGATGGAATCCCGTAATCCATCAAGCGTGATGCTTGGTTGTCCTATCGATTCTAGGATTCCCGCGTTCTTTTCCGTCCTTATCAAAACGTAGGGGATCATTTTTTCCACGCGGAATCCTATCAGGTCGCTGGCGCGGGACACCCTCATGGTTAAGAAGAAGTCGGCTTCTGAGCGTAGCCTTTCGCTTATTTCCTCCCGGCTTTTCCGCATGCTTATGAAGAGTCCCACCCCGATCGAGGGTTCCAGGTTCTTGACGATTTTCAGCGCGCCCTGCGAGGTCAGCTGATTTACTCCCTCGCCGTACTTTGGTTTATCGCCCATGGTAATGGCCAGGTCAAACTGCAGGGCCTTCGCGGCCAGAAGAAGAGATCTAAGGTGCAGTTCGTTGTAATCGATCACGCGCTGATTTACTATGATCCTCTTGGTGTACCCAGCATCCCTCAGGGAACAGGCCATGACTTCCGGTGGCATCGATGGCAGGCCTAAAGGTGAATGGGGCAGGTCGAAACCGTCGTAGTCCCATAGCCTATTTGCGACCTCTTTTATTTTTTCCAAATCTTTTTTGGGATTTAGCTCAGCGTAAATCTGCACGGGTGACGGGTTTCGCAGTTTTTAACGTTATCGTTGGTTAGGGAGCGAAAAATCTTCCCCAGTGAGGGTGGTGGAGGGTTGTTCGCGTTAACTGGCGCTACGATACGAGAAGTTTTTAAGTTGAGCTGAGACGTCCACGAAATAGATGCCGAGGAAGAGCAAGGAAGAAAGGAAAAGGGAGAGGGGTTACTTCTACTTCGACAATAGGTCCTTGAAGAAGTCTCAGGCCTTTGACGATATAATCTCCATGCTCTTTTCTGGCGTGCCAGCCTACAGGGAAATAGCGTCCTTCATAATGAACTCCATTAGGTACAAGGCGGTTGAGAGCAAGCGCGTTAACCCCTACTGGGTTACCACCTCGGAGCTTTCAAAAATGATGACAGAAGGTCTCGGCCCCTCCAGGAAGCCTATGGCCTACAAAGTCCTCTACGAGTTTTTGATACCGTACGGCCTCATCAGAAAGGAGGAATCCGAGAACAGGTATTACCTCGCGAGAGATTTTTCTTTGGCGCTTAGGAAGATAGCGGATTCCTATGACAAATGGCTGTCTCAGTGACCCGGTCGGTAACGGGTTACGACGTCCGTTTCCACCCTACCAACTCCGGTTATCGCCGAGAGCGCCTTCTCTACGGAGTCCGTGCCTCCCTCCGTTTGTTCTGGCATGATAACGTAAAACACCAAGCACTTGAGGCCAAAGGCCATTTCCTCCTCCTCCACTTTCCCTATGCGGTGGCCAGGTGGCATTACCTTCTCGGCTTGTTCCCTTATCGCGTTGAGGTCGACCGAGTCCCCCTCGGGGTATACCTTTATGACCGCAAGAACGTTGCCTCCCAACTTGGCCACCTAAGGACCCGTGAACCCGCAGTTCGGACAAACGTATTTTACTCCTTGTTTTCTGCAGGTCTTGCAGCGCCAAATGGTGTACGACCCGCAGTTCGGACAAAGGAAAGATGTTCCCCTCTCGTCGGGGGAAATGGGTTTCCTGCAGGAATTACATATTGGGAATTCAACCGTCAGGGCCGGTTTGATTTGGCTCAACTCGATGTAATCTGTGCATTTGTTATAAGTCTTTTGACCGCAGCAGCTGTGGCTCGGATTCGCCAGCAACGGGACGCTCGCGGTAGGGCAACGCCGCTAAAACGGAGATGGGTTGAAGCGTTACCGAGTTCTTGCTGAGGTTGCCCGTATTTGCGCGCTTGAAGTTCACGGCGTGCAGCGCATTTCGCGGTTCCCGCTTCGCGGTTCCCGCGAAGACCTTGCATAGGGAGCTCGTTTTTGCGTGGTCGGTCCCTTATTTGGTTTCAAAAGTTTTTTACGGGACCTTCTTGTGTGACCGTGATGTACGCGTGTGCTCCTGACTCCGTTGTATGCGACCGGCTTCTTTTTCGTTTCCGTCCCTTTGGCCCTCCTTCCCATCGCGGGGTTGGGTCTTGGGCTCTAAATCCAAATAAGCGTAGGTGTAATTCCGCCGCCGCGGAGGGTTACGGCCTGGCTTTTCCTGGGAGCCAAGCGGAGGGGGACGAGAGCGCACCGCTAAGACGGGCGGCCTGACGGTAAGGATGATGAGCCATTGCAGGTGCGGCGCGCCGTTAAACCCTTCACCCTTTTATGTCCGCGACCCAAGGATACCATGCAGATCGTTGTGGAAGCGCCACTTTATCCATCCGAGGCAAAGGAAAAAGTGGAGTTGGCCTTGTCCTCGGTGGTCGATGCCCAAAGCGCCAGCAAAACCGAGGAGGAAGGAGTGATAAGGTTCGTCTCGCGCGACCCCAGGTGTTTGAAGCCAATGAAGGAGGCTTTGGAAAAACAGCTCATAAGGGCTGCTGCAAGGGCGATCATGGAAAGAGGCCTGGGGGACGGTGTGCTCGTTTTCAGGCTTCACAAGCAGGCGGCCTACGTCAAAAGGGTCACCTTTGTTACTGAGGAGGGCGAGTCCCCACTTGGTTCGATCTCGGTGTCGGTCACGGGGACCCAAGAAGAATTAAAGCAATTGATTTCCTATCTCGCTGGTGGGGCGCGCACAGCTCGAAGAGCTTGCCGAGGGCGCTGGCCAGGGCCTTGGCCTCCCTTAGTTGCTCGGGTTTGTGGGATACCAGCATGGAGTTTTCTAAGAACGCTACGGCCTCCTCGTAGTCGAGCCCATGGGCTTGGATGTAGGCTGAAAAGGTCCTTCCTCCCCTGGGCCAGGT
The DNA here is from genome assembly GCA_046534355.1 of Candidatus Martarchaeota archaeon. GTDB lineage: Archaea > Thermoproteota > Thermoprotei_A > Marsarchaeales > UBA168 > UBA168. The sequence continues at coordinate 13,250 of JAWDNK010000016.1, read as the reverse complement.
AAGGGTGGTCGGTCTGAGTTGCGTTAGGGCAGAAAGGGTTTTCCACTTCCTCTGCCAATCGTTGAGGTGCCTTTCTAGGGCCGAATAAACGGCGAGGAGGTCAGGCTTCTCTCTCTGAAATACCAATACGGGTATGCCCGTAGCCCTGTAAACTGCAACAGGGTCCACGTAGTTGAACCCCGCGTGGACGACGCCCTCCATCATGAATAGCGATGCTTTCGGCTGCGTTAACAGCTTCTCGGTGACCTTGTCTGTGCCGTCATCGCCGTCGATTGTTATGAAGAGTGACCGTATGGCGGTAATGGAAAATCCCCTGAAATGGACGAGAAGCAAAAGGGCTGGCGCTGCGGCGCCACCTTTCTTCTCGCGGCTGAAGTAACCATCCCCGAGGGCTACCACCTCTTCAAATTCCCTCACTCCAAATAGCTCCCCCTTATCACGCTCACGATATCTCCGAGCTGGGGATCGTCGGATAATGACTGCAAAACCCTCTTGGGTTCGGTCTTCAGATATATGTGCTTGGTCCTGCCTCCCCTTCCCTCGCTTATGAGATTGGCGGATATCAGGTTAGACATCTCCAAAAAGTTGACCAGTTCAGTTAGTCTCCTCTCGGTGAGGCACTGGCCCTTGATCTCGTTCATAATGCCTTGATATCCGGCGTAAAGTTCACCGCTGGTGAGTTTTTCCTTACCCCTTATTTTGCTCATGGCCATCACGAGTAGAAGCACCTTTGAGTCGAAGGTCAAGGACTTTATGGCGTCCACTATTTTATCGTTGTCGAGCGATTCTCTTGCCTCTTCGACGTCTTCCTTACTCACGCGCGCTTTTCCCTTCCTTTCCGCAATTTCGCCGGCTCTTCTCAAAAGGTCCAACGACCTCCTGGCATCACCGTGTTCTCTGGCGCCGATTGCCGCGCAGTATGGTATCACATCAGCATCGAGCACGCCCGGTAAGAAGGCCACACCGGCTCTTTGGGATAATATATCTTGAAGTTCCTCCGCCTTATACTGGGGGAAGAATATTTGTTCGTCATCCAGCGAGCTTTTTATCCTCGGATCCAAGTTATCGCTTAACTGTATATCATTAGTTATGCCTACTATTGACATCTGGGAGGGACTTATTTCCTCATTAATACGCGTTATTTGATAAAGGAATGAATCGCCGATTTTTTTTATCATTGAATCTATCTCATCAAGTATAACTATATATATTATCTCTTTGCTCTTTAGCGCGCTGATGACTCTCGCCCTCAGCTCGGCGACCGAAAGCCCAGTGAACGGCACTTTGAGGTTTATACCAGATGCCATTTCCGCCAGTACCCTGTAACTGGTGTCGTTTTCCCTCGTGTTTATGAGTTTTGCAACTATGGGCACAGGCGTCTTTATTTTACTCGCGTGATCGAGCAGCGCCCCGGTCACGTACTTTGCCACGGCGGTTTTTCCCGTTCCGGTCATGCCGAACGCGAATATGTTCGAAGGCCTGGAGCCGCTAAGGGCGGAGGCCAATATCATCCCCATGCTGTTTATCATCTCTTCCCTGTGAGGGAGCTCTTTTGGTATGTAATCTGGTCTCAAGTACGAGCGATCCACGAAGATCTTCGACCTACTAGCGTTACTGAATATTTCGTTTAGGTCCATTTGTACGACCGCCGGGCTTAGCCCCACCCTTCGGACGCCGCTTGGCATTTAACCTTAACACTAAAATTATCGCATAAGGAATGAGGAGGGGGAAAAGGTTAAGCACAATTGGGGATGATGCCAGGGGACCGCGCGCGTGCCGGTTGGCCCTAACCGCGGTTAGGTATCAGTATTGGAGCGAAGCCGGGAGGTACCATTCATTCGTCTATGCGGGCTCAACGAGGTTTTCGGAACCAGACGAGTAACCCACCTAGGCGTTGAAGAAACTAAAACGGGAAAGAAGAGCAAGTATATCCTTCATGGTGAAAGGAAAACCATCCAAGTTGCATCGCCCAAAGGGAATAAAGTGGCTTCAATTGATTTAGGCATCAACACCTTAGCGAGCGCGGTGATGAACGACGGTACTTGGTTACTCTACAAGGGCATAAGGACTAAGGAGGATTACTTCTACTTCGAGAAGAAGATAACACGAATACAGTCCTTGGCTGATGAAACCAAAAACTCAAGCGAATGTGAAGCGCACGAGGAGCTTAACGGAGAGAAGAAGAGGCTTTTCAAGAAATAAATTGACCAGGAGGCTCCTTCACCTGTACAGAAGTTTTGCCTCTCACTTATTGGAACAGCTCCACGAACTGGGGGTTTCAACGATCTATCTGGGCTATCCCTTCAACGTCGCTCAAGACAAGGGCAACGAGTTCACGTCGAACCTGTGGTCTTACCACGAGTTGATGGACTTCATCGAGTTGAAGGCCCAAGAGTACGGGATGAAGGCCTTCGAGGTCGTCGAGTACAACACCTCGAAGTACTGCGCTTACCACGACGTTGAAGTCGCTAGGAATCCGAGGGGAGTCATTGGTTGTCCTAAAGGACATAAACTGCACGGCGACTTAAACGGTGCATTGAACATCCTCAAGAAGGCTACCGGCGTAGTAATCTCAACAATAAAGGAGCCTCTATCTTTCATGGTAGACCACAACGGAGTAGCACCCGTAATGTGGCGTAACCCCCGAGATCTCGGAAACCCTCGCCCTTCAGGGCTGAGAAGAGGTCAGTTGTCGTGTTGCGAAAGGTTAAAAACTGGCAGAAGAACGACATTCGTGGAAGGGCTCCTGCTAATCGGTGGGCTATTGTTCATCGCGGTAGGAGTGATGTTTCTACTTCTCTCAAGTGCGCGCGAAGAATTAACCGAAGGGGGCGAAGAAGGGAAGGGACGGGGTCAGAAAAGCGATGGAGAAGAAAAGGGCGGACGCGAAAGCGGGAAAACCGAGGGAGGCGTGGTCATACTCATAGGGCCGCTGCCCATCGTCATAGGTAGTAACCCCAAGGTGGTGAAGGAGCTAGTGGTCATCGCCGTCCTGCTCTTCTTGTTTGCGCTTTTCGTCTACTTCCTCCTGAGGTGATGTCCATGGGCAGCCCTGAAAGGGTTTTTGGGATTGTGCTGATAGCCCTGGGAGCCGTTTTGGTTTTGGTTTCGCTGGTGATCGGGCCAAGCGGGATTAGCACCAGCGGCGCCGTGGTAGTCCTCATAGGTCCTGTGCCCATCTCGTTGGGATTTGGTCCCCAAGGTACCGAGGACGTGGTCGTGGCCCTATCTCTCTCTTTGGTCGTCATGCTGATTTGGTTGGTCATGTTTTTCGCGGCGCGCAGAAGCTTAAAGTGGGGCTAGCCGGACTTTCACCAACCAAGCGGTTTTGAACCGGCGACCAACGGGTCGCTCCGCTCCAGGGCCAATTCATCCCCTTGCGGGTCGAAGGCTTTGGTGAGCCCTGGGGCCCGTCGCTCTACCTGGCTGAGCCATAGCCCCACCGTTATTCCTTTACGCGCCTCCAAATAAGCGTTTATGCCCTCAATCTTTGGCACCTCGGGTTTCCGCTTTTCGTTTCCCGGAACCCTCGACTTGGATACGCTTGTTCACCTTGCTAACTCGCTTTACTTGAGTTTTCCCGACGTGGACGGGGTAGTAATCGGCAGGGATAACAGGCGGACCTCGGATCCGCTCTTCGCCGTGTTGTCATCTTTGCTTTCCTCCGTGGGTTTCAGGGTTTATGACGCGGGCGTCGTACCCTTACCGGTACTTGCTTTTTCGTCCATGAGCTGCGAGCATGGTTTGGGCGTCATGATAACGGCCAGCCACAACCCGCCTAACTACAACGGGATAAAGGTGTTCAAGGGTGGGTGGGAACTCACGAGAGAGGAAGAAAACCGCGTTACGGAACTCATGGGAAGGCCGACTTCTTTGGGGCAGCCAAGGGTATCCGAGCGGGTGGACGCGCTCGGCGATTACTTGGAAAAGCTATCGTCGCAGTTGGGAAAGCACCAGGCGAAAAAAGTTTTGGTCGACGCTGGGAACGGCACGGCAGTGGCCGTTACTCCTGACCTAGTGAGGAGGGCCGGGGGAAATGTGTTGTGCGTTAACTGCGTTGGGAGCGGCTTTTTCCCCGGCAGGCTGCCTGAGCCGAACCCGTTGAACTTGCGCGATACGCTCTCGCTGGCCAGAGAAGGGCGCGTCGACCTGGGGATTGCGCATGATTGCGATGCCGATAGGGTCGCGGTATTCAACGGGAGGGGCGAATTCCTTTCGCAAACGCGGATCCTGGCTTACTTTTTTGCCAAGAAGTTGAAGAGTAAGCGGAGCGGAAAGATGATCACGACGGTCGACGTCGGGATGGCCGTCGACGATATAGCCATGCGGTACGGCGGAGAGGTAATCAGGACGAGGCTCGGAGGGTCGCACGAGCTCGCCATGAAGGATTCCGGTGTGGTGCTTTTCGGGGAACCCTGGAAGGTCATGGACCCCGACTGGGGGCCTTGGGCAGATGGCATAAGAGTAGCGGTCAAGCTTTCAGAGGACGTGATGGATGACGGGGATGTGGATACCGTGCTGCGCGAAGTGCCGGATTATCCCTCGTTAAGGGAAGACTTTGCGTTCAAGAAGTGGGATCAGGGGCTGCTGGAAAGTAGGGCCCTATCGGTCTTCGAGGGCGCGGAGCTCGAGAATTATGACGGTGTGAAACTGAAGTTCGATGACGGTTGGGTGCTGTTCAGACGGTCGGGGACTGAGGAAAAAATTAGGCTTTACGCCGAACACAGGTCGGCAGATGGCCTAAGGGAGTTGCGTAAGAAAGCCATCTCATTGCTGACCGATTTGGGTTTTGTGGCTACTTGATCGCTCTTTTTTAAGGTCTCCATTGGAATGCGGTCGGCTTGAGTTCGCTCATCGAACTTTTTATAATAGTCTGCAGTTAGCGCTGCCCACCTCAGCGCGCTGGACGGGTGAACCCGGATGGCCGTCACGAGGGGAGCCAAAAAAGTTAACGTTGAGGGGTTACGCCTTGCCCCGGGCCGCGGTCCTTCTTCGCTTCTTGGCTACTTCTTCGTAGATCGCCAGAGTTTGTTTGGCAACCGCTGACCAGGTGAAGTACTGTAATACCCTCTTCCTCCCGTTTTCGCCCATGGCCTTTAACTCATCTGGATTTGCCAGAGCTTGGCCAACGGCCCAAGCTATGTCGTTCGGGTCGTTGCCGTTGACGTGGTATCCGCACTTCTCGGGGCCGCTAGGGATAACCTGCTCCCTGAAGCCCACTACTCCCCGGGCGCCCACCACGACCGGCTTCTTCATCGACATGGCCTCCAGGGATACAATACCGAAGGGCTCGTAAACGGAGGGGAATATGCACAGGTCTGCTGCTGCGTAGTGCAGTATCCTCTCCCTCTCTTCGACGAAATCGAACCTGTATATCACGTTATTCTGTACCCCCAGCCTGGTAGCGAGCTCCGTTAGGTCTTTTTGCTCTTCTCCCTTTCCTAGAACCACTAGCTTGACGTTGGGATGGTCCTTGAGAATGGTTGGCATGGCCTGTATCAAATTCCTCACACCCTTGACCCACGTCAGTCTTCCCACGAAGAGTAACATGATATCTGTGTCTTTTATGCCGTACTTTGCCCTAATGGCGTCTGACTCCGCCTTGGGGTACTTGTCGGGGTCGTATAGGTCCGGGTCCACGCCGTTCCACACGACGCTTATTTTGGACTCCGGCCACCCGTGTTGGGCTAGGTCGTCGCGCATGGCGTTACTAACGGTGATTATGCGGTCCGACTCGTCTCTGGCTATTTCTTCCAGTTGAGTGACGACCTGTGAGCCACCCCCGCCACTCCTGCCCCACTCGGTTGAGTGGACGTGAAAAACGAATGGTAGAGAAGTGTTATTCTTTATTATGACGCCCGCGGGAGCGCCAAGCCAGTCGTGGCCAGCCACGATGTCGTATTTGTAACTCTTCGCCTCCATCAGCTCGTGCTTCATCAGGTTCGCGGAAGCTATGTTATAGGTGAAAACGTCCGCGAACATCTTTATGGCAGTTCCCCAGCGCTTAAGGTCTTCTGAAACTATGAGCGGGAATATCTTGGTAGCGTCGATTATCTTCGGCCGAAATACTTCAACCCCTTTCATGACCTCGTATTCCGGTGAATCGTCGCGGTTGAGCGTGAATACGCTGACGTCGTGACCCATTTTCACGTACTCCCTAGTTATGTACTCGGCGTAAGTCCCTAAGCCACCGACCAAAGAAGGAGGATATTCCCAAACGAAAAACCCTATCTTCATAGGGTAAGCTCCGCTATCGCATATAAAGTGCGCGCCCGGGGCCTTTGCCCTCGCCGTAACTTTATTTGTGGGCGCGCGTTTTGAGTATGAGTTCATCCGTTTACGCCTATTCGCTGGCAGGGTTGCTGGCGGTCCTGCTGGCCGTGGTGTTGATCGAGTACCTTTCTCTGAAGGGAAGGGTAGCAGAGTTAGAGCGGCAGGCCTTCGAAGAAGCTAGGAAGGAGTTCCAGATGTGGAAATCTGCCGAGTTGAGGGGGGCATACTTGCAGCTCAAAGAGGAGGCGGAAAGGGAAGCGGAAATAGAGCTAAAGCGTTGGAAGGAGGAAGAGGAAAGCCGCATAAGGGAGGATGCTGCGCAGCGCTCCGCCTCCGTCAAGCTGGGGAGATCCTTAGAACAGCTGATACCCGTTAAGCTGGCGAGCGAAATGGGGCTCGATTTGGAGGACTTCAGGTTTCTGGGGTCGCCCGTTGACTACTTGGTCTTCGGGGGATTATCGGCCGGCAAGCCCTCAGAAATCCTCTTCGTCGAGGTAAAGAGCTCGCCGAAGGCCCCGCTGAGCGACAGGGAAAAACTCGTCAAGCACTTGGTGGACGAAAAGAGGGTCCGCTTTCTGCTTTATTACGGTGAAAGCTCGGCAACTTATGCAATGAAGGCCCGAGGTTCGGGCGCCATAGGGGCGTCCTCAAATGAGCAAGCGCTTTCGCTCGGCGCAGACATCGGCGCTTTCTAACCCCAAACATATCTATTTCGCCTATCAATTCGTCGAGATCTTCAGGGTTCATCTCCGATAACCAATCTATGGCCTTGGTTTTCTTTATTTTGCCCGAGGCCACTTCTCTTACGGTGTTAGCGGCTGTTTCCGGCGTGGTCTTAGTGGTGTCGATGTCTACCACCGCCTCTGGCCATTTTTCCATTAGGTTGTGCCTTATCACGCCGAGTAGTTCGGCCATTACGTTTTCTGATATCTTATTGTTTGGGTAGCCCCTCTTCTCGAGCCTTTTTTTCAGCACGTCTGGCCGAGTCCTAAGGACTACCGCTGTATCGGGCCTGACGCTGACGAAGGAAAGGTCGATCCACTCCACCACCGCGTCGCGCTTCCCTCTTAAGAAGGAGGATATCTCTTGCTCGGCCAGCCTCTCGTCGATGACGAAGGAACCAGTGTCCTCGTCGAACCTCTGATAAAGCCTCTTTGCCTTTACGGCTTTCCCGAGCTCCAACACCGGGCCAAGGTCGTTCAAAAAAGGGACGATCGAGCTCTTTCCGGTTCCAGGTGTACCGCAAATAAAAATTATCAAGTCGGCGTGACTCCATCAGGAGCTGGAGCTGGAGCTCTCCCCCTCGCTGCTGCCGCTGGGTTTGCTTGGGGAGGATGGCGTCTTGCTCTTCGCGCTCATTATGACGTCGTCTATCCTAACTATGATGCTCGCAGCTTCAGCAGCGCCGTGTATTATCTGCTTCTTCATTATGGCGGGCTCCACCACTCCCAGTTTCAACATGTCAACGGGTTTCGTGCTGTCCAGGCTGACGCCCATGTACGTACCGTTGGGATTCTCGTGGGCTGCTCTGAGTTCCGTGAGGACGTCTATGGGGTCCAGACCGGCGTTCTCGGCCAACGTCCTGGGGATCGACTCCACGGCATCGGCGAAGGCCTCCACCACCAGTTGCTCCCTTCCACCTATCTTTATGGCCTCTGCCCTAAGCGCCTTGGCTATCTCGGCCTCGGCCGCACCACCGCCGGCCACCACTGCCCCGGCCTTGTAAACGTCAGCCACCACGGCCAACGCGTCTTTGAGCACTCTCTCCGCTTCGTCTACGGACCTCTCCAGGCCTCCCCTGATCAGTATGCTGACGGCCTTCGGGTTGGCGCAACCCTCGACGAAGACCATCTTATCGTCTCCTATCTTTCTCTCCTCTACGATTTCCGCGGTTCCCAAGTCCTTGGGGGAAAGGTCGTCTAAGCTGGTGACTATGTTGCCACCAGTGGCCTTGGCAAGCTTCTCCATGTCGCTCCTCTTCGCTCTCCTGACGGCCAGTATCCCCGCTTTGGCCAAGAAGTGTTGCGCGACGTCGTCTATGCCCTTCTGGCAAACGACCACGTTTGCACCGGTTGCGACTATTTTGTCAACCATCTCCTTTAACATGTTTTCCTCCTCGTCGAGGAAGGCCTTCATCTGGCTTGGATCGGCTATCCTTATCTCAGCGTCGATCTGGGTCTTCTCGACTTCGAGAGAGGCGTCGATTATGGCGATCTTGGCTCCCTTAACAACCTTAGGCATGCCTGGGTGAACTACCTCCTTGTCGAGGACGACACCGTAGACCAGCTCGGTATCCAGCAACCCCTGTCCCTGTTTCTTGGTTATCTGTATGAGGTCTTGGTCTATTATCACCTTGCCATCTCTTTCTTCCTTTATCTGCTTCACCGCGTCCACGGCGATCTTAGCGAGCTTCTCCCTGGCCTGTCCCTCCACCTTGTTGCCGATGGAGGTGAGGGCGACCGCGCGGATCATGTCTTCGTCTTTGACCGGTATGGATATCCTGTCGATGACCTCTTGGGCAATTTCGGCGGCGCGCTGGAACCCAGAAGCGATGAGGGTGGGGTGTATGTCCTTCTCTACTAAGTTGGAAGCTTGCGATAGCAGAGCTCCGGCGAGCACGACCACAGACGTGGTGCCATCGCCGACCTCGTCGTCCACGCTCCTGGAGGCTTGCACCATGAGCTTGGCCGCGGGGTTCTGCACGTCCATTTCCTTGAGTATGGTAGCTCCATCGTTAGTAACGGTTATGTCTCCTAGGGAATCCACCAACATCTTATCCCTGCCCCTGGGGCCAAGGGTAGGTTTAACTGCTTCGGCAACCGCGATTGCAGCGGAAAGGTTATTGCTCAGCGCTTCCTTGCCCGTGGTGCGCTGTGAGCCCTCTTTGAGGAGAAGGACTGGCACGCCACCAAGGTTAGCCGGAATCACGCTCATTAACTTCACCGAACAAAATGGTCTCATACCTTATAAGTATTTTCGCGTTTGTCACCGCGCCCTTCTCCGATATTTTACGGGGGAAAGGCCGATTGGGTGGGTGGCTGGGTAGCTGAATTGGCGATGCTCCCGCGAGGGCGTGTTGGGAACGCGGAAAGCCAGATCCCTTGAAGAATGAGTAACGGCGTTTCGACTCGAATCCGCTTTACGGCGTTGTCGTGCCCTGTTATGGAGGTCATGGTGGTTTTCGGATCGTGCCAAATGTATCGCCAAGCAAAGAGGCTAGTTATGGAGGTCCTGGTGGTTTTCCGGCGGACGTCAAGTTTAAACCCCTTCGCGTCAAGGGGAGTCGTTAGTTGTCCGTTAGGTCACAGGCTGCACAGCGACTTAAACGGTGCATCGAACATCCTCAAGGAGGCTACCGGCGTAGTAATCTCAACAATAAAGGAGCCTCTATCTTTCATCGTAGATCATAACAGAGTAGCACCCGTAAAAGGGGTGTAACCCTTTAGACCTCGGTGAACCCTCGCCCTTAGGGGCGGGGAGGGGGTCGGGGTTTGGCGACTGCCCTCACGTGCAACCTTTTTTCTATTTCCTTGGCCAAGGTTTTTGCGGAACGACTCCTGTGGGCGTCGGCCACGACCCACCTCGCCTTGCTCTCGTCTACGTAGTAGAGCAGTTCGTTGAAGTCTGCGTGGTCGCTCAGCCCAACCATCACCACGTTTTTCTTGAGGTAGACCAAGGGTTTTCCTGCCCAACCCGTAACTATTATGGAGAGGTTTTTGTTGGTTCTCTCCACCGAAAGCGGCCAAAGGCCAACGTATGGGTTTTTCTCCCGGACCTCTAGGGCGGCTTCAGCGCTGGTGCTCGTGTAGTACTTGGGCAGTCTGATGCCGTACTTCTCGTAAACCTTTGCTACCTCGTAGCTCTTCTTATCCGTGATTATCTTAACCCACCTTGGGAGCGCGGAGAGTAGGGAAAGCACCTCCTGAAGCTTTCCCTGCGACGCGTAGACGTCTACTGGCCCCTTCGAGATGCCCTCCTCCACGAGGTCGAGGAGGAGGACATCCACGTTGACGTAGTCTCTTACGTCTTCGGGTCTTCCATAAGTGGCCTCTATTACCAGTTCATCCGGATGCAACACTGGCGTCCCCTTGAGCTTGAAGTCACCGGTGAAAGCGTAGCTACCTTCAGGGGTTTCGACGAAGACTTGCGAAGCCCCGAGTATGTGCGTCGCTGGGTATAGGTAGAGCCTTCCCCGTTTGAGTTCGCGAGGTATTCCGTATTCAAGCGCCAAGGGATTCCTAACGTTCTTACCTATAGCCCTGACCAGATCCAGAGTCGCGGCGGTGGCGATCTGAAAGGAGCCCGTACTAAGCCCGCTCAGGTGGTCGGCGTGGGCGTGGGTTATCACGTGATAGTCTTTTTTCGTTGCGCCATCACAACTCACCTCGTCCCCCAGCTCCACTTCCCCGTTTTTGTTGACGTTGACGCGCGGGGTGGCGAAGTCGTCGAGGGCAGCGTCCAATGGGTTTCGCAATAGAACGCCACCAGTTTAAAAAAGTGAACCCGGTCTGCCTCTGAAGAGGGTATGAATATTCCGAATATTTTGTATAATATACGAATGTTTGGCCCAAGTCTTTAAATAATACATATTTCATCTCCACGTGGAAAAGCAATCGCTTTCGCTGAAGGTTGTGGCGACCGCAGTGGGCGCAGCCCTCTACGCTTTGGGTGCGATGATAACGGAGTATACGGCTTCCCCTTGGGGGGTGGGGCAGTTTAGGCCGGCCGTCATCATACCGGCTTTCTTCGCCATATTCTTCGGCCCCTGGGTAGGGGGGGTGTCGGCGGCGCTCGGTACGAACACGGCGGCCATGCTGACCAACGGCAACGTCCTATTGAGCCTGATGGCCGGGGTACCCGGTAATTTCGTGGGCTTTTTCGTTTACGGTTACATGATGAAGGGCTTTACGTGGAAAAAATTCGTGTGGGCGAGCTTGGCTTCGCTTTTTCTGGGCAACCTGATAGCTGGCCTCGGCGTTGTCGCCTATTACTCGCTTTTCCTTAAGGGTTTGTCCATATTAACGCTCAGGGGTTGGGCTATTTCCTTGGGCTTGACGGCTTGGTGGTTAATAACCATGCTGCCATTCATGTACTTGGTTTTGCCTCCGATCCTAAAGGTCACTGCCAAGGCCTTCCCCAGCATGGCGCCGGCGGGGCTCCTCGAGAGGGAGGATTTGCCCAAACGCGATACTTTTCTTTCGCTGTTCCTCCCGGGGCTTTTCCTGGCGGGCTTTGGCCTGTTCCTCGTCATGCGCCCAGCGTTGGCCATCGACATGATGGCCCTCTACAAGAACCCAGGTGAGTTCGCCGACGCGCTGAAGGTCATGTTTGTGGGCGGGGGCGCGCTTTTGATTACGTTGGCGGCTCTGATAGCAATCCTCGGGGATAGGCTGGGGATCGGACGTACTAAACAAGCGAAACGACTTGCAAATCCCTGTATATCGGCCCAGAGCTGGTCAGCACGCTTTCTTTCAGCGAAAACCCTTCTACCAAGAACGCACCGAAACTTCCCGCCGAAGGTATATTCCCCGTCGAGTCGCCTTTGGCGCGGGCAAGCGTCAGGTGTGGCGTGAAGGGTTTCGAGTCGTAGGGGACGTTGGCCTCTCTGAGTTTGTCCCTGACGAGGTTTGCCAGTCCTTCTAACTCCCTACCACCCTTGTCCTCGGATACCCCTATCCAGATCACGCGGGGCCTGCGTTCATCGGGGAAAAAACCTATACCAGATAGTTCCACCTCGAACGGTTGATGCTTGACCTGGATCAGGGCGCGCTTGGCTTTTTCCGCCACCTGGTCCCCGACTTCCCCTATGAAGGCCAGCGTGAAGTGCAAATTGTTCGGGGAGACGGGCTTCAGCCACCTCTTATCCCCAAGACCTTCTAAGTACGCCTTAACCCTTTCCTTCGTGTCCCCCTCGGGTAGATCCACCGCCACGAAGACGCGCATGACCCCCAATTGCCGGATGCTTAAAAGCCAAGCCTTCCTCTGGTTAGATGAGAGTTGCGCGTTTTGGCGCTCACCGGAATGCCTGGAGCTGGCAAGTCCACCGTTGCTTCGATGGCCGAGGGATTGGGCATCCCCGTGGCGACCATGGGAGACGCGGTGAGGATGGAGCTCAGGAGGCGGGGAATGGAAGCGACGCCCTCTAACTTCGACTCTTTGACCAGGGGGTTAAGGGAAGAGGCCGGTGAGGCCGCGGTGGCCAAGCTAACCCTTTTACTGATAAGGGAAAGGGGGTTGGAGGGAGGACCCCTGCTCGTGATCGACGGGGTTAGGAGTTTGCCGGAGGTGAAGGAGATGGCCGCTTGGCCTTTTGTCGAGTCGATCACGGTAATGGCAGTGCTTTCGCCCTTTAAGAGCAGGTTCGAGCGGCTCTTCGGAAGGGGAAGGATGGGGGATCCGAAGGTGGAAGAGGAGCTCAGGAGGAGGGATGCGGTGGAGCTATCGGTAGGCCTCGGCTCTGTGATCGCCTTGGCCGACATCTTTTTGGTTAACGACGGGGACCTCAACGATTTCTTGGAAAACGCGAGGGAAAAACTGACGAAGTGGAAGGAGGGACGCGTCTAAGCGGCCGCGAGCCGATCGTTCTCTCGGCGGACGGGCGTGGTCAATCTCCAGACGCCGTTTTGGTCCTTGTAAACCAGCGTGGCCTTATGCATTTCGTCGAGGATCTTCTTTTGCGCAGGAGATAGCTGTTCTACTTCCTGTTCCGTCTTGGGTAAGCTTGCGATGATGCCGTCGTAATAAGGTTTGTAAACGAGTACCCTGTCGTCACCTTCGCCTATTACCTTTACTAGCTGTTTGTTTTCGAGTTCTCTTATTTGGGATATGGGTTTTCTTATCCTCGAAAGGGGGTAGGCCCCGACGTTCTTTATGAACGAGACGAAGGCATCCTCTTGCCCTCCTCTGGGAAATTCCTCGTAGTTCGTCCTGCTTGGCGCTTGTCTAGACCTCGGTGGGGAAGTCGGTATCGAGATCCT
>JAWDNK010000015.1:0-17548 GCA_046534355.1 Candidatus Martarchaeota archaeon | reverse complement strand
CCGCTTGATCTCTACGCGAAACTCTTTTCAAGTTTCGAGGGGGACAAAAGTCCCCTTCCTTGGGACGTTACGGATGGGTTTCGCTCTACGTAGGCGCGCGTAGGTACGCATCAGCATACCCCTCGTACGCGTAGAGCTTGGGCTTCACGGCTTCACTCAACTCCCTCGCGAGTTCATCGGGAGTCTTCCGCTCCGCCCCGTCGGGACGCACCCACCCAGGAGTGAAGGTAGGACCGCGCGGTCCCACCGATCGCGCTGGGAAGCGCCCTCCACCTTCAGTGCCCCTCCTCCTCTGCGTGTGCACGTACCCCTCCCTCTCTTTCTAAAGGAGGTCTTGGGTCTTTGCAACCACCCCACTGCCCATGCACACACAAATCGTTCACATCCAAAATTATACATATACTTACCTATTTTGAAACTGCTGACTACGGCGCCTTACCGCGGATTTTATCGCCGGCCCGGATCGCGATCAGCGCCTTGATCGCGGTGGGGGAGGGCGGGGCTTTGCCCCTGAGACACGGGGGAACGCACCAGGATGAAGATGTCTTCCTCGGGGGCGTGGGAAACGCTAACCGCGTTCCCCGCGAGATTGCGAGCGCGCCGGCCAACCGGTGAGCCGCGCCTGCAAGGGGTAGTTCACGTAACCTTTTAATCCGTCGTCCATATAGAAAAGGCAGAAATCCCGTGTCCAGTTACAGCGAAGTCACATACCTACCCCAACTGCACATACTCACGATATTGTATGCCGCACTAATAATAATTCTGTGCGGTCTTGCCGTATGGATAATTCATCATTCCTTCAACAAAGCATTCAAAAGGATCCCGGCACCAATAGTGAGGGACCTCGAGGTCGGGACCGACCTCTTCATTGCCATAATAGGCATAGCGGCGATTTATTCCGTGCTGGGCATAACGCTTAACGTTTTCTTATTGCTAGTTTTGCTCATACTGGTTGGCGCTTTCATAGCTGCTAGGGACCTCTTACCGACCTACTTATCTACCTATGTGATCAGGAGTTCAAACGCCTTCAAACCCGGCGACTGGATAGAGTACAAAAACGTCCAAGGAAACGTGCTCAGGGTAGATAACTTTTACACGGTCGTGCAAAGTCCTGATGGCATGCTGAACTTCGTGAGCAACTTCGACCTGTTTAAAAACGGTTTTTCAGTTTTTTCTCCAATTAGCACCAAATACGCCGAAGCCCAGATATCGATATATCTCAAGGACTTCTCGGAGGAGTTACTAAAAAGCATGAAGGCAACCATCGATGAAATAGATAAGGCGGCTGGAAAAGGAGACACCGGAAGTGTGACGGTCAATGGGCTAAGGGGCGATCAAGTCATCCTCACCCTGAAAGTCCCAGTGACCAACCCAAAAAAGGAAGGCGCGGTCGTAGACACCGTCTTGACCAGGTTGATCGAAGAGCTCAAAAAGAAAAGCGAACAGGGCTCCGATCAATAGGCCCGGGATATGTACGCTCTATATTTAGCTGGTCTGCCGCACACGATGCAGTTTTCCCCTTGAGTTTCCTCAATGCAGCGTATGGTGGCCCCGGTCTCCTCATAAACCTTATCCTCACATTCCCTTGCGCCGCACCAATTCGCAACGGCAAACCCTTTCCTATTAGTAACCACGTCTTTAAGAGCGGCCATGTCAGCGACGGGCAAGGTCATCCTTTCGAGTTTTTTCTTGGCTCTTTCATAAAGCTGCTCTTGCACATCTTTCAATGTTGCATTGACCTCCCCGACCAAATCAGCCCTTTTTACTTGTTTTTTCTCTCCGGTGTCACGCCTGGCGAGCACGGCTGTTCCGTTTTCCAAATCCCTTGGACCAACCTCCACCCTCAGGGGCACGCCCTTCATTTCCCACTCGTTATATTTGTAACCCGGAGTTTTGTCCTGCCTATCATCCACCATGACCCTGATCCCGGCTTTAGCGATCTCTTCGGCCATCCTCTTCGCCTCCGAAGTTGGGTCAACCTTGCCCTTGTAAACGACCGGAACTATCACCACCTGAGTTGGCGCCACCTTCGGCGGGATGATGAGACCCTTGTCGTCACCGTGCATCATCACCATGGCACCTATTACCCTCCAGGAAATACCCCAAGACGTCTGCCAAACGTAGTTCTTGTTGCCCTTTTCATCCACGTACTCGATTTCAAAGGGTATCGAGAAGTTTTGGCCGAGCATATGAGAAGTGGCCATTTGTATGGCCTTCCCATCGGGCATCATGGCCTCTAACGTGAACGTGAAAAGTGCCCCCTTGAACTTCTCCTTCTCGCTTTTAACACCCTTGATTACTGGTATGGCCAATAATTCCTTCAGCGTCCTTTCGTAGAGATCCAGAGCGCGCTTGGCCTCGATTAAAGCCTCTTCCCGCGTTGCGTGAGCCGTGTGAGCCTCCTGCCACAGGAACTCCTTGGTGCGTAAAAACGGCCTTGTAGACGAAGTCTCCCAGCGAACCACGCTATTCCACTGGTTCAGCTTCAAGGGGAGGTCGCTTGTACCGTGTATCCACTTGGCATACATGGTATACATTATGGTCTCGCTGGTCGGGCGCACCGCTAGCCTTTCCTCTAATTTTTGATCCCCCGCCTCCGTAACCCAAGCCACTTCTGGCGTGAAGCCCGCGAAATGTTCGCTCTCCTTTTTCAGAAGGGATTCCGGAATCAACAGGGGGAAGTAAGAGTTCTTAACGCCCATCTTTTCCATTTCCGCGTTCATGTAATCTTTGATCCTATCCCATATGAACATGGCCGGGGGCAGCAGAACTATAAAACCACCCACTGGAGAAAAATCTACAAAACCGGCCTTAACCAAGACCTCTGAATACCAATCGGAGAGTTCACTCCTGCTCGACTGCAATCCCCTCTGACCGGCCTCGGACAATCTGGGATCTCTTCTGGAAGCCGTTATAAGCGCTCGCCTGCGCGGCTACGATGACAAAGCCAAAAGATGACGCGTCTCGTAAAACGATGAAACGGAAGCGCGATGAAACTTCATGGGAACATGACAACAAGGTATTTGGCATTTAAAGCTCTAGCATTCCCCGCGTAAGCGTATCGATGAACTGGGACCCCGTCCTTAATGGCGGGGTAGTTCACTCTTCGCACGCGTTGAAGATCCCGGAATTTGTTCATATAGCATAAGGAGAAGCTCAAAGCGTATATCCCATCTACTCTATGCGGTATCAAAGTTGAGGGAGATCCGTCTCGACCCGCTTAGAGGAGAGTGGATAATAATATCATCTGAAAGGGCCAGAAGACCGATGACGGTACTTGAAAAGAAGGCTTGTCCGTTCTGCCCTGGCTCACCGGAAACCATCGGCAAAACCGCTCCTTATTGGCTCCCAAACGCGTTCCCAATGCTCGTGCCCGATGCGCCCTCCGAAGTACCGTTTTCGGAAAAGCATAAGACAATGCCCGCCAAAGGATACTGCGAAGTGGTCGTAGAATCGTTCGATCACAGGGCTGATCTCTGTGACCTAACTGAAGAGGAATTGAGGAAAGCGATGCTGCTTTACAGAGACAGGTACTTGGAGCTATCGCGGCAGGAATTCGTGAAGGCAGTACTCATATTCAGAAACCTCGGCAAAACGATAGGCGTAAGCATAGAGCATCCCCATTCGCAGATATACGCCGTTCCGTACGTCCCTCCCATACTGTTAGAAGAAGCCGAACAGTCAAAACATGGTTGTCCGGTATGTTCCGCGTACCAAGACAAGGAACGCATTATTTTCGAGGACGAACTCATCGTTTTATACATGCCCTTTGCACCGCGCTGGCCGTACGAAGTGCACGTGACCACGAAAAGGCACGTCACATCGCTCTCAGATGCAACGGAGGATGAGCTTGTTCACCTCGGTATCGCCATCGGGAGGATAGTGGGATGCTATCACCACCTATTCAACGTCAAGATGCCTTACGTGTTGGCATTCCACCAAGCCCCAGCGGCGAATAGCGATATTAAAATTCACCTTCACGTTGAACTTTACCCCGCCTTGAGAGCTCCAGATAAGCTCAAACATTGGGGTGGCGCCGAGTTGGGCTTCGGCGCGTACACTTACGACTTTGCGCCAGAGGATAAAGCCGAAGAATTGAAAGCTATATGTAATAAGCTCGATAAGCTGCCGATATCATCTAAGGACATCCCTGAACCCCAGGCCGTACGATGGAGCCTCGAGTTTTCGCGCGCCGAAGGCGTAAATTCTGCCGCCCCGTGGTTTTCGTCCTCAATGCTATCCGCTTTGGGGTAAAGTTTCGGGTAAAGAGGAATTAGATGACCTGCCATCCGCAACATGAGTAACTTCACGAGTTTTCTAAGCGTATCTGCGCACCGGTCGGCTTGAGGCCACAGTTAAGGCATCACCCCTAAAACTTCTTTCATGGGAGCCACCTAAGGGGAAACGGCTGACTCCTCCCCGCCCTAAAGGGCGAGGGCTCCTTGTCCTGTTGTAATTCATTCCCCAAAAAACGGGGAGAGAGTGACAGCCCGTTCTCTCTGAAGATACTTCGCCTTCATGACGTGAAGCGAACCGCCCCACAAGATCTACGATTGCGCGGAAAGGGGCCTCGACTCGGGGGTCGCTTTCAGCCGACCCTCGATGTACATCTGTGCTGCTATCGCGGCCAGCGCTCCCTCTCCGGCGCTAATTATGGCCTGCTTCGAAAGCGAATGCCTGCAATCACCTGCGGCAAAAATGCCCGGCTTGGAGGTTTGCATGTTCTGGTCCGTAATTATGTATCCGTGATCGTCCTTCTCCACGTCGACGAAAGAAGTCTGCGGTACTTCACCTATATAAACGAAGACCGCGGAGACATCGATGCTCTTCTCTTCACCCGTTAAAACGTTCTTAACAGTAATGCCATTTACTTTTTTATCGCCCTTTATCTCCGTGACCACGCTATTCCACACGAACTCAACGTTTGTTAGTTTCAAGAATCTTTCCTGCAGGATCGGTTCAGCCCTAAGTTTATCCCTTCTATGGATCAAGTAGATCTTATTGACGAGCCTTGATAGGTAAAGTCCTTCGCTCAGGGCAGAGTCTCCACCTCCGACCACGGCCACGTCCTTTTTCGCGAAGAAAGGCCCGTCACAGGTTGCACAAGTAGATACGCCTCTTCCGAAGAACTTATCCTCACCAGGCACTCCAAGTTTCTTTGGGGCCGCACCCGAAGCCACTATGACCGTCCTTGTGGTGAAGTCACCTGCGTCGCTCTGCACCAGGTAACCGCCCTCGACCTCTTTTACTGAGGTGACCTCGGCCTGTATCATATCAGGGTTATACTTCATGGCGTGCTCGTGTATAGCCTTGCCGAAGTCAGAGCCGCTTATGGCCGGAAAACCCAAGTAATTTTCTATCAGATCAGTAGTCGTGATGATCCCACCGAAAGTCAGTTTCTCTATCACGGCAGTTTTCAGATTGGCCCTTCTCGCGTAGACAGCCGCGGATAGGCCAGCCGGCCCACCCCCCACTATTATAACGTCGTAATCCATGAGATTAATAAGCGCCTCCAATTAAGGTTTTACCCCAAAGGGATCAATTTTTGAAGGCCTGAGGTAAGCACTGGTGGATATACTTAAATCCGCTACCACGGGGTTATCATGGGAAATGTCCGAAACTCCCTCTTTTAAAAAGTACGAATTACCGCCATTACCCTACAAAATCGATGCGCTGGAACCCTACATAGCTGGACAAGTAATTGACGTCCACTACAATGGTCATCACAAGGGCTACGTCACCAACGCCAACGCAGTCTTGGAAAAAATAGAAAAAATAGAAAAAGGAGAGATAACGGGTTACGACATCCAAGGGGTAATAAGGAACCTCGTTTTCAACGTCAATGGCCATAAATTGCATTCGCTGTACTGGCAAAATATGGCTCCAAGCGGAAAAGGAGGCGGGAAGCCGGGAGGAAAGCTAGCCGATCTCCTTTCAAAGCAATACGGCGGCTTCGACAAGTTCAAGCAACTGTTCACGGAAGCCATGAGGTCCTTGCCGGGAACCGGTTGGACCGTGCTTTACTACGACACAGAAACGGGCAACCTAGAGTTTACAACTTTCGAAAATCACTTCATGAATCACATAGCAGAACTCCCCGTAATCTTAATAGTAGACGAATTCGAACACGCCTATTACTTGCAATACAAAAACAACAGGAACTCATACATAGACGCATGGTGGAACGTGGCCAACTGGGACGACGCAGAAAAAAGACTTCAAAAATACGTGAAGCGAAATATAAAATACTCGTAGACTGTGATTTGTTATTTTTTATCATTCATAGAACGAACGGGTTTCGCTCACCCTAATTCTTTAGGATAATACTTGTATTCTAAGCACCTGTCTAAGCCTTCAATTTTTCTTCTGCTTTTTCCATCAGCTGTTTTTCTTCCTTCAGGTACTGCGCAAGAATTTTCTTCAATTCATTCTTTTTTGTTGTATAGAGCTTTACTGCATAAGGTATGGTGACCGATTTCGTCTTCTCGCCCTCCACCCTCAAGCAGTTATCGCCAACCTCCTCCAGCTTGTAGATCGGGAACTTCAATATTACCGTCATCCCGTTGTTGTCGTAAACAATACCGTTAGAGGTAACGACGTAAGATGATGGTGTTGCCGCCGGGGTCGTCTGCGTGAGCATCTTCCACTTGAACTGGAAAACCAAGGAAATTACGACCGAAAGCGACACTCCTACTGCATAAGAGTACCAGCTCCTATACCACGGTAACCTAACCCATCCGAGCAATGAGGCAAGCTCGTCCGTACCGTACATGCCTCCCAGAAACACGGCCAAAGTGGCCAGCATCATGTAGATCGACCTTTTCATGATCTCTTCTTGCTCGTTATCCCTCTTACCACCCATTGCCTTCTTGACGTCATCGGCCAAACCCCTGAAAAGCACCGGCCCCTTCTTCTTGCTTGCAGCGGCCAATTTCGTGTTTTCCATCAAGAGCGGCTGACCCTTGGCAGCTACGTAAATGGAATATCCCAAGAAACCGACGAAGTAAACTATCATCACCGGCAAAAGCAAATAACTCAAGTTGAAAGCGAACAAGGCTATGAAAACGATTGGAATGCCCACCATCATAGCGTACCTAATCACAGTCCCCCCTGCCAAATCAAGTGAATAGTTAACTTCACTAAAAAGGATGTCGGAAAAAACGTCGACTTCTCGCCCAATTGCTTGCCAAAGGAAACTGACCTCCTCCCCGCCCTGAAGGGCGAGGTTTGCCTTTCGTCTTATCATCTAGGTAGAGGAGCAGAACGATTGCTGACCGTCCTCAGAAGGAGATCCAAATTAGGATGGCGACGATCAAGCCATAAATCGCCAGCGCTTCCCCGAGAGTGACTATGATAAAGCCCCTTGTGAATGTTTCAGGTTTTTCCACCGAGGCGCTTACCGTAGATGCGCCCACGCCAGCTATGGCGTACCCAGCACCGACGCCCGCCAAGCCGACCGCCAGCGCCATCGCCAACGCCATATAACCCTTCATCAGATCCAAACTCGATGCCGAAGAAGCAGCCGTTGAGTTAGATGATGCCGCGGCCGCGCCGCCGAAAGCCATCAATCCAAGTATGAACCCGCTCAAAGCGAGACCCAGCACCAGCGCCGGCATCGCTTTCCTGATCCCTTCTTTGAGTTCCTTGGCCAGCGCTTCCATTTCCGATATCGCCAATTCATACCTCCTCCTGAGCTCGCTTAATTGCTTTTCCATTTTAACCACCACTCTTGTAAACGAGTACGGGTATCGGAGAAAAATTCACCAGCCTCGCCGTATTTTCGCCCGTGGCCACCGCCTCCAAGCTAACCATTCTCCTTGAAGCCACCACTAACAGGTCGAAGTTCCCTTTCACGGCTCTGTTTATTAGCGCCTGCACGACATCGCCGGTTTCCACTACTTGCTCGCAAACAACGCCCCTTCCCTTGGCGATTCTCGCCGCCTCATCCGTGAAGTTCATCATCTCCCTTTCAATAGCAGCTTCAGCCGTCGCCCTCTTTACCATACCCGACCTCTCCATCTTTTCCAAGTTCTCCTCGTCGACCACGCCCATGAATGTCACGCTTGCGCCGAGCCTCTTCGCCAGTTCTACAGCGTAGCGCGCTGCCTCCAACGCCGCGGCTGACCCGTCTACACCGACGAGGATCTTCGAGAAAGACACCAACTCGCGTAAAGACTTGTCCCGCGTTTAAGTTTTCTCGAGGGTCACAAACTAGGAGGCGCTACCGAGTCCGCGTAAGCCAACAAGAGCGCTCACGGGGATACGGTTATATCTAGGCGCAAAATCTACGTATGAAGCCAGTTAGCGATATAAAGATAAGCACAGAGATGTCAGCAGACGATTTGATCCGCGCGTTCGAAAGCGCGGGGGGATTTACGGCTAAAAAGCTAGCCGTAGCGACCAACATAGTTGAAGCGATGCTCGAGGACGAGGAATCCGTGACATTTCTATCTTTTCCCGCTGATATAATCGCCACCGGTACGAGGGGCGTCATAGCAAGCCTATTAAGGGATAAGCTCGTGGATGTCGTCATAACGACCTGCGGGACCTTGGACCACGATCTCGCGAGGGTGTGGGAAAATTATTACCACGGTGATTTTTTGGCCGACGATGTTAAGCTCAGGAGGAAGGGCATCAACAGACTGGGAAACGTGTTCGTCCCAAATGAGAGCTACGGCATAATCCTCGAAAAGAAGCTGCAACCAATCTTTTCATCGATATACGAGGAGAACCATGCAAAGGAGTTTTCCACGAAGGACCTAATATGGAAGGTCGGCGAAAAGCTGTCCAACGAGGTCGAGAGGGAAAGCTCCATAGTTTACCAGGCTTACAAAAACAAGATACCGATTTTTGTTCCAGGTCCTTTCGACGGTGCTTTCGGGTACCAGCTCTGGCTGTTCTGGGAAACCCACAAGGATTTAAAGCTCAACCTATTCCTCGACGAACAGGAACTGTCCGACATAGTGTACTCTAGCAAGAAGAGTGGGGCCATCATCCTGGGTGGCGGTATATCCAAGCATCACACCATTTGGTGGAACCAGTTCAAAGATGGGCTAAACTACGCGGTTTACATAACCACTGCGCAAGAGTGGGATGGCTCCCTTTCCGGAGCAAGGCTCAGAGAGGCCATCTCTTGGGGCAAGGTCAACGAAAAGGCCAAGCATCAAACGGTTGAGGGTGACATAACAGTGCTTTTTCCACTAATGATAGCGGCCATATATGAGAGATTGTATAGAAAAAAGTCGAGAACATTACACGACATTCGCCACAAGGCGTATACCAACGAAAACGAAACCGAATAAACGAAGATAAGAAGCGCGGGTATAACCCTGAAGGTCGCCATGCCCCAGAGGGCAGCCGCCAACAGAATCACCGCGATAAAAAATATGGGTAAGCCTCCAAACCCGGCGCTTCTATCTGCCGGCTTCCGCTTTTCGGTCCTTGTGAATTGGGATTCCCGTTTCAGCATACCCAACAGCAAGAAAAAGGCCACGAAAACGGAATAGGAAAATGAAATTAGATAAAGGTGCAAGTATTCCTTGCGGAAGAGAGATAAAGCACCAGCTAGAAGAGGTAGAGAGAGCAGAAGAGCGAACGGGACGGTCAGCGGTAAAAACAACGCGATAAGCCCAGACGCCAATAGAAACACCGAAAAAAGCGAAGGTATGTAGTTGAAAAAATATGAGAAGGCGGTCAGCGAAGTAGCGAGGTTGCCCATCTTCAATACTGAAGGGCCATGCTCGACTAGAGCCCGCGCATCGCCCATGACCCACCTCTCAACTTGGCGGAAGAGCGCCCTGAAGCTAGGCGTGGCAAGGCCGACCCCTACGAGCCCGGGCCAGAAAGCCCCCTTCTTACCGCGCAGTGCGAACCTCACAGTTAGGTCCAAGTCTTCGGTTATCGTATGGGCGTTCCAGCCCCCCACCTCGAGTAAATCGGAATTCTTAAGCAGCACACAGCTACCGTTTATCTTAACCGGCGCCCCGACCGAGAAGGCCTTTTCCTGTTCGTTCGACATGTGATAATCCAAAAGGGTTTTCTGCAGATCCGCCACGAAACCCTCACCCTCTAGGTCCCAGCGCATCTGGCAGTAAGAATAACCTCCCGCGACCGCGAATGAAACCGCCTTGGGGAGGGAACCCGGAACCAACGTGAAATCGGCATCAACGATGAACACGTAGGGAGTGGTGATCAAACCTTCTACCTGCTTAAGGAAACCGGGCTTCCCACCCTCCCTAGTCCCCCTCCTGTAGACGACGGCGTCCACCCCTAGCGATTTGAGCTCGCGGACGCAGAGGTCGACCACTTTTCTTGATGACTCCTCGTCGCTGTCGTCCAAAACCATCACCTTCAAGAGGTCAAGTGGGTATCCAGCCCCAGGTATAGATAGGAGGGACCTCTTGACGGCGTCTCCTTCGTTGTAAGTGGCAACCTCGATCGTGAGCGGCGGGAAGGCGACGTCTTTCACCTCGTAACTCAGCGGCTTCTTTCTCGTGAGGAACTGCGGAAGCGAAGCGAGCAATGAAAGGTACGCCAAGACTAGCAGCACGAATCCCAGCACCAGCAGCAAAGAATTATCCTGAGACCACACCTGTAAGCAGGGCCGCTCCTTAAAGGCCTAGCGCCGAACTCGGCGAGCAATAAGCTTATATATAGGGTATATAAATATTTGGTTGGTGTTTCTGATGGAAGAAGATAAAGGAGAGAATGAATTAGGGTCTAAGATAAAGGTCAAGGGGATGGTTTGCCCCGTCTGCGGCAGCACGAACATCATTTACGATCCCGAAAGAGGAGAAACGATTTGCGCGGACTGCGGCACCGTGATCAGCGACAAAGCCATGGACAGCGGCCAAGAGTGGAGGGCCTTCACTAAGGAAGAAAGGGACCAGCGGAGCAGGGTGGGCGAACCTACCATACCCGGGATAGGTGCAGCCCAGCTCTCGACAACGATCGACACGAAGGACATATACAACCTGGGCGGTAAGATGGGCGTGAAGAAGAGGATAGAACTCCAGAGGATAAGGAAGTGGCAGGTCAGGTCCAGGTTGCAGGGAAGCCACGACAGGAACTTGATACAAGCGCTCAACGAGCTAGATAGGATAGTTTCCCAGCTCGGTCTTCCGACTTCCATAAGAAATGAGGCCGCCGTTATATACAACAGGGCTGCCACCAGCGGGATGGTTAGGGGTAGAAGCATAGAATCGGTGATAGCGGCGGCCATATACGCGGCGTGCAGAAAGCTCAGGAACCCGGTGTCGCTCGACGAGATCAGCAACTACACCCAGGCCAGCAGAAAAGACGTCGCCAGGTGTTACAGATTACTGCTGAGGGAAAACAGCGTGAATGTGCCAGTGCCGGACGCCGTTGACTACGTTGCAAAGATAGCGAGCCCCCTTCACTTGAGCGCCGAAACTCAGAAGAAGGCAGCCGAGGTCATAAAGAAAGCCCAGGAAAGCGGTATAACGGCGGGCAAGGACCCGGCGGGCTTGGCTGCGGCCGGGATCTATATAGCCAGCCTGCTCACGAAAACGCGGAGAACGCAAAAAGAAATAGCTATGGCGGCACAGGTAACCGAAGTGACCGTAAGAAATAGGTACAAAGAAATGCTTTCTCGTTTAAACATAAGCGGTCTGGGAGAAGAGGAAGAAAAAGCCAACGCAGAAAATCAATCCTGAAATCGATGTTTTCGAAGGCGGAACCTAAAGCCGCTGAGAATGAATCACGCCGAAAGCGCCAAACAAAAAATCAGATGTTACGAAGCAAACGGATAAAGAACTTCAAGGTATTATTACTATGTTGGATTCCTGGTATCCCTCCGCAACCAAGATTTCCTTAACCCTATTTACGTGATTGCCCTGAAGCGTTATGGCACTGTTTTTATACGTGCCTCCGCAGGCCAATTTCGTTTTTAGGAGACTGGCGATCCTTTTGGCTTCAAGGGGATCGGTGAAGCCGCTGATAACCGTCACGTCCTTCTTGTATTTGCTTTTTTCGACCTTTACCTCTATTTTCTGCTGCTCCTTGAGGAGATCCTGCCAGATACCTATTTCGTCGGTGGCGCCTATTATTTTGGAACCTTCGCCCATATCGCTATTCAAGCCCGATGTAATAATGTGAAAGCCTTAATAAGGATTTCCTAGGTAATCCCATGGAAAGCAACCAGTTTCCCGTCTATCAATGCATTAAGTGTGGTTATGTGCTGACCGAGGAGGATTGGAAGGCGTCCGGCCTACTCATTTCGAAGTTCAAGTGCCCGCGGTGCGGTGGAAGAGTCTTCGTCAAACTGAGCAATAGGGCCTCCCAAATATCTCACGTTGTACGAACGCATCAACCTTGCCGTCTTTGGGACTCCCTTGATGCATAAAACTCCATGAAGAGCTTGGCTGCGAGGGCGGCCGTCGAGTAAGAGGGATCACGGGGTGGGCATAGCTCCATCACGTCAAAACCGACCACATTGGCAGCCGATATATTGCCGAAGAGCTTGACGACTTCAAGGGGGGAAATGCCCAGTGGCTCCGGCGTCCCCACGCCCGGAGCAAACGCGGGGTCGAAAACGTCCAAATCCACCGAAATGTACAGTCCCCGCGCGCTAAGTGCGAAATCCCTTATTTTTTGCTCATACTCCGGTTTCTCCAGTTGAAACTGGTCCACCTGAATTACGCCAAAGCGCGAACAGAATTCCCGCTCATCCCTGCTAGTCGCCCTAACTCCCACTTGGAGGGTTCTCCCTCCTCTTTCGACCCAGATCCTCGTAGCGCAAGCATGTGAAAACGGGTTCCCGAGGTAGTCCTTACGGCAATCGGCATGGGCGTCGAATACGATCAACGAATCAGCGCCCGCAGCGGCGGCCGCAAAGGGAGTAAAAGTGTGCTCTCCACCGATCATCAAGGGAGTCTTGCCCAGCCGCCTTATCCGTTCCACCGCCTCGGTAACCGCCTTTGAACTCGCGGGAAAATCACCGTGACTAACCGGAACATCCCCAGCGTCGTAAACCAACATTTGCTCCAAGTCCAATCCGAAGAACTGCGACCATAGCTCCATGTCTTGCACGACCTCCCTGACCGCTTTCGGCCCAAACCTAGAACCGGGGGCACCCGAAGATCCCGAATCGAAAGGCACTCCGAAAAACACGTACTTGGCCTCGTTTAGCTGAACACCGTTTCCTGGGAAATAGAAGCCGATGTCGCTCAAAGCAAAACCCAAGGCGTCTTCCGGTTTCATACGGTTTGCAAACGCCAGCGGTTTTAAGCGCTTAGACTTGCTTGCGCTAAGCGGATTGAGGGTGATTGCAGTTTCAAGGGCTCACCGAACAACCTTCTTTGGTGGAAGCTTTCAACGCTAGGCGCACGCAGTTCGCGATTGGAAATCACCCCGGTCTTAGCTCTGCCTTACCATGTGTCAACCTCTCAACTAGTCTTCCGTCAGCAACTCATCACAGATCTTTTGGTAGATCTCCGACATTTCCCTTGCGTAAATTCGCTAACTCATCACTCCTTTGTCCCTTACCACGTTTAGCGACCTCACGAACTATTAATCTCGCTCGTGACCTGTCCCTTAAAAGCTGGGGCCGATCAGGCGGAATCCTAGGCCAGTTACTTAGCTACTTCACATTAACGAAAGCTCTATTTCGAGATACGTTGCTCTCCACAAACCGCTGCTAAAACTCGGCTTATACCTATAAGTAAACTAGCCTGACCCCACGAGTTGGGCTTTTGTGTTTCCAGCTCCTTCGCGGGAGGCCTTCATCTCCGCAGGGGCCTTCGCGCAACAGCGACCCTTACCTCCCGTTAAGGCACGGGCTACCCGCGTTTATGGGCGCGTTGAACCGGTAGTTGGCCTCGGCTCTCGGGGAAGGGGAACGACCCAATTAGTAGCTCAAGAAGTGTTTGCGCTTGGCTCCCCGCCCTCGGGGATGGGGTCCCTGGTCAGAGCGATGGAAATAAGCTTAATCGCTCTACGTCACGAGGAAGCTTTACAGCCGATCTAGAGGCGGCTTTTATTGCCGGCTAGCTCCAATAACCTTTCTAATCCCGTAAACAAAGCCCAGCGCCAGCAAAACGACGACAACTATCTTGGCTGCGAACACGTAAACACCCGCAGGATACGTTGGAATTATCACGGTCATGCCGATTTCTGGGATGGGGAGTATTTCAGCTTATCTTTTCCTTATTTTTCGACGACATCCATTTATTTTACCCGTGACGCTCCCTTGTGATACCCACAGAAGAAGAAATCCTAAAAAGCGTCGAAGACGTGGTAGACCCCGAGGTTCAAGCCAGCATCGTGGAGATGAACTTAATAGATGAAGTGGACATAGGATCAGACCATACCGTCAGGATAAAGTTTCACTTGACCACCCCATTTTGCCCTGCCGAGTTTGCCCTTTCCATCGCCATGTCTGTAAAAGAAAGAGTTTCGTCAATACCTGGCGTCAACCGCGTTATAGTTGAGGTTAAGGACCACTTCATGGCGGCCGAAATCAACGCCGCCGTAAACGGCGCCGATTGGCTGAGCGGTCAGGAAAACGATGGAGAAGAAAAACGTCGCGAAGAGAACTAAGGCCTTTGTCATGCGGAATCCATCGCACGCTGAAAGCCTTGAGGGCGCGCCGCTAACAAAACAAAAGAGAACGAACGGCCAACGGCCAAGATCAGTACTTTGGGCTTTGCTCCTTGATCCCGGATTTGTGGTTCGAATATAGGGCTGCGACGAATAAGTAAGAAGATAACCTGTTCATGTAAGCGAGGATTTCGGGATCAAAGCTGACCTCGCCAGATAGCTTCGCCAGTTCTCTTTCAGCTCTGCGAGCGACTGCTCTTGCAACGTGAAGAAAAGCAGCTGCCTGACTGCCGCCCGGGATGACGAAACTCTTGAGCGGGGGGAACTCAGCTGACATCTTCGAGATGAAATCCTCCAGGTCCTCTCTGCGCCTGGATTCAAAACGTGCAGTATCTTTTCCGCTCACCCTGAAGTAAATATGCGAACCTATCGCGAATATGTCATTCTGCACTGCAAGGAGTTGGCGCCTCACCTCTTCGTCAACAGCGTAAGTCACAGCCACGCCAATCTGACTGTTGAGCTCATCGAGCGTGCCAACGGCCTCAAAAACGAGATCCCCTTTGGAACCTCTTTTAGCGCCCATTTCGCTTTTACCGTCATCCCCCTTACCCGTGTAATACGTGTGAACCCACCGTTTGTGCTAAGGCACAACCTTTTATCCCTTTGCCATGACCCCTTCCTTGGGCGGGCAACTTGCAAAGGATGACAAACCCTCGCCTGCCCTTGACCAAAGTGTGAAGGCGGCGACCGCAGTCCAGCCGAGGAACGCGAGGAAGAGCCGCTCAAACCGAAGTCAACCCACACGAGTACCACAAACCATTTTGGAATATCCATTTTTGTAACAGTGATTAAGGCTAAATGGACTTTTCTCATTGAACGCTAGCCTCAAGCCGATGACTGCTACTTACAAATATTTAATGCGACGAACCATAACTGATGAAGGAGGAAAGCCTCGCCCATCAGAGCAGGGGTATCTGCAACCAACTTGAGTAGCCACGCGGAGGCGATTGAAGCCCTTTCGTCCCATCAGAGCAGGGTGATCCGCAACGGACCTCCTCCTGCCTTTAATTGTGAAGACTCCCGGGGTCTCAAGGGTCGCACTCACTTATGGTTGCTACTCCGTTGTGGCCCACCAGAAAGAAGATCGGTTTCTTTACCGTTGAAACTACTGAGTTAGTGGCGTTCTTCAGGATGTTCAGCGCGCCGTCCGGGCCGAAGTACAGTTTAAGCTCCAAAGAAGAGCTGACCACTCTTCTAGGGCACCACTCTACTTCCCCGCCGTAACAGGTATAGTATTTGGACGTGTCGTGCTCGACGACCTCGAAGGCCTTCACGCCGCATTCTTGGGCCTTCAACTCGATCGATTCCATCAATTCACGGCAAGACCACATATCTGACGTGAACACGTTGCCCTGTTCTGCGCTATATTGAAAGGGTAGTCCAAGTAGATCGCGCAGACGCCGAGTCGATGGAGCGCCTTGACCAGGTGGGAAGCGATGTTCCTTTGAAGGTAAAGTACCCTTCTCGTCAACCTCGTGAAATGCCTCCTCTTCTCCCTCGACAACTAATCACGAGCTTCCACTGCCCCTAAGTTGTTTGTTCAGCCCGCAAACAACCGAATTTCCCCGATCCTCCTGTCCGGGCAGGATTAGTCCTCCTCAGTGTTAACACCTTGTAGAGCAACCAAGCGCCGTCGCCGACAACGGCGCTGGCCAAGACCTTTATTTCAGGCCCAAGCCGATCGACGCCACCTCGCCAACCTGGGGGACTCGATCTGTACGGACTTGCTCTCACATTGCACGACGTACTTCGAGTTGTTACCATTCTTCGTCGTCTAAGCGCCCACATCGAGCGGGATAGAAGCGTACCAAGCGTTCCTAGCATCGTCCCGGTGTACCTCGAGCCTATTCCCCTTGCCGCCCCACCTCAGCCCGCCGGTGAATCCGAGTTCGAGGCCAAAGTCCCTCAGGACCAGTGGGCGACCTCGCTCGTCTACGGCTTACCCCTCATGTATCACCACAATGAGCGACTTCCTCATCTCGCTCCTCCTCTCGTCCCCGTGACGCGGTGGGCTCACGCGCCTCACAAAGGATGGTAGTCTCTCTTCATTCTTAATCCTTTGTTAAGGGAAGACGAAAATGGAAGCCTTGTCACTTTTCTGCACGGCGGCCTGTGCGCTGACGATTTCGAGTTCCTCCTTATACTTCTCGTAATACTCGTCTGACATCCTCTCATCCCCGAGGGATTTGAGGTTCCTGCTTCATCGATGGTGCCCCCATCATGCCCTTCTGGTCCGGAGGTCTTATTCCATCTCTCACCCTTTTTTATGGGCTTATCAGGCGTTAATTCCCCACTGCCCGTGGGTACTGATTTTGATATCGCCTGAATTGATGAACTTTTCGGCTGGCAATTCATCTCCTCCCTTAAGGTCGGAGCTTTCTTGCTAACACGCTGTAACTTACCCTTGAACCCTACGTCGCGTCATTGGAAGAACCCCCACCTCCTCCGGTAGTTGAGCTCTTGAAGGGCTTAGCCGAGAGATCCGCCAACCTGTTGAGCTTCCTTTCCTGAAAACCTTTGGGTAAAAGGTCCAAGACGTTAGTCCCCTGATTCGTGTGCATGAATTCATAGATGCCCTCGCCATGAATCGCCGGAGAAATCGACCCCTGCCCCTCGTCTTCTAACAGTCGGCCTGATGAGGTCCTCTGAGATCATCACAAAAAAAGAAGAAACTCAGAAGTTCTAAAACCTTCTACAAGGGGGCTATCCATCCCCATCTATGAGGGGCGAGGTTTTCCATCCCCTTTGAGCTCTCTCATTTATAAAAGTAAACGGGAAAATCTTCAAAAAACTTAAGGGCAAGAGGTGGATGTACGTCGAAGTGAAATACGACGTAATAGTGGTGGGCGCGGCCA
The DNA here is from genome assembly GCA_046534355.1 of Candidatus Martarchaeota archaeon. Lineage (GTDB taxonomy): Archaea > Thermoproteota > Thermoprotei_A > Marsarchaeales > UBA168 > UBA168. Next base: position 74 of record JAWDNK010000015.1, on the reverse strand, counting down.
CCACTGGTGCGGTAGCCGCTAAGAAAGTAGCCGAGAAGGGGTTCAAAGTACTACTTTTGGACAGTAAACCAAGG
>JAWDNK010000014.1:0-17920 GCA_046534355.1 Candidatus Martarchaeota archaeon | reverse complement strand
ACCCTTTCTTTTCTACGTTCTTCGATACTATGTAGCAATACACAGTACCCATACCAGCCTCCTCTGATATCCTCTTTATCGTGCTAGGCTCCCCAATCTTGAGCAGGGCGGTTAAGAATTTCCGCTCCCCCTTGGTAAGTATTTTAATCTGTTTCGTAGCTTCGGCCTCGTCGACCCAATTTCCATTTATCAAAATCTTTGTCAAGATTTATCTCATGATACCAAAAAAGGGAATAATATAAGCATTTCGAAAGAAACCTCCCAACGCTCTAGGTCGTGAGGTCTAAAAACGCCTGTAAAAGCGTTCAGAACGGGAAACTATAGCTGTTTGGAAAGGTCTTCCGGTATTGCTCCAACGATCCGGGTGCCGCTGGGGTCCGCCTCCCCTATACCGACCTTTTTGCATAAATCGCAATACATTTGAGATATAGCCCCGATGTCGTGCTTTTCCATTAGCTGCTCTGCGGCTGCGGAGGCAAACTTCTCTATTTCTGGTTTCCAGGCTTTGATTATTTCGTGTTCCTTCCCTCCCCTTTCGCCGTTCATGTAGTGGCTAATAGATGCTTGGGAGACTCCCAACAGCTTGGCGGCAGTGGCTTCGCTCAGGAAATACTTGTTCATGAGCTGCTTGGCTATCTCAGCTCTGGCTATTGGGAGTAAGTATTTGACCGAATCCTCGCATTTAGCTAGGGCTTTCATTACGTCTCATTATTCTATCTCGCGGTGCCTTTTAAGTATTACAGCGTTATATAAACGGGATGTGATTCCATTACCCGCAGGCCGGTGAGCGACATTCAAGCGGGCTCGAGGGGATTTGAACCCCTGATCAACGGCTCCGCAGGCCGCCGTCTTTAGGACCACAAGGTTATCCTGACTAGACCACGAGCCCGAGATTTACCCAAGCGCGTTAAAAAGGCTTGCCTCCTGGCTGCGGTATCACGCCCAGTGTGCTGAGGATAGGAAGCGATCTAAAAAGAGGCTTCATCCGGCGGTATCCAATCAAATGTCCCATCATCAAGCGTTGAGAGGGTGGATTCGTACTCGCCCAAGGTGACGCGGACTTTTTCTTCAGAGCCCCTCCGTTAGTTAAGTGCGGGAAGTTTACTAAGGCTTAAAAGCACCTAAATATAATTTCCGATTGGGTGATAATGTGTGTCTGGGGCTGAGTTCCTGAAAAAACCCCACCTGAACCTGGTGGTGATAGGGCACATCGACCACGGTAAGTCGACCATAGTTGGTAACCTTCTTTATCTCACTGGCTCCTTAGATCCGAGGGAGATGGCTGAAATAGAGGCGGCTGCGAAGGCAAAGGGCGAAGAAGATAACAAGTTTGCTTGGGTGCTTGACAGGCTTAAGGAAGAGCGGGACAGGGGCATTACCATAGACCTGAGTTTCTGGAGGTTTGAGACGCCGAAGCACTTCTTCACTTTTATCGACGCTCCTGGTCACAGAGACTTCATAAAGAACATGGTAACTGGTACGAGTCAAGCAGATGCTGCGATATTGGTTGTCTCGGCTAAGAGGGGTGAATATGAGGCCGGCATAGGCGCTACTGGGCAGACCAGGGAGCACGCGTTCTTGGCCAAGACCATGGGCGTGAACCAAATAATAGTGGCCGTTAACAAGATGGACGATTCGTCCGTCAACTACTCCCAGCAAAGGTATGAAGAAGTGAAGAGCGGGATATCGAAGCTCCTCTCCATGATAGGGTACAAGATGGATAAGGTACCAGTTATCCCTGTTTCGGGCTGGAAGGGCGATAACCTGGTCACGAAGAGCCCCAACATGCCGTGGTATAACGGGCCCACGTTAGTTGAGGCCCTGGACATGCTTGAGGAGCCGCCGAAGCCCATAGACAAACCCTTGAGGATACCGGTTCAAGACGTGTACACTATACAAGGGGTAGGTACTGTCCCAGTGGGCAGAGTAGAGACCGGTGTGTTGAAGATTGGAGATCGCCTAGTATTCTTACCCTCCAACAAGGTTGGAGAGGTCAGGGATATAGAAACCCATCATACGAAGGTCCAGCAAGCAATACCGGGTGACAACATTGGATTCAACGTCAAGGGTATAAACAGGACCGACATACAGAGGGGAGACGTGGCCGCTAGGCTTGATTCCCCCGCCACCGTGGTCAAGGAGTTCACTGCGAGGATATTCGTACTTTACCACCCGACCTCCTTTGGGGTAGGTTACACGCCGGTGGTCCACATACACACCGCGACCGTTGCTTGCAGGATCGAGGAGATAGTTAACAAGCTAGACCCGAGGACAGGTCAACCGCTCCCCGAGAAGGCGACCTTCCTCAAACAGGGAGATTCTGCCGTGGTTAGGATGGTCCCCATAAAGCCCATGGTGGTAGAGAAATATCAGGACTTTCCGCCGCTGGGAAGGTTCGCCATTAGAGACTCTGGAAGGACCATAGCCGCCGGGATAGTGGTGGATGTCGTTCCTGCGCAGATTCAGGTGAAGGCTTGATGGCCCAAAAGGCCAGAGTTAGGCTTTGGAGCGCTAACGTTAAGGATGTTGACTCGGTGTGCGAAGAGATAAAAGACGTTGCCGCCAAGGCGGGAGTGAGGGTGGCCGGCCCCATTTACCTCCCGACTAAGTACCTCAGAGTTACGACGCGCCGGGCCCCGAACGGAGAGGGTACCGATACCTTTGACCACTGGGAGATGCGCCTCCACAAAAGGCTCATGGATATCGACGCGGATGAGCGCGTCATGCAAGAAATAATGAGGATACAGGTACCGGATTCGGTTTATATAGAGATTCAGCTGACCTGAATTTTTTTGGCGGCCTCCAGAAAGAGTTCCACACCTTTTTGGAGGTCGGGAGATCCCCTGTCGTTGAGGGGGACCTTGGTCATGACGTGTATGAACTTACCGTCCTGGGTTTCTATGAAGGCCTGAGGGATTTCAACCCCTCCAAATTCGTCCTTTTCGCCGTAATTGGTCAAGAAGTTCCAGTCCTCATTAAGTTCCTTGTAGTCAGCTCCGAGTTGCGCGGCCGCGTTTTGGCATATCTTTTTCGCATAAGTTTTAACGGCGTCCCAATCTGCCGTCACCAATATCACGCTCTTAACGGTCATTTGTGTTACGATGGTTATATGGCTTAAAGGCTAGCGCTTTAAAGGGGGCTCAGATAGGACTTTAAGTCACGCCTTTCCTATCCCGGATTCCTCTTCATAGCCCTTTAGCGCTAAAGCAGTGGCCTCCGCGCTCAAAAGGGTTGGGGATAGGTTTAGCTCATCAGCGGCCTCTTTTAGGTCCTCGAATTCCGGTTTTACGCTTATGACGTTGCCTTCTGAATCCCACCCGAACTTCACCCTGAGTTTCTTCCCTCTTATTTCGATGATCCGGGTCTCCCTTTTAGCGATGTATCTATTTACGGACCAAACCCTAACACCCAGCGTCCCGCTATCGCGCATCATTAAGCTGGCTAGCGCCCGGGTTTTGTCGGGTGCTGATAAAGCTCTCAATAGAAATCCCGGTCTTCCCTTTTTCCGAAAAGTCGGAACGGCGTACGCGTCGAGAGCGCCTTTTTTCATCAGGTCATCGATGGTTTTCCCGAGGACCTCGCCCGTGGCGTCGTCCACGTCTGTTTCGATTTGCATTACCTGTTCCTCGAGCGGATCGTCGTCTCCTAGGATCACCCTTATGAAAGAAGCCCTCCTTCCTAGGTCCCTTTGGCCTATGCCATAGCCGATCTTTCTTGGGACGAAGATAGGGTTGACGCAGGTTGGGTCGGCTAGCGCTGTTATCACGCTGGCCCCAGTAGGGGTAGTGAGTTCTCCTGTCCCGAAGGGCCCCGGAAAAACGCGGAGGCCCGATTTAGCCAGGATTCTAATCGTTGCGGGTGCAGGAGCTCCCATTATTCCGTGCGAAAAATCAAAATCTCCACCGCCAAGGGGTATTGGAGAGGAGCAGACCCTTGCGCCGTCAAGCACGTGAAGGTCTTCCAGGGCCAGAGCGATACCAACGATGTCTATAACGGTATCGGCAGATGAAGCTTCGTGAAGCGTTACTTTTTCCTTCAAACCATGAACGTCGGCTTCTGCTGCCACCAAGTTGTTGAACGCCTTGATTGCCAGCTCGGATGCCGGTTTGCTTGCTCCGAAGTGTTGCAAAGCCTCCCTTATGGTGGTCTCAAGAACGGTGCTCTCTCTTTCCGGGTGCGGTGGCTCACCCTCTTCGAAGGTCAGCTCCTCGTCTATTCTGACTTCTACGCGTTTTCCCTTGATTTCTCTAGACTGTGAATCTTTTATCGAGATCTCAATTGAGCGAACTCCCGGGAGGTTTTGCCTTACGAAATCCGCCAGGTCGACTATTTTTCTTTCATCTGCGCCCAGATCCAATAGGGCGCCAAGGATCATGTCACCTGAGGCGCCGGCCGTCGAGCAGTCGAAATAAACTATCATTTCTTCGTTTTGTATGGGTTCGCGCTTTAGCTTTTCGGGTTTTGATAAGACGAACGACAGACCTCGCTTTTTAGGGCGGAGAGGAGGTCGGGAAAGACGCATAGTAGAGCGAGATGGGTCTGGTATTTTTTGTTCTACCGCTGTCCTGCGTTTTACCGACGCGCTTCCGATTAACTTTATATTTTTTCCCCTGGATCTCCGAATGAGGGAAATCCTGGAGAGGTTGCAAAACGGGAAGATAAGCGTAGAACAAGCAGAGGAAGAGATCAGGAAGCTTTACGTGGACGAAATCGGCGATGAGGTAAGGCTTGACCTCGAGAGAGCCGAAAGGAGAGGAATCCCGGAGGTCATCATGGCCGAGGGAAAGGAGCCCCGCGTGGTCGCCGAGCTGGCCGCAGAGATGGCCAGCAGGACGGGCTCAGCTCTGGTCAGTAGGGTGATGGACGATGCGCACAGGGGACCGCTAAGAGAGCTAGCCAAAGCGTTTGACGTCATCGAAGGTGACAGGTGTTTCACCATTAGAAGAAGGGGTTTCCTACCCGTGAGGACCGGGGGAAAGATCGGAGTTCTTTCCGGGGGCACGGCTGACGCCCCGATCGTGGAAGAGGTCAAGATGGTGGCGCAGGAAATGGGATGTGATGTGCTCGTTGCGATGGATGTGGGAGTGGCGGGTTTGCATAGGTTATTCAAACCCTTGAAAGAAATGCTTGACGAGGGAGTGCAAGTGTTGGTCGTGGCAGCGGGCATGGAAGGGGCACTTCCTGCAGTAGTCGCGTCCCTTGTGGACCTTCCCGTGATAGGCGTCCCCGTTTCCACCGGTTACGGGTACGGCGGTAAGGGGGAGGCGGCACTCATGTCAATGCTACAGGCGTGCCCCATGGGCATTGCGGTGGTGAACATAGACGGCGGCGTGGCCGCAGGCGCGTTCGCCGCGATGATTGCGAACAAAATTTCTAAATGTGGGGATCACGGTGGACGACTTTTTAGGAATTCGCGGAAATTATGGATTTTATTCAAAAGGCTTATATCACCATAACCCCTTAAATCATGCCATATGAGCTGAAAGACGGTTCCTTAAGACCTCATAAGTTATCGGTGGAAGACGCTCTTTCTTTAGCTGGCAAGGTTAGGTTCGTGGACCTCCAGTTCGTGGATTTGAGCGGGAGGCTCCAGCACGTCACAATTCCTTCCCACGCACTTGACGAACGTTCCTTTAAGTATGGAGTGCCAAAGCTAGACGGTTCCTCCATAAGGGGTTTTGCGAAGATCGACGAGTCTGACATGGTGTTGTTTCCTGATCCCTCGACTGCTGCCTTGGTCCCCTGGTATCCACAGGAGTTTGCGACTATTCGCTTCATTTGCGACGTGGGTAACGCTTCCGGGGGAAGTCTTTTTGAAGATGCCCCGCGGTACGTTGCCAAGCGCGCGTATTCGATGCTTGCAGACCAGGGTTATGTCTCTTATTGGGGGCCAGAGGTCGAGTTTTTCGTTTTTGATAGGGTGAATTGGGATACATTGCAGCCTTACAGGGGAGAGAGTTACCAGATCGAATCCAGGGAAGCCCCCTGGTCTTGGGGGGGTAATGGTTATCCCATACCGTTCAAGGGGGGATACTACCCTGCACCACCTCAGGATTCGCTTTACGAGCTGAGGAGCAGGTCGGTCGCTTACCTAGAGGATTACTTTCACGTAATCTGCGATGCCCACCATCACGAGGTCTCCACGGCTGGGCAGGGCGAGATAAACATAATGAGGGATGAACTAGTGGCCTCAGCTGACGCGGTCTCCACCATAAAATACGTGGTTAAGAACGTCGCAAGAGGTATGGGGATGGTTGCGACCTTCATGCCCAAACCCATCTTCGGTGATAACGCCTCTGGTATGCACGTTCACTTCTCGCTCTGGACGGGTTCTACAAACGCCTTTTACGATGCATCGGATGGTTATGCCGAGCTCAGCCAGTTGGGTAGATATGCCGTAGGGGGTCTGTTAGAGCACGCTCGCTCGTTGGCGTCTATAGTTGCACCTACTACATCTTCCTACAAGAGATTGGTTCCGGGTTACGAGGCGCCAGTCTACATGGCATGGAGTAAGGCCAACCGGTCGGCTGCGGTCAGGATACCGGCCTATCACCGCGGAGAAGAACACGCCGCTGAAAAAAGGCTCGAGTTTAGGCCTCCCGATCCATCATCGAACCCGTACCTGGTCTTCGCTGCAATGACCGCGGCTGTTATTGATGGCATAAAGAAGAAAATAGACCCCGGAGACCCAGTCGACAGGAACATATACGAACTAACCGAGGACGAGAGAAGAGAAAGAGGAATAGGGGTGCTCCCGGGCTCTCTGAAGGAGGCCGTGGAAGCACTGCAATCGGACTGCGATTACCTGATGCCGGTATTCAGCAGGTCCCTCATAGATAAGATAATCCTTCAAGAGCTGAAAGACTACACCGACGTGAATATGCGGCCGCATCCCATGGAATTTCAATTGTACTTCGACGTCTGAATGCACGGTTGAGTTTAGTTGAGTTTTTGGGGGAGGCGTGTGCCAGCAATCGTGGTCAGAAAAATCTTATATCGGTAATCCGAAATATATGCGTCATGTTCGAAGAGGCGCGCAAGCGTACGCTGATATCCGCCTTCGCGTTTCTAGCGATGGCATTGGCAAAAATTGGCAGCGGGTTGATCTTCGGTAGCGTCATAATTTTCGCGGATGGCATACACTCAATCTCTGATGTGGCCATGGCCGCCGCGGTTTACGTGAGTCTAGCATTGGCGGAGCGCCCTCCCTCTGAAAGGTTTCCCTTCGGTCTTTACAAGCTCGAGAACATGGCTTCGCTTTTGGTCGCGGTGGCCATATCTGCAGCGGCGGTGGAAATAGGTTTTGACTCCTTGAGAGTTATCCGCGTCGAAGAACCGCTTGTACCGGTGGCGATTGAGTCCGTTAGCCTTGTTGCTAGCTATTTGCTGATGGTTTATCTAAAGTCCACTCCGGGGATTAAGCTCGGTTCCATTGAAGCGCAAAGCGCTCACGCCTATCAGGACGTGCTTTCTTCGCTCGTTGTGATTTTCGGTATCATTGGGGAGTGGTTGGCCGTAAATCCCCTGGCGATAGGAGCGGCTTTGGTCGTATCCGCTTATATAGTTTTTGAGGCTTACAAGATAGGAAAGGATGCGCTTTTAGTCTTATTGGACGTTAGCAACGAAACCGTTGAGAATCGCATTAAAGAAGTGGCCTCGCGGGTTGATGGGGTGATCGGCGTACATGAGTTGAGGGTGCGGTCAGCAGGGCCTTACTATTTCGCTGAAATGCACCTTGAGGCTCCACCCAATTACTCGGTGAAGGAAGCGGACGATCTAGCCGACAGGGTCGAGGGAGAGATAAAGCGCAAGGTACCAGAAGTTTCGTACGTTTCCATTCACGTGGAGCCCGGCTCTTTTACCGGTAAGTGGACGGTAGCGTTCTCCGAGCAGGAGGACGGCGTGATCAGGGGGCACGTGGCTACGGCTCCTCTGTTGAAGATCGTGGATACGCAAACCGGTAGAACCGAGTTAGTCCCTAATCCCGCGTTGGGAGAAGATAGGAGGAAGGGCATAAGGCTGGCCAAACAGCTAAAAGACAAGGGGGTTGAGGTTTTAGTGGTAAGAGAGATAGGTGAAGGAATGCTTTCCAACCTGAAGGGCGAGGGTATATTAGTGTTGCGCTCTCCTACTTCGGACGAAAAAGAAGCTTTGAAGCTCTTCAAGGAGGGGAAGCTAGCACCCGCTGAGGCTGCTTTAGAAGGCGAGCGAACCTGTATGCACGACAGCGATGAGCGCTACCCTAAGAAGAGCATCGGCAGTCTTTTTGGCGGCGGACTTTTTCCGTTGGGCTGCGTAAACTCTGGGGGAACCCTCAGTAAGAGGGGCAAACCTTAGCTATGGGGCAAATGCGTGCTTTGCGCCGCCGGGATCCCTCAACTTTGACGAAAAAGGGGAAGAAGATGTAACCGTGAAACGTTTGTTTTGTAGTGGTTTGACAAAAAGAAGGCAAGCCTCGCTCCTTCTGGGGCGGGGGTAAGGTCGTTAAGCCGAAAGTTTTTTGGCGATGCCCTCCTCGGGTCAACTCTTAAAACGTGAGGGGCGGGGGCCGATTTCTCCCACGCGGGAGGGCGTCGGCGAAGTCAAACGCGCGGATGGGAGGACATCGTCGTACGCCTTTTGCCCGACGGTTTTAAGAGAGGGAGCTCGGGAATTCAGCGGCTCTCGGCCAAGCCCCTCAAGAGCTCGACCGCGAGAGGAGGCAGGGGTGCACCCCTGGAGGGGAAGTGGACTTCGAGGAGGCACGCGAGGGGTACTGCGAGAAGTATGGGAGCGCGCTAAAGGCCAACGCCGATCGAGTCCTGGACGAGGAGTGTTCATCACCTCTCTCCTTCCTAAGGATGAAGAAGGGAGATAGAAGGTTGCACCCCGGGGAGAGGGAAGGTTGCCATCCTGCGCTCCGCGTGGGGATGCCGGGTTACTGGGAGGGCGGGGAGACCGGGAGGGGGAAGTCGCCCCTCGCCGTGAGGCAGCACGGGCACGCGGTGGAGGAAGAAAACCGCAGGCTAATGATCAAGGACTTCGGCCTCGGTATCGACTTCGCTGGCGGGCTGAGGTGGGGCAGCAAAGGGGTTAGGCTTGAGGTATACCGCGACGAGGCCGAGAACGCTTGGTACGCCTCTGTCCAGCTCAAGGTGAGCGCTGAGACGACCCAGAATGGCAACGAGTCGGAGCACGTAGTCCGCGGCGAGAGTAGATCCGTGTAAGTCGAGTCTCCCAAGGGTGACGAGGCCGCTTCAGTCGACTTGGGCATAAAATGAGCGTCCTGGCCAGCGTCCTCGTCGTCGGCGACGGCACTTGGTCGTTTTACAAAGGCGTAAGAACTGAGGAGGACTACTTCTACTCCGAGAAAGAGATCTCAGAGGTTCGGTCGCTGGCGGACAAGGCCAAGAATATGGGGGAACAGGAGGCCCGTGATGGGCTTGATAGGGAGAAGAGGAGGCTCTTCAAGAAGTTGACGAGCGGGCTACTTCACCTGTACCGCCTCCTCGCTTCCCACTCGGTGAAGGCCCTAGATCAACTCGGCGCCTCGGCGATCTGCTTGGGCTACCCTCTCAGCGCAGCGCAGGAGGAGGGCAACGAGCTCGCCGTTGACCTCTGGTCCTGCCGTAAACCGATGGACGCGATTGGATCGAGGGCCCATGAGTGCGGCGTGAAGGCCTTAGAGGTCGTCGAATACAACGCGTCCAAGTACTGTGCCTATCGCGGCGGGGAAGCCAAGAGAGGGGCTAGAGGCGTGATCAGCTGTCCCTTGGAGCATAAGCTGCGCTCCGACATGAACGGCGCGCTGAGCATCCTGAAGAAGGCCAACGCGGTAGTTTCAACGGTGAATAAACCGCTCTCTTTCCTGTGAGTCGCAACCCAGTAGCGCCCGAAAAAGGGGCGTAACCCCCGAGACCTCGGGAATCCATCGCCCTTCGTGGCGTGGAGGAGGTCAGGGGTTAAACTTTTACTAGCTTTCCGACCATTCATATGATAAACGACCAAGACATAAAGAGAATGGCAGACTTGTTAAAATCGGGCGCTACGATGCTTGCCGACACGTGCCCCGTGTGCGGGTCTCCGCTTTTCAAGCTGAGGGATGGTCAAGTGATTTGCCCTCATTGCAACCGCCCTGTGGTATACCTGAGAGCGGGGGAAAGCGAGGCCGCTGCCATGGAGCCTTATATCCTCGAAAGAGCTAGGGATGTTTTGTTGAGAAAGCTCAGCGATTTGACCGCGCTTTTGGAGACGGATCCAGATAACGCCTCTTCATACATCGCGCTGATGTCCCAGGTGCTGGACGATTTGAAGAAAATTGAATCGCTGGTGAGCGCCGGCGCCAAACGGGGAGAGCCGCGAGTTATAGGAAGGGAGACGGATTGCTCGTGATCGGTGGCATGGGCGTTGGCGGGCCCAAGAATCTGACCTGTGGTTTGCTTGAAGCGGTGAGGGCCTGTGATTACGTATTCGCTGAGAAGTACACCGATCCCGAAGACGAGAGTACATTGCAGGAAGTGGAGAGTTTCACTGGCAAAAAGGTGGTGTTGCTGGATCGGGCAGACCTTGAAGAAAATAACGCATTGGTTGTGTTGAAGGCTGCCCAGCAGGCTAACGTCGCGCTCCTGGTTTTTGGCGATCCGTTCATATTTACCACCCACTTGGTGGTGAAAAGGCGGGCTGAGAGCATGGGGATCCCGGTGAAGGTTTTTCACGGGCTTTCCGTGTTGTCATTGGCCCCTTCATCATCCGGCTTGGATCCCTACAGGTTTGGGCCCCCGGTGACACTCGTTTTTCCCGATGAGAAATACGGGTACTTCCCGGAGACGCCATACGAAGTAGTTGCGGATAACCTGTCGCGGGACCTGCATACGCTCTTGCTCATGGATGTGCGGGCTAGTGAGGGACGTTTCATGAGCTTTGAAGAGGCATTCGATTTGCTGGGTCAATTGGAGAAAAAATTGGGGAAGGGAATATTCGTGAAGGGCAGGAAAATCGTGTTACTGGCGGCCTTGGGGTCGGATAGGGAAGTCGTTAAGTGGGTCGACTTCGGGGACGGGCCCCCGCGCGGTGGGTTTCCGCTGCCCAGGTCCGCTATAATACCCGCTTCTATCAGGTTCTACGAGGAGGCGTCGCCTCTCGGTAGAAACGGCTAAAAGCGGGCTATCCAGTTGTTCGTGCAGGGACTTCCCGACGTGCCATCTTTCATGAAAAAGAGCGGGTTTCGCCCGAGAGAGTACCAGCTCAACATATATTCATCATCCCTCAGGGAAAATACGTTGGTGGTGCTCCCTACGGGATTGGGGAAGACGGTGGTGGCGGCCATGGTTGCCGCGCGTAGGTTTCAGGAATACCCGGATGAGAAAATATTGGTGCTAGCGCCCACCAGGCCTTTGGCGGAGCAGCACCTTTCAGCCTTCAGGTCGATGCTAGACATACCTGACATGAAAGTGCTGACGGGCGAAGTGGACCCGGAGTTACGTAAGTGGCAGTGGAACCATAGCTCAGTGCTTTTCATGACGCCCCAGGCGCTCAGAAACGACCTAGAAGAGGGAAGGTATGACCTGAGCGACGTTTGCTTTGCGGTGTTCGACGAAGCTCATCACGCGGTGGGAGATTACCCTTACGTTTACATAGCTGCCAGATACGTTAAGGAAGCAAAACATCCCCTCATCATGGGACTAACGGCCTCGCCTGGTCACACGCGCGAACACATGGACGAGGTCCTATCCAACCTTTTCATAACCCACGTGGAGGCTCGGGATGAGAAGAGTCCTGACGTTGCTCCTTACGTCAAGGGGGTTCGGGAAGAAAGAGTTGAGGTAACTTTGCCCACGGAAATGCGGCAGGTGGCGTGGGTTCTTGAGTCGCTCTCTAATAAGTACTTGGACCGCCTTTCGGCTTTTGGGATAAGGTTTCGCGGGGACAACGTACCCACAAAGTACTTGCTTAACGTGCAGCAGAAGCTTAGGGCGCAAATGGAATCGGGTGAGCGGGATTCAAGCACGTATTTGGCGTATGGGCTTCTCAATAACGCCATAAGGGTTAGGCATGCAAAGCTGCTTTTGGAAGTGGAGGGCGTCAGCAGCGCATTGGCTTATATGGAGGAAATCGAATCCGAAGCAGAACAAGAGGGTTCGACTCGCTCATTGCGCGCGCTCGTCAGGGAGGAGGCGTGGACTAACGCAAGGCATTCGCTTGAGGCGCTTAAGGAGGATGGAGTGGAGCATCCCAAGGTGCCGGTTTTGAGGGATGCGGTCCGGAACGGGTTGAAAGAGAAGGGGAACAAAGTGCTGGTTTTCGCTCACTACAGGGAAACAGCTAGGGTGCTTGCCTCCTTACTTCAAGATGTGGACGGGGTAAAGGTTGCGCCTTTCATGGGCCAGGCCGCCAGGGGAGATGAGAAAGGTATGAGTCAAAAGGATCAGATGAGGGTCTTGGAAGATTTTAGAGAAGGGCTGCTCAACGTTCTAGTGGCCACTCAGGTGGCGGAGGAAGGCTTGGATATCGAGAACTGCGATTTGGTCATATTTTACGATAACGTGCCCAGCGCCATAAGGTTGATACAGCGCCGGGGAAGGACGGGCAGGAAAAAAGAAGGGAGGCTACTAGTGTTGGTCGCGAAGGGCACTGCGGATGAAAGTTATCATTGGATATCCGTGAGGAGGGAGGGCGTGATGGATAGATTGGTCTCGAGGAAGGGCGAAGTGGCGCGCGGGGTTTCCAAGGGCAAGGGTCTTGAGGACTACGTGGTGCCGGAAGGGGCGAACACAAAAACGGATAAAGGGCAGACTAATACTATAGAAGAGATGTCCGGGGAAGAAAGGAGAAAGATAGAGGTCGATCAGAGGCTCAGGGGGACGCGTCTTTTGGCTGAACTTAGCGGTTTGGGCGTATCGTGCGAGTTCAGGGACCTTGGTGGTGAATACATAAAAGTGAAGGATGCGGTCGTAAGGGTTTTGAGCTGTGACAGTGTCATGGGTTTGCTTTCCTCGGGGAGTTTGTTTGAAGAGGCAATATTCATGAAGACGCTTGGGAAGCCGGTCTTCATAGTTGAGGGAAATCCACCCCTTCTCGGGTCCGAGGAGCCGGGTCCCAGAAGTTCGCTGATGGCTATTTCGCTTAAGTACGGTGTACCTTTCATACCGAGCTTGGGTCCTAGGGATTCGGCCCTCTATATCTGGGCGTGGGCCTCACGCGAGGATCGAGGGCCCAGGGTAGCTTTTTACAAAACCGCTTTTACGTCAAAGGTTGGCCAGCGCCTTTACCAGGGCGGCGGAGGAGGCCGCTTTCTTAAGCGCGAGTTCTAGTTCGTCTGGCGCGTAGAAAGCGCCCGTCTGAGCCATGGCCACCGCCCTTTGCGCCGCCCTTTGAAGGATTAAGGGCGTGCTTTCATCGGTAAATATCTCCGATTCCACAGCCAGCGTCAGCGCCTTCATCCTTGCCTCCGTTAGGTCGCGCTCGTATTTCTCGATGTCTATGTGCAGTTCTTCGCCCGGTATGAAAATACCGTCCCAAGCGCCCTTTATCTCAAAGGATAGTTGGATTGGTCTTATATCTAGCGCCATCAGGAGCGCTGCTGCGGCAGCGCTCACTTTTTCTCCGGCGCGGATCAGCGTGAAATCCTCATCCAACCTGAGCATGCCCTTTACTATTCTGGTTTTTGCTCCCATGTCAGTTAATATGGTCGCGGGCCCTCCAGGAGGTAGTCCCAAGTCTCCCGCTGGGATCACGACGTCTGTCTTGGCGGTGGCACCGCTTTTGATCCAGTCTGCCTGCTTTATTTCTTCGACGGTTGTTGAGACCAGGAAAGGGGAGACTTTGGAAAGGATAATGGCGTTACTACCCTTCATCAGGTCGGTCAGCTTTTCTATGCCGGGGCGCTCTCTTTGCAGCGACGTCAGCGCCCTTACAACGACGCTATTTTTGGCGACTTTTACCTCTCCTAGCCCCCTGAGCCTTGCCCTTAGCTCTGACATCATGTGACCGCTAGCCCCCTGTATCCCTATGACCATTATGGCTGGATACTCCTTTATTTTTTCAGCTAACTGGGAAGAGAGTTCACGTTTCTTTAATAATATTTGTTCTGAGGGCAAAATCAATCACCCGATTTCAATCGGTTTACCCATGGTGAGCTTGATCAAGACCTTTCCAATTTCGACGGAGGGATTTTTGAACTCCCTGGCCACTTCGTTAAGCACGGCCAGCGCGTTCTCCGCAATCTCCTGATCGCTCATGTCTTCTTCTCCTATTTTGACGGATAAGTATGGTTGATCCTTCATCCTGACCTTCGCGGTTCTTCTAGCTCTCTCCACCAATGACGTCACGTCCGCGTTAGGGGGAATTGGGTCCGGCATCTTGCCTCTGGGTCCGAGGAAGGGACCGAGCACCCTACCGACCGTAGGCATTAGCTCCGTTTCGGCCAGGTAGTAATCGTAACCTTTGGCTACTTTTCTTGCACTTTTTTTGTCCTGGGCCAGGGCCGTTAGCTCGTCTCTGCCCATGGTGAACGCAGCCCCAGCTTTCTCCGCCATCGCCCGCTTTTCGCCGACCGCGAAAACGGCCACGCTGGTGGACTTTAGTTCATGCGGGAGTAACACCGATTTGTTTTGTTTGTATTCCTGTTTCCTCGGATCGAAGTGCGGTAATTGCACTGTCAGCTCGAAGCTTTGTTTGAAGTTCCTCGGTTTACTTTCGGCTCTGGCGCGCTTCACGGCGTCAACCAACTGATCTAGCGTAGGTATAGGCATCGCCATTTCGCCCTCTTTGCTTCAAACTCTATTTCACCCTTGCTTAAAAGCTGATCATAGGCACCGGAATTTATTTCTGAAATGACTTCTTTTGGCTTTTTACCGTTAACCGTGAGGCCTACCGAGGCGGCTACGCCCAGGACCGTCCTGACCGCGCCTTTGAACGTCGAGGCCGTCAGCGAGTCTGCCCTATCCTCAGTCACTTTGACTATGGTTTCAAGGGATATGTCCCCGGCCGTGGCTTCCCCGGCTACCCCGGGTTTTCCAACCCCACCGGATTTGCCTATTTCGTGCAGCAGAACAGATGAAAGCGATGGCTGACCTACTTCTACCTCAAAGTCTTTGCTTGACATGTCTACCGTTACCTTGACCGGTACCTTCATGCCCATGTACTTCTTCGTCAGCTCATTTATCTTGGCTACAACTTGGGGTGTCTTTACGCCCGTTGGGCCGAGAGCCTGACCGATCGGAGGCCCAGGTGTTGCCTTCCCGGCGTCGACCCTAAACTTGAACACTTTTTTAGCCATTTTGAGTTCCTACCTCTTCCTTTTTCTCCGAGCCTTCTGCGGATATCACCTTTAAGGAATCCGCCGATACGACTACTGGCATCACGTTCGGCGTGCCGATTAGGCTTATGCCGACCTCACCTTTTGCCTTATTAATGAATTCTATTTTGCCCCTCATGCCCTTCAATAGGCCACCGGTGACCTCGACTAGGTATCCCTCCTTTATTTGGTCGATTACCGGGGCTGGAACTAAAAGCTTCTGAAGCTCATCGTCCTTAACCAATCCCTTTATTCTACCCCTGACGAACCTATCTCCTTCTATCAACCGATCGATCGCAGCGGAGCTGGCGGCTTCAATCAGGACGTACCCCCTAAGGGAGGGTATGGATGTGATGGAGTAAATTTGAGGGGTACCACGCGAGTTCATGTTTTTAGCTTTTTCGGCCAGCTCCGAAATCACTTCCTCCTCCCTCCCGCGAGTCATTTTGAGGGCGTAAGTGAATGGCATTTCGTTCACCTACAGCGGGAGCGCTGACATGAGTATGTGTATGAGGAACGCTAACGTACCGACGGCCAGGAGCCCCAAGAAAGTTATCCTCGTGGATAACCAGAACTCCTTCCGCGTCGGTTTCCTTATCAATTTCATGGTGGTTACGATGTCCTTCCAAAGCGACATACCAATGTTCACAAACGGGCGCAATTAAGCTTAGCGAGCGCTCTAAGCGTATGCGCAGTGCCAATGAACGCCACTCCGTGAATGGACTGAATGAAGTGAAGGGAGACTCTCTGTGGTTGGTCAGCAGCTCTTTCGGCATGTACGCCCCTACTTAGCTCGGAAGTAGTGCATTCTTTTTGCCCGTTTGGTCTTGCGGTGTTGGAAGATGGCCACTGAGGTCAAGATTTAAAAGTGCGCGCCAAAGGTTAAAAGGGTTGTTGTACTCCGAGGTCGCGGACTACTACTCCAAGATAGAGTCAACCACCAAGCGTTTGGAGATGACGTCTACGCTGGTGGAGATGTTCAGAAAGGCAGGAAAGGATGAAGTGGGTATACTCAGCTACCTGACGCTTGGTAAGCTTTATCCGGATTTCGAAGGCGTTGAGATCGGATTGGGGGAAAAATTGGTAGCCCGCGCGATATCGAGGGCTGCCGGCGTTTCTACCAGGGAAGTGGATGCCCTTTATGAGAAACTGGGAGACCTCGGATTGGTCGCAGAGCAGCTATTCAGCAAGAAGAGCGTTCAGTTGCTCCTTCAGCCGAAACCGCCCACCGTTCTGGAGGTTTATTCCGTACTGGACAAGATCTCTAAGTCCGCGGGAGGGGGAGCTCAGGACGAGAAGCTGGCCTGGTTGGCGGGTTTGCTTGGCGGCCTCACGCCGAATGGCGCGAAGTACTTGATCAGGACGGTAATGGGAAAGCTTCGGCTGGGGGTCGCCGATATGACGATCCTCGATGCCTTGGCCGACCTATATGCGCAGGGCGATAGGACGTTGATCGAAAGGGCGTACAACCTGACTAGCGACATAGGATTGGTGGCCAGCGAGCTGGCCGCTCACGGTCTAGAGGGTTTAAAGGAGCTCAAGCCAACCCCCGGCAAGCCCATTCGCCCCATGTTGGCTGAGAGGTTACCGAGTCCCGAAGAGGTTTTAGAGAAGTTGGGTGGGAAGTCGGCTCTTGAGTACAAGTACGATGGAGAACGTTGCCAGGCACACGTGGTGCGCGGAAAAGTTACGTTGTTTAGTAGGCGTCTTGAAAACATAACGTCGCAGTTTCCAGACGTCATAAAGGCGGTGAGCACTTACGTTAGAGCCGAAGAGGCCATAGTAGAAGGGGAGATCGTGGGCGTAGACCCCAATACCGGCGAGTTGATGCCGTTCCAACAACTCATGCATAGGAGGAGGAAATACGGCATAGAAGAAGCGCTGGAAGAGATACCCACGAACATATTCCTGTTTGACGTAATGTACCTAAACGGCGAGGATTTAACCCAGACCCCCTACATGGAAAGGAGGAAGAAGCTCGAGGAAATAGTTGATGAGTCTGGCTCGGTTAAGCTAGCTACGAGGACCATCGTTTCAGATCTCAATTCATTTGAAAAATTCTTTGAAGAGGCTATAAGCGACGGTTGCGAGGGCGTGATGGCAAAAGACATAACTCCTGCCTCGGTTTACCAGGCCGGGGCTCGCGGCTGGCTGTGGATAAAGTACAAGAGGGACTACAAGAGCGAGCTGGCCGATACGGTAGACCTCGTGATAGTCGGCGCCTTCAACGGAAGGGGTAAGAGAGCCGGTACTTATGGAGCCTTGCTGCTGGCGGCCTACGATAACAAAACCGACGAGTTTTGCACCGTGTGCAAACTTGGGAGCGGTTTTTCCGATGATGAGTTATTTTCCTTGCCGCAGAAGCTGGCAGACGCCAGAGTTGAAAACAAACCCGTCCGCGTCAATAGCCTCATGAAGCCAGATGTCTGGTTTGAGCCGAAGTACGTAATTGAGGTCAAGGGCGCTGAAATAACGCTGAGCCCCATACATACCGCGGCTTTTGGGGCAATAAAGGAGGGCGCCGGCTTGGCCATCAGGTTCCCTCGTGCCACCGGGAGGTGGAGGACCGATAAATCTCCCGAAGAAGCGACGACTACCGATGAATTGGCGGAGATGTACCGCATGCAGTTGAAGAAAATAAGTCGA